>JANXRX010000084.1 GCA_025352905.1 Bacteroidota bacterium | reverse complement strand
TTTTTGTTCAATTAATAATTAGTAATTAATAATTATTAATTACTAATTATTAATTATTCCATCCATGTCAATCATCCTGTTCGACAATACCTCCCGGAACTCGCTTTTCCCTTTTACCTATACAAAAGCAGTAGCGGATCTCCGTTTCGGGATCCTTTCTATACGGGAGAGATGGGAAAAATTATGCGGGCAACCGGTATTTATTCATACGGAAGCATATTTGCAGCCCTTATATCCGGTTGCCGGTAAAGAACCGCATACCTGGATCGATGCTTCGGTGATGCTTACGGATGATTTGCTCGACCGTATATTATCGATGCAGCCGGGTTGCTGCCTGGCGGATGCGAATGGATTGATAGCCGGGGCCTCGGGTATGGGCTTCAATCAATTTGATCCTGCTGCTTCATTGGCAGGCTTCCGGGATATCGAAGACTACCCGGTGGTAAAAAGATTAGAACATCCCTGGCAACTGATGCAATGGAACGATACAATGATCCGTGCGGATTTTACCAGTATCACAAAAGGAAGAATATCTCAAACCATCCCGCCTACTGTGCAAGCGACGGGCCAGGAAAATATTTTTATCGAAGAAGGAGCGAGGCTTGGCTTTTGCCTGTTGAATGGGTCAACAGGTCCTTTATATATCGGGCGGAATGCAGAGATCATGGAAGGCGCTGCCATCCGCGGCCCCTTTGCGCTGGGGGATAACAGCGTAGTAAAAATGAACAGCCGGATCTATGGCGCCACTACACTCGGTCCTTTTTGTATGGGCGGCGGAGAGATCAAGAACTCAGTAATGATGGGTTATAGTAATAAAGCGCATGATGGATACCTAGGCGATTCGGTAGTAGGCGAGTGGTGCAATTTTGGTGCAGGAAGCACGAACAGCAATGTAAAGAATACGGCCGGTGAGATAAAGGCATGGGATTTTGCTGCTAAAGAATATACCGGCGTTGGAAATAAATGCGGGGTGATCATGGGCGATTATACAAGGGTATCTATTAATGCTTCGATCAATACAGGGAGTATGATCGGCATTAGCTGTAATGTATTCGGCAACGGATTGCTGCCAACGGTAATCGATAATTTCAGCTGGGGCCAACAGGGACATAACAGTTATGAATTTGCCAAAGCCATACAGGCCATTACCAACTGGAAAAAAATGAAACAACAATCGCTCAGCAAAGAACAGGCTTCCGTCTTAGCCCATATCTTTGCCGGGAACCCAGCCAAATAAATTCGTGTCCCCTATGAGAAAACAGATCGCTGCCGCCAACTGGAAAATGAACCTTACCCTCCAGCAGGGCGAAGAACTCCTTGATGCTATCATCAGCAAACCACATTCTTTACAGCCGCACCAACAGGCCGTATTCGCGGTTCCCTTTCCCTACCTGTTCATGGCGCAGCAAAAACTTTCAGGCAAACAGAACGTATTTGTAGCGGCGCAGAACTGTTATAGTAAAAAAAGCGGTGCTTATACCGGCGAAGTATCGGTAGAGATGCTGCAATCGCTCAACATACCATACGTTGTAATAGGACATTCGGAGCGGAGGGAATATTTCCAGGAAAGCAACCAGTTGCTCGCCGATAAAGTAACTATCTGTCTTGAAAATAAAATACAACCCATCTTCTGCTGCGGCGAGCCCTTGCAGATCAGGGAAGCGAATACACAGAATGAATACGTTGCCAAACAATTAGCAGAATCGCTTTACCATTTATCCGCAGAACAACTGCAGCAGGTGGTGATTGCTTACGAACCTATCTGGGCCATCGGAACCGGCAAAACCGCCAGCAGCGCGCAGGCGCAGGAAATGCATGCATTCATCCGCGCGCAACTGTCCGCAAAATATGGCGCTTCGGTAGCTGATGCGATTTCTATTTTATATGGCGGCAGTGTAAAAGCCGCTAACGCCGTTGAGATCTTTGGCCAGCCAGATGTGGATGGCGGATTGGTTGGAGGCGCATCTTTGGTCGCAGATGAATTTGTGGCGATCATTAATGCGTTGAAGTAATGCATGCCACTGAAACAGGGAAGCGCTGAATTTTTCTGTGCTTCCCTGTTTCAGTGGCAAAAAACTACTTATACAATTCCCCCGGCAACTCCGCTTCCACATAATCATCCAACCGGTCGAGGTGAAGCACAGTCCGCGTATTGTCTTCATTGGGATGGAACATAGGCAGGAATTTTGCTCCATACACAAAATCCTCGTTACCATACGAGGCGCGTGAAATAACGGTATTGGAAAAACTCTCGTCAAATCCCTGCACAAATACCAATAGTTCTGCCTGCGCAACAATCAGATCCTGTTTGCTGAACCCGGCAAAAGGGCTTTCTTCATTGATCATGTGTACTAGGGTCCAGTTGGCTGTCATAGTAGTGGCTTTGGCGATATCAAGGGGAACATTATAAAAACGGTTCTTTACCTGTCCTTCTTCTTCCACCCGCATGGCTAGGGTCAGTTTCACTTCTACATTCACCAGGTAATTACGGGTATAAGGAACCATCCGGAACATCAGCGCAATCCCATCCCTGAAAGGAACCAGTAAGGCATTACTGCTATACCGGATATAGGCCCTCGGGCGGGCAAAACGGCCGTATAGCAGTCCTGTTACCAATGCAAAACTCATTAATCCAATCAGGGCCTCAAGGGAGGCGGTGAGGCTGGCGCTGAACCCCATCGGGTTGATACGGCCATAACCGACGGTGGTAAATGTCTGCGCACTGAAGAAAAAAGCTTCGCCGAACTTTTCCGCATCGGTGCCCGCTACCATACCACCGAGGTGGTCAATACCGATTGAAAGGTACAGGCAGGCAAAAAGCAGGTTGATCAAACCAAAGGAAAGGAATATAAAAGCAAGGAAACGCCAGGTAGGCATCGTTAGCAGTGAATGATAGATGTTGAGCCTTCCCCAGAAAGGCAAACCGGTAACATCCATATTGGCCGTACCGTTATTGTTAAAAAAACGTCCGCCGCTAAGGGCCGTATTGGTGCCGAGACCGGTTTCGTTGTTTACCTGGGCCTTTTTGTTGGGGTTCTTTAACAGCATTGTTAATTTGAAAATTTGAAGATTTAAAAATTTGAAAATGGGCAGAAATCCCGAATCATGTATTGAATCTACACAACTTTTACATTCCATCTTGCCATTCACACATATCTTTGCAGCCTTATGAAGAATATCAGGAATTTTTGCATTATCGCGCATATTGATCATGGGAAAAGTACGCTCGCCGACAGGTTGCTGGAGCATACCAAGACCATTGGCGAGCGGGATATGATGAACCAGGTGCTGGATGATATGGACCTGGAACGTGAAAAAGGGATCACTATTAAAAGTCATGCGATACAGATCAATTACCTGTATAAAGGGGAGCAATATGTATTGAACCTGATAGATACACCGGGCCATGTGGATTTCAGCTATGAAGTGAGCCGGGCACTGGCGGCCTGCGAGGGGGCTCTATTATTGGTGGATGCTTCACAGGGTATCCAGGCACAGACTATCAGCAACTTATACCTTGCTATTGACAATAATCTTGAGATCATTCCTGTGATCAATAAGATAGATATGGACGGGGCAAAGATCCCAGAAGTAACCGACCAGATCGTAGACCTGATCGGTTGCAAACAGGAGGATATCCTGCTGGCCAGCGGTAAAACGGGGATCGGTATCGAAGAGATCTTAACAGCGATCATTGAAAGGATACCCGCGCCAAAGGGAAGTTATGAAGCTCCTTTACAAGCCCTGATCTTCGACAGCGTATTTAATAGCTTCCGGGGTATTATCGTCTATTACCGTATCATGAACGGGGTGCTGAAGAAAGGCGATAAGATCCGCTTTGTGGCATCGGGCAGCGATTATTTTGCGGATGAAGTGGGGGTACTGAAACTCAGCATGACACCGAAAGATGAGGTGAAAGCAGGAGATGTGGGTTATATCATTACTGGTATCAAGAATGCCAAAGAAGTAAAAGTGGGCGATACCATTACCCTTGCCAATAATCCCGGTGAAATGATCAATGGTTTTGAAGAAGTAAAGCCGATGGTATTCGCTGGTATATTCCCGGTAAATACGGATGATTTTGAAGTATTGCGGGATTGTATGGGCAAACTGCAGCTGAATGACGCTTCCTTAGTATTTGAGCTTGAAACCTCGCAGGCGCTTGGTTTTGGTTTCCGTTGCGGTTTCCTTGGTTTATTACATATGGAGATCATCCAGGAAAGACTGGAAAGGGAGTTCAATCAAACCGTGATCACTACCGTACCTAACGTAAGTTTTATCGCATATACCACGCGTAACGAAAAGATAATCGTGAACAACCCGGCCGAAATGCCCGACCCTGTAAAGGTTGCTAAGATTGAAGAGCCTTTTATCCGTGCGCAGATCATTACGCAACCGGATTATATCGGTAATATCATGACGCTCTGTCTCGGCAAACGCGGTAACCTGATCAACCAGAGCTATTTAACCCCTACGCGGGTAGAACTGGTATTTGAAATGCCTTTAACGGAGATCGTATTCGATTTTTATGATAAGCTGAAAAGCTCCACCCGTGGGTATGCTTCCTTTGATTATACACCGATCGATTACCGCCAGGCAGATATTGTTAAGATGGATATCCTGCTCAATAACGAAAAAGTAGACGCGTTGAGCGCCCTGATACACCGCGCCCGTGCAGAAGATTTTGGCCGCAGGTTATGTGAAAAATTAAAAGAGCTCTTACCCAAGCAACAGTTCCAGATCGCGATCCAGGCTGCCATCGGCGCCAAGGTGATCGCCCGTGAAAATATCAGCGCCATGCGTAAAGATGTTACCGCCAAATGTTATGGAGGTGATATCAGCCGTAAAAGAAAACTCCTCGAAAAACAAAAAGAAGGCAAACGCCGCATGAAGCGTGTGGGCAAAGTGGATATACCCCAGGAGGCGTTCCTGGCCGTGCTAAAAGTATCCAGCGCGTCTGACGAGTAATCGCGCAGCAACGGCGCGGCACTTTCGCTCTTCGCGCGATATCTAGGTCGCGGGCGCGACGGGTTCAATCTCTTCCGGCTCGAGCGCTTTTTCTTCCTCGCGCAGCCGCGCCGTCCCTCGATCCACCAGCATCACCGCTCCAATGACCATCGTGGCCGCGATGCCCACATTCAACGTCACCGCCTCGCCCGCTAACAACCACCCCAGCAACACCGCGACGATCGGGT
>JANXRX010000040.1 GCA_025352905.1 Bacteroidota bacterium | reverse complement strand
GCCATGATGAGTAAAAACATCCTGTCTAAACCAATCGAAGTTTCCACCACATAAGGAACATAATTCTGGTTGATCTCCGTATCAAAATACTGCAGTTTCTTTTTACTGAATAACTGGTGCTGCGTAAGATCAAAATCGCTTCGTGAATGAATGCCTTCCACTTCTTTAAACCCAAAAGGAAATTCATATTCGATATCACAGGCTTCTTTGGCATAATGCGCCAGTTTCACATGATCATGGTACCGGTATTTATCGGGTGAGATTCCCAGCGCCAGATGCCATTGAAGACGTGCCTGCTTCCAGTATTGGTACCACTCACCTTCCGTGCCCGGTCGAACAAAGAACTGCATTTCCATCTGTTCAAACTCCCGCATACGGAAGATAAATTGCCTGGCCACAATTTCATTACGGAATGCCTTACCCGTTTGTGCAATACCAAAGGGGATCTTCATCCTGGCGGTTTTCTGCACATTCAGAAAATTTACAAAAATGCCCTGTGCCGTTTCGGGGCGCAGGTAGATCGTATCTGCATCTTCCGCAACAGAACCGAGTTTTGTAGAAAACATAAGGTTGAACTGGCGTATATCAGTCCAGTTGGCCGTTCCACTTACACTGCAAACGATCTTCTGATCTGTGAGCAGTTGTTTTAACCCGGCAAAATCTTCGGCGGCCAGTAAACTATCCATGCTTGCTAACAACGCCTCCGCCAATTTAGCACCCTCCTCTCCTTTCTCTTTCAGCTCCTCTGCCTTTGTTTCCAGCAGGTGATCCACACGATACCGCTTTTTGCTGTCTTTATTATCGATCATCGGGTCGCTGAAATTATCTACGTGCCCGCTGGCCTTCCAGGTAGTGGGGTGCATAAAAATAGCGGCATCGATACCCACGATGTTCTCATGCATCTGCGTCATACTTTTCCACCAGTGATCACGGATGTTTTTCTTCAATTCGCTTCCATATGGGCCATAATCATACACAGCGGCCAAACCGTCGTAGATTTCACTACTCGGGAATACAAAGCCATACTCTTTTGCATGCGAAACAATTGCCTGGAACTGATTATCGGTTTGTGTGCTCATAACGGCGGCAAAAATATGCTTTTAGGCTTGCTCTGCGAAACGCGGAAACAGGTCTTTTAAGCGTTACTGCCTCTTTTTTATTTCATTCATCCAAAAAATGACAGGCATATCAATAAAAAATTTAGTTTTAAAGCCATCTAAAACAACCAGAACATGCTTAAGAAAGTATACTGTTTATTACAAATTGCCCTATGGGCGCCCTTGTTTATCCAGGCGCAGCAAACGACCGAATACCCGTCTGATTACCTCAGCCCTGCTTTTCATGCCGGGCGCAGGGCCGCTTTCAGGGATATGATGCCTAAGAATTCGGTAGGCATCTTTTTTGCTTCACAGGTACGAACGCGTAATAATGACGTGGATTATGTATATGCGCAAAGCAAGAATTTCTATTACTTCACAGGACTGGAAGAACCCAATTCTTTGCTGCTGATCTTTAAGGAACCTGTGACGATCCTTGACAAAACCGGCACTGAATTCTTGTTTGTGCAACCCCGCAACCCGTCAAGAGAAATGTGGACGGGTAAAATCCTGGGTGTTGATGGTGTGAAAGCAAGATACCGGTTCGATAATGTGTTTACCAATGATCAATTCAGTGCTGCTATACTTGATCTCGGCAGGGTTGATTCTGTATTAACACTTTTCAGGAATGAACAGATCCTTTCAAAATTCAACCGGAACCCTGATCCATTAAGCAGGATGGCGGATATTACAGACAGCCTGATTAATACGGCTAAAACACCGGTTGCTACCCGCACCACCACAGCGATCATGCAAAAACTCAGGGGCATCAAACAACCGGAAGAGATCGTTCTGATGGAGAAAGTAACCGCCATGAGTGTTGAGGGACATAACGAAGTGATGAAGGCGGTTAAACCTAACATGACCGAATACCAGGCGCAGGCTGTGATGGAATATTTTTTTAAGAAAAACGGGGCCGAGTTCGAGGGTTATCCGAGTATTGCCGGATCTGGTGAGAACAGTTGTATCCTTCACTACGAGAGTAACCAGCGGCTGATGAGAGACGGAGATCTTTTATTAAGCGATTGTGCCGCCGAATACCATGGCTACAGCGCCGATGTAACACGCACCATTCCTGTGAATGGTAAATTCACGCCCGAACAAAAGATCATTTATGAGCTGGTACTCGAGGCCCAGGATTCTGCTTTCCTGCAATGCAAACCGGGTAATTCTTTCCGTGCGCCGCATTTAGCAGCCGCAAGGGTTATTGCCCGCGGATTAAAGGATTTGGGTATTATTAAAACGGACGCCGAGGTAAGAACTTATTTCCCGCACGGCACTTCACATCACCTGGGCCTCGATGTACATGATATGGGCAGTCCCGGACCGCTTGCCGCAGGCGCCATATTTACAGTTGAGCCGGGTATCTATATTGCTCCCGGAAGCAAATGCGATAAAAAATGGTGGAGCATTGGCGTAAGGATCGAAGATGATGTACTGATCACGCCTGAAGGATATAAAAACCTCTCCGCCGGCTCGCCCAGAACAGTAGCGGAAATCGAAAAGATGGCGAAGAGAAAAAGCATCTTTAAATAATAAGTGGGAATGCCAAATGCCAATCTATAAGTTTACATGTAGAGATTAGCATTTGGCGCTTTACCCTTTATCTGAGTTTTTCGTTATCCAGGTGCCTGTCCGAATCCCTGGTATTTTTCTTTTCA
Source organism: Bacteroidota bacterium (assembly GCA_025352905.1). GTDB lineage: Bacteria > Bacteroidota > Bacteroidia > Chitinophagales > Chitinophagaceae > Sediminibacterium. The sequence goes on along the minus strand of JANXRX010000040.1, from coordinate 25,750 downwards.
AAATTCTTTTGGAGAGCGCTGGTAAGGTCAACCCCTGTTTGATTGGCAAGACAAAGCAATACCCATAATACATCCCCCATTTCATCGGCCAGCTCCTTTCCTTTATCTGATTCTTTAAAAGACTGTTCTCCATAGGTACGTACCAGTAAACGGCTCAGTTCTCCTACTTCTTCCATCAGGATGCCGAGATTGGTTAGTTCAGTAAAATACCTGACGCCTTTCGTTTTGATCCATGTATCTACCTGTTGTTGTGCTTCACTTATTGTCATAACCCGAATTTTATTTATTCCCTGTTTTTTGAATCTATGGCAATCGTTACCGGCCCATCATTGAGCAGTTTTACTTTCATATCCGCGCCAAATATTCCTGTCGCTATTTTTTTGCCGAGATCGTCTTCCAGTTGTTGTATCATTCTCTCATACAATGGAATAGCAATAGCGGGTTTGGATGCCTTACTGTAAGAAGGCCGGTTGCCTTTTTGGGTGCTGGCATACAGGGTAAACTGGCTCACCAATAATATATCGCCCCCTGTTTCTTTGATCCCGAGGTTCATCACCCCATTTTCATCAGCGAATATCCGCAGGTTCACGATCTTGTTACTCAGCCATAGGATATCCTCGCCTGTATCAGCATCTTCAATACCCAGTAAAACCAGCAGGCCGTTTTTAATTTCCCCGGTGATCTTTCCATCTACCGTAACGGATGCTTCGCTAACGCGCTGGATGATAATTCTCATGATCTCTTAACAGTTTTTATCCGAACTTTATCAGGATGAAGATAGACATTACACCGGAGATCCTGTTCCAGACTGCGCGCAGTGGCGGTAAGGGTGGGCAAAATGTAAACAAGGTGGAAACCATGGTGGAGGGCCGTTGGCTGGTAGCTGCATCGCAACTGTTAACGGAAGAACAAAAAATGCTGGTTTCTCAAAAATTATACAATAAGATCACCGATGAAGGCTATCTCCTGGTAAAATCACAAACAGAAAGATCACAACTGGGTAATAAACAGGAAGTGATCAGCAAAATAAACCGCTTACTGGCCGCTGCCCTAACAAAACACAAGGTTCGCAGACCTACCAAACCCACCAAAGCTTCGAAAGAAAAAAGACTGGAGAGTAAAAAGCAAACTACTTTTAATAAAGAACAACGCAGGAAAATAAACAGGAATGATTATTTATGAGAACACCCGCCGCGCTGCTTTATATGATCCTGTTGATTGCGGTGACCACCGGTTTTACAGCTGCCGGTAAACCCCATCTGCCGCAGAAAAAAATTACCCTGTTCTTTCATCACAAACTCGGAAACGAAGAACTGGTGCTAAGCAGCCCGGTAAAAAACATTCTCGGTGAAACCATCACGGTTGAAAAGTTTAAATATTATGTTTCTAATTTTTCGGTAACGGATACCAGGGGCAATACGGTTGTATTACCCGTTCAGTATTTTCTCGTTGATGAAGCTAATTCCTTATCAAAAACGATCATCTTAACCGTTCCGGATATTTCCATCAGCAGCATTGGGTTCCTGCTGGGTGTAGATAGTACCCGGAACGTATCGGGTGTGCAAACCGGCGCACTGGATCCTTCCAATGGGATGTTCTGGACCTGGAACACGGGTTATATCATGGCAAAATTGGAAGGCAGTTCTGATGCTTCTGCCTCTGCGGGACATCGTTTTACTTTTGATATCGGGGGTTTCCGAAATGGAATCAATGCGGCAAGAATGATCCACCTTGATACATCCGGAACAGGTAAGCAGGAACAGATTCATATTACGGCAGATCTCAACCGCTGGTTCAAAGGCAGTTCTGAGATCAGGATAGCGGAAACGCCGGTATGTCATAATTCCGGCGCACTGGCCATGAAGATCGCCGATAATTACAGCCATTTATTTTCCATCAATCCCTGATATGCGGCTAACAAAAAATATATGGGTATTATTCCTGATCATTATCACCGGCGCAGGGTGGGTGGGCATTGATAACCGCTATTTTAAACCCACACCGGTAAAATTCCAGGTACCGAAAGGATGGCCACAACCGGTTTACGATTTTTCAAAGAACCCACTTACGGAAGAAGGTATTTTGCTGGGCAGGAAAATTTTTTATGACGGCCGACTCAGTAAAGATGGCGATTTCTCCTGCGGCAGTTGTCACCAGCAGTTTGGCGCCTTTAATACGTATGACCACCCGCTTAGTCATGGTTTCAATAACTCTTTAACCACCCGCAATGCACCCGGTTTGTTTAACCTTGCCTGGCAAAAAGAGTTTATGTGGGATGGCGGTATCAATCACCTCGATCTGCAGCCACTCGCTCCCATTACCGCTGAAAATGAAATGGCCGAAACCATCGAAAACGTGGTCAATAAATTGCGGTCCGATAAAGAATACCGAAAGCTGTTCAAAGCTGCCTTCGGCGATGAACTGATCAATACACAAAGAGTAGGCAGAGCGCTCAGTCAGTTCTTATTACAGCTGGTAAGCAGCAACAGCAAATATGATAAAGTGATGCGCGGCGAAGCCAGTTTTATTTTACCGGAGCAGCTTGGATACGAGATCTTTAAAAAGAAATGCGCCTCCTGTCATTCGGAGCCCCTGTTTACTGATTATTCTTACAGGAACACAGGGATCCCCATTGATCCCGTGCTCAATGATCTTGGCCGGATGAAAATAACCGGCAATTCTTCTGATTCCTTAAAATTCAGGGTGCCCAGTCTTCGTAATGTGGCGCTTACTTTCCCTTATGGACATGACGGACGATTCTTCTCCCTCATTAGTGTATTCGATCATTACCGGAAGAATATGGTACCCAACGCCGTCACCGATCCGCTACTGAAGAACCGCTTACCGCTATCTAACTTTGAAGTAGGCCAGCTAACGGCCTTTCTATATACTTTAACAGATTCTGTTTTCATCAAAGACCCCCGTTTTGCAGCCCCGGGTGCCGGTAACAACGGTAAACCCCCGAGGGATATTCATCCATAAGCTGCACATTTGTTACTTTAGCGGGAGAAAGGCATGAGCCTAAGGCGTAAGCCGTAAGGCATAAGCCGTAAGGCGTAAGGCATAATTGGCGCTTTTGCCTTACGCCTTACGGCTTACCCCTTACGCCTAAAAAACCTAATCAATAAACGATCTATAATCCCTTGAGCGGAATAAAAAAATTAGCAGGGCAAACCATGTGGTATGGCGTAAGTTCTATTGCGGCCAGGTTTATTAACTATTTGCTTACGCCTTATCTCACTTTTAAATTTACCGAGGCGCAGTACGGTGAGATGTCGATCGTGTATTCTTTTATTCCTTTTATGAACGTGGTGTTCACGTATGGTATGGAAACGGCTTTTTTTCGGTTTGCCAATCATGCTGATAAAAAAAATGTATTTAATACCACCGGGTTGTCATTGATCGGAACAACCGTATTATTTACGTTTGCCCTGATCCTGCTCCAACACCCGTTAAGCGTACTGCTACAGGTTACAACGCATCCTGAATATTTATCCTTGTCGGCAGCGCTGATCGCATTGGATGCACTATGCATTATTCCATTTGCAAAACTCAGGCAGGATGGGCGGCCAAAGAAGTTTGCCTTTATCAAACTGGGGGGGATACTGATCAATATGTTCAGTGTCTATTTCTTTTTGAGTATTTGTCCGCGTATGCTTGCCAACGACCCCGCAAGTTGGGTGGGCCGTTATTTTGATCCGAACTGGGCAGTGGGTTATGTTCTGCTGGCCAATGTAATCCAGAATGCCATTACCTTATTACTGCTAAGCAAAGAAATGTTTAGCATTGAATGGAAAATCGATAAAAAATTATGGAGAGAAATGATGCTCTACGGGATCCCCCTGATCCTCGCTGGTTTTGCAGGAATGATCAATGAAACTTTTGACCGCATCATGCTCGGGTGGTGGGCTCCGGTAGCTTCGGTTGACGCGGCCAAGGCACAAGTGGGTATTTATTCTGCGTGTTATAAACTATCTATCCTAATATCCCTGGCCGTGCAGGCTTTCCGGATGGGCGCTGAACCGTTTTTCTTTAAACAATCCACGGAAGAAAATGCGCCAAAAGTATACGCAAGGGTAATGAAGTTCTTCGTGATCACTTTATGCTTTATGTTCTTAATGGTATCGATGTATCTTGATATATGGAAACTCTTTATCCGCAACCCGAAGATGTGGGTGGGATTAAAAGTGGTACCTATCTTATTGCTGGCAAATATGTTCCTCGGTATTTATTATAATTTAAGCGTGTGGTATAAACTGGGTAACAAAACCATAGCCGGCGCCTATATAACCCTGATCGGCGCCGCAATTACTTTAGCCATCAACTGGGTCTTTATACCTTATTTCAGCTATATGGCCTGCGCCTGGGCCACTTTCGCCTGCTATGGAAGTATGATGGTGGTAAGTTATCTATGGGGGCAGAAAGAATACCGTATTCCCTATGCCACTAAAAAACTGGTTGCGTATATAGTGATCGTAGTCATGCTTTTTTTCATACACCAGGGCGCTGTTTATTTCCTGCAGGCCAAATGGTTCAGTTTGAGTTTTGCTACACTATTATTAGCCCTTTTTTCATGGTTCATCCTGCTGATCGAAAGAAAGGAACTTCAGAAGTTGCCAGTGGTAGGAAAATATATTAAATGAGAACCTTCTGTTCGTGAGAGTGATGCTTACCTCACGACTTACGTCTCACGATTTCCTATCTTCGCCCCATGTCAGAAGATCTATCTATCCATAAAGGCACTAAGGCAGAACAATATCAATCTTTGATTCCCCAGATCAGGGCGCTGATTGAGGGGGAGCCCGACCTGGTGGCCAACCTTGCCAATATCACCGGCGCAATAAAAGAACAGTTTGGCTGGTTCTGGGTTGGATTTTATTTGGTGAAAGGCGATCAATTGGTATTAGCGCCATTCCAGGGGCCGGTAGCCTGTACGCGAATTAATAAAGGTCGCGGTGTCTGCGGCAGCAGCTGGGCCAAAGCGGAAACACTGATCGTACCCGATGTAGAAAAATTTCCCGGCCATATTACCTGCAGCAGTTTATCCAGATCAGAGATCGTTGTACCCCTTATTAAAAATGGAGAAGTGTGGGGCGTACTCGATGTTGATAGCGAGTACCTGGATTCATTTGATGAAACAGATAAGGAATATCTGGAAAAAATAGTTGCGGAGATTGTTTTTTAATATCGAACCGAGGAACATCGAATGTCTCATTCCAAAATAAGTCGCCTTCGTAATTCGACATTCAAATATTCGATATTCAACATTTTTCCCTATCTTTGCGCCATTCATATACTCTCTCTACAGACTGATCACTCTTCCGTGACAAAGTTTCATCAAGTCAATTACGGGCAGGCTATATACCATCTGAGCTAATTCAGGTGTTCATTTATTTTAAATATTTACATTTTGTTATTCGAACAATTACAACTTATTGAGCCCATACTAAAGGCTCTTGGCAACGAAGGCTACACAACCCCTACACCCATCCAGGAACAATCCATCCCCATAGTTTTGGGAAGAAGGGACCTGTTAGGTTGTGCGCAAACGGGCACCGGAAAAACGGCGGCATTCGCTATTCCGATCCTGCAGATACTGCATGAAGAAAAACTGGCCGGTAATACCCATAAAGGTATCAAGGCCCTGATCTTAACACCCACAAGGGAACTGGCTATCCAGATAGATGAAAGTTTTGCCGCGTATGGCAAATACCTGAACCTGAAACACTTGGTGATCTTTGGTGGTGTATCACAACAACCGCAAACCAATGCTTTACGCAATGGCGTAGATATACTGATAGCTACACCGGGCCGCTTACTTGACCTGGTAGAACAGCGCTATATTAATCTGTCACAGGTTCAGTTGTTTGTGCTGGATGAGGCGGACCGTATGCTTGATATGGGTTTTATTCACGACGTGAAAAAGATCCTGACCAAAATGCCTCAGAAAAAGCAGACGCTTTTCTTTTCGGCTACTATGCCAACCGAGATCGCTAAATTATCAAACACTATTTTAGACAACCCGGCCAAAGTAGAAGTAACCCCGGTTTCTTCCACCGCTGAAACCATTCAGCAGGCGATGTATTTTGTTGAAAAAGAGAATAAGCGTCATTTGCTGATCCATCTGCTGAAAGACAAGGCCATCGAAAGCGCCCTTGTTTTTACCCGTACCAAACATGGCGCGGATAAAGTGGTGAAGGATCTGCTGAAGGCGGGTGTTGGTGCAGAAGCGATACACGGAAATAAATCACAGAATGCACGCCAGCGTGCCCTGGGAAATTTTAAAAGCGGGCATACCCGCGTATTGGTAGCTACCGATATTGCTGCAAGGGGTATTGATGTTGACAACCTTTCACACGTGATCAATTATGAACTACCGAATATTCCTGAAACCTATGTACACCGTATAGGCCGTACCGGACGGGCAGGCGCCAGTGGTATCGCTTTTTCATTCTGCGATATGGAAGAAAAAGAATTTTTGAGAGATATACAAAAACTGATCACTACTTCCGTACCGGTGGTTACCGATCATCCATACGCGATGAGTGATGTGTCCCTTACCGGCACGTATAAATCATTGCCGCAAAGACCTGTTCAAAGACATTACCAGAATAACGACCGGAGACCATCCTTCCGGGGGGGCGACAGCCGGAGGTATTCGGGCAACAATTCTTCCAGCAGGAATCATTAATTAAAGTTCTTAGTAAAAAGAGTCGCAACAAAACTGCGGCTCTTTTTTTGTGCCTTCTTTGTCCCTTTGCGTCTTTGCGAGCCTATTTATTCCTAATTTAGTTACCATGAGCAAGTACATCACTCTCCTCCTGGCAACCGTCGTAAGCATATCGGCTTACGCACAAAAAAAGCCACCCACTGTTAAACCACAGTCTTATTTTCCAACTGCACAGGTATGGGAACAGCGAACACCTGCCGAATCGGGTTTGAATGCCGATAAGATACAGGAAGCCATCGCTGTTGCTAAAGCCGCAGAAACAAAGAATCCGCGTAATATGGAGATCAGCCATTACCAGAGTTTTGGCAAGGAGCCTTTTGGGGAAGCCATCGGTCCTTTTGCAGAACGCGGGGATCCTACGGGTATCATTATTTACAAAGGATATATCATAGCCAGTTGGGGAGAACCCTTACGTTGTGATATGACACATAGCGTTACGAAAAGTTTTTTATCGAGCGTGGTTGGCGTAGCTGTTGAACAGGGACTGATTAAGAATGTGAGTGATACGGTTGCCGGTTATATGCCCCCGGTAGAACTGTTCACACCCGGGCAGGTAAACCGTTCGGCCGACCTGTATGGTCAGCCACAATTATTAACGCCATTTGCTACACCGCATAACAGGACCATTACCTGGGATCATCTTTTAAGACAAACCAGTGATTGGGAAGGAACTTTATGGGGAAAGCCGGAGTGGGCCGACAGGCCGGATGCCGATGCTTCCAAATGGATCAGGAAAAGGAGTGCGCCCGGTACCGTGTATGAATACAATGATGTACGTGTAAATGCACTTGCCCTGGCGGCTACCAGTGTATGGCGAAGGCCCCTGCCACAGGTGCTGAAACAATATATCATGGATCCGATAGGCGCTTCCAATACCTGGCGCTGGACGGGTTATCGTAATGCCTGGATCGTACTGGATGGGCAACCTGTACAATCCGTGAGCGGTGGTGGGCACTGGGGCGGTGGTATGTTCATCAATGCCTATGATATGGCACGTTTCGGTTTACTAACCCTGCATAGGGGTAACTGGAACGGGCAACAGTTACTCAGTGAAAAATGGGTACAGCAGGCATTAACCCCAACCAGTGTAAAAACCGATTATGGCTATATGAACTGGTTCCTGAATACAGACAGGAAATTATTACCGGCAGCGCCCGCATCAGCATTCATGCATGTGGGCAATGGCAATAACATCATTTATGTGGATCCGGAACATGAGCTCGTAGCTGTTATCAGGTGGATCGACAGTAATCGGTCGATCAATGAGGCCATTAAAAAGATCCTCGAAGTTTTCCCCCAATAGCTGTAAAAATGCTTCGTTAAATACTGTCCTCTAAAAACCGGGGAGATTTTTCCCAAATCCCCTATTTTTGCCACCCTTAAGCGGATGTGGCGAAATTGGCAGACGCACTAGACTTAGGATCTAGCGCCGCGAGGCGTGTGGGTTCGACCCCCTCCATCCGCACTGATATAATTTTAATTAGGTAAAAAGACTCTTCTTGAAGAGTCTTTTTATTTCCTGATTTCAGGATGATTTGCTGGTTTGACCACGTTTCTGAGTGTTTTTGTCCAAAAGAAAAATGATGCGCATTTACTCCGATCCACTTAGATACAGCGCTTAGGGTTATTCTATAACAAAGCGGCCTTAATATACCGCTCCCCGTATTTGCCCCAGTCTTTTAAATTTGCACGCAGGTTGTCCTTTAAAGCCTTATTGGTGATCTTACTTCCTTTAGTCGGTATCTTCAGGTCGGTTTCTTTTACCGGTACCGCGTACAATTTAGTAGCGAACCAGGTTACATGTTCACGTGGGATGGCAAGACCCAGTATCATACCTGGTAACCCTGAAAAAGATTCGGGACCCCCGATAGTAGAGATCTCATCTGTATAAAAAGCAACTACATAAATAGAATCCATAATAACGGCATTGGCCCGCCTGCAGTCGAAACCGGCTATTGTTCTCCGTTCATCCGTTATTTTCCATTGTATCGTCCGCGTACTATCCTGTACCAAAAATGTTTTTTCAAATACAGCTTTCTGGCTCACCGCAGAATGTTTTTCCAGGTCGCTGTAAACAACATTAGCTTCTGCCGGCTGCTCCCACAACCGGTTATTGTCAGCATTTTCCCTGCCCGGTTTGAATAATGTTTTCGTTTCATTGAAGTAAAGATCAAAATAAGTGACTTTGAACTGGGGTATCCGCCGTTTAAATTCCGCCGTCCATGAATCATCGTCGTTAAACTGGGAATAGAGGTTCAGTTTCTTTTCAAATTCGATCCTGCCCTGCGATAAAAACGTCGGTTGCTGGGCATACCCGTTTAAACTGGTAAACAACACGGCAAACAGCAGCATACTTTTTATAGCTTTCATAAAAGATCTTTTCTGTTAATTAGTTGGTTGCGCTTTGGCGCCTTTTGCAAAGCTCCATACGGCCGATATCATAAAATAACGTTGTATGGTTGAATAGGTATTCTCAGTAATATAGTTGGTATTTACAGATCGCGTAAAGCCTATATTCTGGTTCAGGATATCATTACCTGACAATTTTATCACCAGCGCATCGCCTGCCAGTAATTTTTTACCGATCCACGCGTTCCAGAAAACAACATTATTGTTTTTATCGAATGCATTTGTTTTTCCTCTGAAAATAAAATCTATATCGGTATGTATCTGTATTTTCAGCGGCAGGTAAAAATCAAGATCGGGGCGGATATTGTAGGTCCAGTAATGAATACCTGCATTTTGCTGAACAGATGAAGTGCTCGTGGTATACGTAATATTGGATGATATACTGTTGGCATACAGCTTATCTACGGTTCTTCCGGCGCTGGCGCCCAAACTATAATTCTGGCTCTCGGTTACATTTCTCTGTCCGTTTATTTCATTCACATATCTCGAATTACTCACATTCAGGTTTACATTTGTATGCGCCTTAAATAAGGGAAATCCATAACTGAAGTATCCACTGAGCGAGTTATTCCCGTTCACATTGATGGCCTGTGAAACCCTTCTCCCTACCGAATCAACAAAATCCCTTGAAGCAAATGCATTGTCAGTAGTACTGTAATTTATATAACTGTAAATATCGATACCCGACAATGCCTTGTAATCATTAAAACCAAAACTCATATTATTACGGAAAGAGGGCTTCAGTAATGCATTCCCAATAATGATATTCAAAGGATCGTCGTTTGTTCGTAAGGGTTGGATTTGCTGAAGACTGGGTTGCGAGGTAGAGCCGTTATACCTCAACCACATACGGCGCTGCGTAGTAAAAGAATAATCAGTATACGCCTGCGGGAACCAGTTCACAAAATCCCTTCTTCCCGTTATGCCGGTTTTCAGATCTGTCTGCGCATAATTGGTATACCCGGTTGTATTGCCAACGGTAAATGAATATTTCTTCTTCACATACGCAAAACTTGCGCCTGCTTTTTGTGTGAGGATATTGAACTTGTAATCGTTACTGTATGTGGTATCCAGTACATCATATTTACCCCCAGCCGACCGGTTAAATGAATTCCGGTTCGAGGTACTGTTGTTAAGCGTTACCCCGTAATTGAAAACGAGTGAGGCCGCAGCCGACAGGGGTTCTGTATAAGTGATCTTTGAATCTAATGCCAATTGCCTGTTGGCCGACACTTTATACTGATCCGTTACCTGGCTGGCAAGCGGCACGCTTCCTTTATAGAAATAGTTAGCCGCATTCAGAAATCCACTTGAATTGGTGATATTGTAATTTTCCTTTGCATTAATAGAAATAGTTCTTCCTTTCTTTTTCAGTTTTTTCCGCCAGAGGATACTGCTGTTAAACGCACTGATGTCTGAAACGGTGTTTATCTGCCGGTTACCCTGGTTTACCAATGAGCTGTCCTGTGCCAATGCCTGGGTACTATAGCTGTTATTAGTGATCTTATGATCAAAGCGCGTATCTGCCATCACTTTAAGCGAAGAAGTGGTATCGAAGTCCATATTATAGGTAACATTTGCTTTGTTTCTTGTTATCCTGTTGTTGAATACCTGCTTCTGTGTATTAAAATAAGAAGTATCGGGAAGTATATATTGGGTATTCGTGTTGTTTGCGCCGTTAACAGCCAGGTCCATTACTTTATAATTGCCGTTAATCGTTTGCCTGTCATCACCCAGTTTATTATTATAATGGGCCCCGCCCGTCTGCACTTTTGGATAGCCCTGGCCGCTATAACTTCCGCTCCAGTTTTCCAGGTCGTCTCCCGCACTTGTGTAATACCCGTTCCCGTTGTCATCAAACTGGATATCTGAAGAATTATCGCCATAGCTTCTCTGATCCTGCCAGTTCAGGCCCAGTTTGCCTGTATTTGACAAAATACCATATACCGATAACTTCTCTTTCTTTTGAAACTTATTGAACATTAACTGCGCGTTGTAAAAATCATTGGTAGCTGTTCCCGCATCTATTTTTCCGAAGTATCCCCGCTTTTTATCATCCTTTAATTTCAGGTTAATGGTCTTGGTCTTTTGCCCGTCGTCTATCCCGGTAAAAGCGGCCTGGTCGCTTTTCTTGTCAAATACCTGCACTTTCGCTACCATATCGGCCCGTATGTTCTGCGTAACCAGTGTAGGGTCATCACCAAAGAATTCTTCGCCGTCAACAAGCACCTTTTGTACGGTTTGCCCCTGTGCGGTGATCTTTCCATCTTTATCAACCTGTATACCCGGTAACTGCTTCAATAGTTCTTCAACCGTTGCATTGGGTTGCACTTTAAAACTATCCGCATTGTATTCTGTTGTATCCCCTTTTAGCCGGATGCTTTTATTCTGCTTAACCACCACTTCTTCCAGCAGGTGCGCCTTGGTGATCATGGATATACTGGCTATATTGACCGTGTTATTATCAGTCATGGTAATGAAATCAATATAATCGGCATAATTGGGGAAAGAAGTAAGCAGGATGTATTTACCGGCAGGGATATCCTTTATTTCAAAGCGACCCTTCACGTCGGTACGTGCAAATTTGACCAGCATTGAGTCTTTAACTCTCAAAACACTAACGACTGCTTTATAAAGGTCTTGCTTATTAAGAGTGTCCGAAACGGTCCCTTTCAGAGAATTGACAGGTTGCTGGGCAGAAGCTTGCCCAACGGCAAAGAGGCACAGCAAAGCAATAGCCCCGGTTAGTTTTCTCATTGGTTACAGTTAGTTGGGTAGCAGTTTATGAATAATCTTAACGCTTTGGTGTCAACTATAACCTACCGGGGGAAGTAAGCTGTAGTTAAATATATAACATTGATACAAAAAGATATGTTAATCCATAAAAGGTTGGAAAAAAAGAGAAAATAAATAAAGGCGATGGTTTGGCACGGTATTTTATACATCTAACTAAAATCAAAGTCATGACCAGGAGAATAGCCAAAGTCACCAACAATACCCAACTCAACTTTAACGCCTCAAGAGAAGTAAGCTATTGGGCAAAGAAATACAATACCAGCCAGGAAGAGATCCAGGATATCTTCCATAACAGCGGGTATTCGATCTCTAAAACAATCGCCATATTGCAGGAAAAAGCGCAGCAGCGATCTAAGGCGGCTTAACTCTGAAGAAAATATTCCACAGTTATACTCTTACCAGGCAGTTTTCTGCATGGATTCGATATCACTTAGTAATTCTTCCGTGGTTTTTAACTCAAATTGCATAGGCGCCACTTTTTCATTCTGTAAACTTTTATAATAATTGATCTGCTGCTGCAGGTCATTTTTTATGGAGGCAGATACCTTAGCTGCCAACGGCTTATTACCGGCACGGTAGCAGGCCTCAAGGAAAAACAGTGAAATCCGGTCATGCTGGTTATTCCTGCTTACCATACCATAGGGTAGATTACTCTCCGGCATCATGCTATCTGCTTTATTTAATACTTTTATTGCGTCCGCTTTTCTTCCTTTCGCTACAAGATCTAAGGAAAGTTCTGTAACTGTCCGGCGGATCAGATCCAGCTGGCTGCGGTTCTCTTCATCATAATACACACCGGGCAGCTGTGCATTACCAAAGCCGAACCGGTTCATCACTATACCCAGCATACGGTCTGTATTGATCTGGTCATTTTTTACAGGGACGAGGCGGTACGACAACCCATCTTTTCTTAGATAATCACCAAACCCAAGATCATAAGGCATCGTAAAATAAATCGGCCGTTTCCATTGATTGGCTGCGATCACATTTAATATAGCCAGGTCATTCTTATACAAAACCGTTTTAGGGATCTCGAACTGCATAGCCGTCACTACGCTGTCTGTTGCATTCACCGTTCCGTTTTTTGTAACCAATTCCCGGTTAACGGGCACGGAGATCCGGTGCACGGGTAGTATATTATAGCCACGCTCATCCACATTCCTGTCGTCACCCATATAATTTTTCATAAGGTCGTAGAGATCATAATAGGTATCCTGCGGAAACTTTGCCTGTGGCTGGTAAACCGCGATATTTCTTTTATTTCCTTCTATCTGCTCCTTTGTCCAGATAGCATCTACCGGGTCGCTGTTATTGATCTTATACCGTAACTGGTTGATGCACCAGTCAGCGCTTAGTAAGGTAGTGATCACAACCCTTACATCGGGCCGTATACCCTCCACTTCCTGTGCATACCACAGCGGATACGTATCGTTATCGGCCATGGAAAAAAGAATGGCATTGGGTGCGCAGCTTTCCAGGTAATTTTTGGCTACATCCCTTGCGAGTTGCTTTTTGCTCCTGTCATGATCATCCCATTCCTGCTGCGCCATTAACAGCGGCACGCAAAGTGATACGCCGATGGAAGCAAGGATAATACCTTTCTGTACCCGTATATTTCTGATCGCATAGGGCAAGCCGGCAGCCACCACTGCATACACCATGAAAATGCCCACACCTGCCGCAATACTTCCTACACCCAAACCGGCGCTCATAAAAAGCATCGTTAATACCAGTGATACCAGGGCCCCCGAAACAAGTATATTCTTTACCTGCGTCCGGTTCCACTGCATGGCCAGATCAATAAAATACAAAACAGACAACCCGATCCAGATCGCGAATGCATAAAAAGAACCTGCGTACGCATAATCACGTTCCCTCGGCTGCATGCCTGATTGATTAATATAAATGATGATAGCCAGTCCTGTACAGAAAAAAAGCAGTAAGGCAGCCAATGCATCACCCGGTCTTTTTTTGAATTGATAGAACATTCCGATCAGTCCGAATATAAAAGGCAAAGCGAAAAGGGTATTATGTGCTTTATTTTGTAACAGGCTCTTGGGCATCCTGTCCTGGTTCCCGTAGAGTGCATTGTCAATAAAAGGAATACCGGTGATCCAGTTGCCATCCCGCACATTCCGCACCAGTAAACCCTGCAGGTCATTTTGTTTGCCGGAAAAATTCCAAAAGAAATAACGGAGATACATGTAGTAATTCTGGTAGTTGATAAAGAAAGAAAGGTTATCTGCAAAACCGGGTCTTAACGCATGCCCGCTTTCGTCTTTCTCAATATCATAACTGCCATCCTTCAGTTTACCCACACCGAGGAAGTCGGCATAATAATCCGCGTGCGACTGATCATTACTCATATCCCACATACGCGGGAAGACCATTTTATCTTCGGGTGCAAAAACATACCGGAAATCTTTACCGATATCTGTATATCCATTGGCGCCTTTCTGATATTTGGAAGAAGATTCCACAGAACCTACGGGACGCGCATTGAATTTTTGTCCGTAAATGATCGGGAAATCGCCATACTGTTCGCGGCCAAGATACCCTTCGAGGCTGATGGGGTTATCTACATTAAACATATCAACAGCCGTATCTGCATTGCTCCGTATCATAGTGGTGATGTAGGAACTGTAGCCGATCATGATAAACACCAGGCACCACAAAGCAAGACGCAATAGCGGCCATCCTTTTTTAGCTGCATACCGCAATCCAAACCCGATCGCTACTGCCAGCATGATAAAAAAAGTAGTAAACCCTGAAAAGAAAGGCATGGCCAATGCATTCACAAAGAACACATCAAACATACCGGCCGCTTTCACCGAATACTGGATCACACCTACCTGTATCACCTGCTCCAATCCGCAGCCGATCACGAGAAAAATAAACACGCCGCCATAATTGGCTTTTTGTTTCCTGCCCATTTTTTCCACCAGTAACAATAGCCCGATGGCGGCGGCCGCGCCAAAGAAAACCAATGCGGCAGGTGTACCGTCTATGGGTAACCCATCCACTGCCGCGGCTTCGGCTTTCGCGCTGATGAATGCCGGTACCATTCCCAATACACCGCCGGCGATCACCATGCGGATAAAATATTTTCGGATCAATACATAATTCAATGAGCTGCGTTTACGGAAATACCATACCATCACGATAGCAGGGATATTAAGCAGGCATAATAAATGCACACCTATGGAAAGACCTATCAGGAAGAAAATAAATACCAGCCATTTATCTGCATGAGGTTCATCTGCCTGCTCTTCCCATTTGAGAATGCACCAGAATACTATGGCGGTAAAAAACGAGCTCATCGCATATACTTCGCCTTCTACGGCGCTAAACCAGAAAGAATCGGTAAACGTATAAGCCAGCGCACCCACCGCCCCGGCACCCACCATGGCTACGATCTGCCAGGTTGATAATTGTTTGACTATTTTATTACCGAGTAAGATCTTTCTTGCGAAGTAAGTAATGCTCCAGTAAAGAAAGAGGATTGTAAAACCGCTGGCTATGGCACTCATTACATTAACCGCTTTAGCGGCCGTTAAGGGATTATCGCCAAATACAACTATAAAGATCCTGCCCAGCAATACAAACAGGGGTGCACCCGGCGGGTGTGGTATCTGTATCTTAAAACAACAACTTACAAATTCGCCGCAGTCCCAAAAACTGCCACCCGCTTCCGAAGTGAGAATGTAAACAGTACAGGCTATCAAACAGATGATCCATCCTGTAATGTTGTTGATCTTTTTGTATTCCATATTTCTTTTTTAAAGATGTATTAATCGTTTATCCCTCAGTCAGGCGCAAAGCATGGCCCTGTTCATTAACGATGTGTTTTTGAACATGTGTTGTTATCCTTACATGATGGTTCGCTTAGGGCTGTGTAACAGTTTGGTCTGTTACAGGCGCGCCAACGGAAGGTTGCAGGTAATGCGCTGCAAACTGATGAGCTTCTGTTTCTTCCGTTTTGCTGTTGTTCGGCACAACTGTTTTTATCGCTGTATTGTCTTTTTGTGTACGAATGGTATGGATGACGTTGTGATCTTCTTTTTTGGTTTGCTCCATTTGTATGGTCACCTGTACGGAAAAACTATGACTTGCGGCAGAAGTATCCATTACAAATGTGATGGCATGACTGCTTACCTGGTCATATCCATTCATTTTGAGCAGGTTGGTAAGTCTTGCTTTTTCTTCGCTGATCAACGCAAGGCTAAGGGCGCCGCCGGGTTTCAGAAAACTTTTCTGTTGTTCTTTTTTTACGATCGCCGCAACATCGGCATCATTGATATAAAAACTCAGGCTGCTTAACCGGAACGCATCCGGCGCTATCGAAGCGCCTTTGACAGGATTCCCTGCCGGGCTGCTGAACCCCAGTAATAACACGCAAATCAATGGGATGGCCGCTATGAATTTAAGCAGGTGCACCCTGCCGGTCCGTTTCCTGTTCATCATTTGTATGCGTTTTTTGAGTGACGGAAAAATAAGGTTATTGGCAAGTGAATACGGAACACCGCCGGATACCTTGAGTAAAAGATATTGATAACCCTGCCGGTTGATCCCTTTTTGCAAAACTTCCTCATCAGCAATAAATTCAAGATTTTGACGGATGGCCCGTTTCAATAACCAGGCGAAAGGATTGAACCATTGAAGTATACACAATACTTCTGTCAGCAGCATATCTACAGTATGCTTTTGTGTAACATGCACCAGTTCATGTGCGATGATCTTCTCCAGTTCGGGTGCTTCGTAGCGTTCCGTATCAAGATAGATGCTATCATAGAAAGAGAAAGGAGCCGCAACACCCGGCAGGTGGTATACTTTGACTTCCCCGTTATTTACCGGCATAGCGGCTTTCCGTGTTTTTCTCAGCGAATAAAACCGGATGATAAATTGTAACCCGAAGAATATCATACCAGCTCCCATGACCAGTGATACCAGTTCGGTTACTCCCCAGGCCCCATTCCGCGCGGAGGACGTAAGTGTGGATGCAGCACCGGGTATGACCGGCAAAGCACCCGTAATAAAAAATGTTATTTTAAAGGTTTGGATCCCGCCGGGCAGTTGCAACGGCAACAGGGGTATCACCAGCGCTAATAGTGTAAACAGCAATAAAAAATACCTGTTCCATGTATAGTAGGTCATTCGCCTGAGCAGCAGGTAATAAAAAAGATAGCTTGCTGCCAGGCACAAAGACAGTTTCAGCAGGTATGCAAATAGTAGTTGCATGGGAGGATGATTTATATTATTTTTTTCTTTCGATCATGGTAACGAGTTCTGCTAATTCTTTGGGGTTCAGCTTTTTTTCCTCAATAAAAAAATTGACCATTTCTTTATAGGAGTTATTGAAATAATCCTGGGCGAAACCCTGTATAAGTCTGCGTTTATATTCTTCTTCCGGTATCGCCGGGGTATAGAGATAATTATTACCGATCAACCGGCTCGTAACAAATTTTTTCTTTTCAAGGTTCTTTACAGTGGAAGCAAGCGTAGTATAGGGAGGTTTCGGCTCCGGCAGGTACTCAAGAAATGCTTTTACGTTATTCTCGCCGGCGTTCCAGATTGCCTGCATCACTTCTTCTTCCTGTTTGGTCAGTTTTTCCATGTATGATGGCTATTAAAACACTAATCTACGAGCTTTTCGTAAAACTACGAAACTTTCGTAAGTGTTTTTTAATAATTACCAGAAAACGGTATATAAAGCTGCGAGTATACCGCAGATAATCACGGACCCCACCACGAAACCGGGGGTCACACGGAAAAGAGAAGTGTCTACAATGATCAGGTCCTTTTCATTTTTCTTTTCAGGACGCAAAAGACTGATAACCACCATGCAGGCAACAATGAATAAAAAATCGATCGTCATCCTGTCGAGAAAGGGATAATCCGGGAATGCCCCATTTGTCCATTTGGGAAGGAACTTTAAAATAGTGGAAACAGGGATCGTAAGCAATGTTCCTGTTAAGGCAGCAGCGGCAGTTGTCCGTTTCCAGAAAAATCCCAGTAAAAAAATGGCCAGTACGCCCGGGGAAATAAAACCCACATATTCCTGGATAAACTGGTAGGCCTGGTCGAGCGACCGGAGTGCGGGTGTTACGATGGCTGCGATCAGCATGGCGATCACAACGGCCCATCTTCCTACACGTACCAGTTTTTTTTCGGAAGCTTCCTGATGGAAGAATTTGCGGTAAATATCAAGCGAGAAGATGGTAGAGATACTATTTGCCTTACCGGCCAGTGATGCAACGATAGCCGCGGTGAGGGCCGCAAACGCCACACCCTTCAACCCGGTTGGCAGTAAATTCATTAATGTGGGATAGGCATGATCCGGTTTTATGATCCCGGCGCTATCCATCATTTCCTGGTGGAACAATCCATTCTGGTGCAATACATACATCGCAATGCCTGGCAATACGGCAATAACCGGGATCAGCAACTTAAGAAAAGCGGCGAACAAAATTCCTTTACGCGCAGTTTTCAGGTCGGCGCCGAGCGCCCGCTGAACGATATACTGGTTACAACCCCAGTAAGCAAGATTATTGATCAGCATACCACCGATCAAGACAGATATACCCGGCAATTCTTTATAATACTTATGAGAAGAATCGAAGATCATATGAAAATGCGTTGGGGCTTCTTTACGCAGAACAAAGAGTCCTTTTAGCACATCCCGGCCAAAACCAAAATGCTCCGATAAAAGCGTCAGCGCCAGGTAGGTAGTAACCAACCCACCCACGATCAATACAAATACCTGTATTACATCAGTATACCCGATCACTTTCATACCACCAAGTGTTACGATAACCGAGAAAAAACTTAGCCCGGCAATGCACCATTCAAACGGGATACTCGATATAGAAGAGATCGCAAGCGCCCCCAGGTAAATGATCGAAGTGAGGTTTACGAATACGTACACCAGTAACCAGAAAACCGCCATGATGGTACTTACCTTATCATTATACCGCTTAGAGAGGAACTGCGGCATGGTAAATATTTTATTCTTAAGGTAAACCGGTATAATAAACACCGCTACAATAAGGAGTGTGGCCGCAGACATCCACTCATAAGTGGAAATGGCCAGCCCTAAGGCAAAACCGGAACCCGACATGCCGATAAAATGTTCAGCAGAAATATTGGAAGCAATGAGTGAGGCACCGATGGCCCACCAGGTCAGCGACCCTTCGGCAAGAAAAAAATCTTTTGAACTGGTTGTGGCAGTTTTCTTTTTATGGTAGATATAATATCCATAAGAGGATACGATGATAAAATAAATAAAGAACACAAGATAATCGGCACTGTGTAGTGTATGCATACAGCAATCGTTTTGTCAATGGTAATTCAGACCCCTGTCCCGTCAGAATTTCAGTGTTTCGGGTAAATATTTCTGAACCAGTTTTTCATAGTACCCGCGTAACTCGCTCCATTTAGGCGGGGTGGGATTTTTAGAATAGAGATCGTAGGGATTGAAAAGCTGTACCCATTTGAACATATCATGATCGTGTGCATCCATTAAATGATCATATGCCTTTTCACGGTGTTGTGAATAGAAAGAATGATAACGGAACATATACAACGCCGGTTCGGGCAGGTAATCCTTCAGCATATGGTACACATATTCATCATGGCCCCAGGACATCGTTACCTTTCGCAGACCGCAATTGGGCGAATACACACCATATTTAGTATTGTACCGTTCATCCGTTGAATCGGGATTAGCGGCAAAAAATTCAGGGTAAACGATCTTATCAGAATACGCGCAACCCACAGGAAAGGTATCCCCTACAACCGCCCATTGCGGTTCCCCAAAAAGGCAAAGCACTTTTCCCATATCATGCATCAACCCGGCCAGTACCATCCAGTCGGGGTGCCCGTCGGCCCTGATCGCTTCGGAAGTTTGTAAAAGATGTTGCAACTGGTCAAGATCCGTATCAGGATCCGAATCATCCACCAGTTCGTTTAAGAAATCAAATGCCGCCCATACAGGCATTTGTTTTTTATTGAACGAAAGAAATTCTGCCCGTTTCTTCTCTACAAAATCATATGTCTGGTAGGTATGATTGAGCCGGTAGAATTCTTTAACGGTATCCCTTTCAGGATTATCATAATTCCTGTAAGCCTCTGTTTCCTTACCCGATGCGATCGTTTCCGGATCAGGATATCGCAGAAGAATATCATCCTCCCATGCATCAAGGTTCTTCAGGGGCGCAGATTCTTTATTTTGAGCAGCCATGGCAGCAGGGTTTACTTTGAATGTCGGAAGGTTAGTGGCACAACAGCAGGTAATTTCCGTTTTTTTTACCTTCTTTCACCATATGCCCGCATTTTATTTACGAAACCGGTTTGGTAAAACCTCAATTCCTTACCTTTGCAGCCCAAATTTAAGATCACTATGGCATCTGTTACCAGAGAGAATATCGGTTTATTGAACGACAAACTAACCGTTCAGCTTAGCAAAGAAGATTATTACAATGGTTTTGAGCAAAGCCTGAAAAAATATGCCAAAACGGCCAATATCCCGGGCTTCCGTAAGGGTATGGTGCCGGTGGGTATGGTAAAGAAAATGTATGGCCAGGGGGTATTCAGCGATGAAATATTACGCAAGGTGGAAGCAGAACTGAATGCGTACCTAAACAAAGAATCGCTTGACATTTTTGCCCAGCCGCTGCCTTTGGATAATGATGCGTCTAAATTGGATATGAATAATCCTGCCGACTACTCCTTCGCTTTCGAAATCGGCCTGAAACCTGTATTTGATCTGGATCCTAAAAATATCAGTGTGAAGCGTTACCTGGTTACGGTAACCGATGAAATGGTGCAGGAAGAAGTGGAACGCTTACAGATCCGCAATGGCAATATGACTGAACCCGGGGAAGTGACCGGTGATGACAATGTATTGAATGTGACTTTTATTGAGACGGACGCTGAAGGAAATGAAATTGAGAACGGCATCCGCAAAGACAATTCCTTGCTGGTAAAATATTTTGAAGAGAGTTTCCGCAAGAATTTTCTGGGGAAAAAGAAGGATGATACGGTTATCATACAATTAAGCAAGGCTTTTGAGGACAAGGAAAAAGAAGCTATTCTTGGCGATCTGGGTTTAACAGAAGCAGATGGCGACAAATATTTCAAACTACTGATCACCAAACTGGGCCTGGTTGAAAAAGCGGAACTCGATGAACCATTTTTTCTTTCCGTTTACCCGAATAATGAGATCAAAACAGAAGCTGATTTTCGTAATGCGGTAAAAACGGAGATAGAAAGCCATTTTGGCCAGCAGGCGCGTAACCAGGTATTTGACCAGGTTTACCATCACCTGGTTGATCATACAAAAATGGATTTCCCTGAAAATTTCCTGAAACGCTGGTTACAGAATGGCGGAGAACAGCCCAAAACTGCCGAAGAGGCAGAAAATGATTATCCAACCTTTGTTAACCAGTTAAAATGGACACTGGTGAGTACAAAGATCATCCAGGATAATAAGATAGAAGTGTTGCCTGATGATATCCGCGACTTTGCCAAGCAGCAGTTATTCAGCTATATGGGTGGCCAGTTAGGCGCTTTGGGCGATAACCAGCAGTGGGTAGACGACTATGCCAACCGTATGATGAAGGACCGGAAATTTGTGGAAGACAGCTACCACCGAATCAGCACTGATAAGATGTTCAGCCTTTTAGAGGGCCAGGTAACTGCCACCGATGAGCCAATCAGTGCCGAAGATTTTGCCAAGAAACTGCATAACCATAGCCACTAAACCCCGTTCGCGAACCGGGCAGTAAAATAACCGCCGGACCTCCCTAGTCCGGCTTTTTCATATCCCTTCCTACTGGTTCACCTATGACTAATGACCAACCCTAAACCCCAAACTTCAAACTGAATCCCTCTGACTACTTGACCGAAAACATGCTTTGCACAGTATTTGCCAATAGAAATCATTCCGAAATAGCAAATCACTTATCTTCAAAGCGAAAATCACAGCAAATGAACCTTGGAAAAGAATTTGAACAATACGCAGTAAAACACCGGGGCATCAGCAGCGCCGTTTTACACAATTACCAGCAGCAGGGTATTACCAACCTCACACCCTATATTATCGAAGAAAGACCCCTGAATGTGGCAAGCATGGATGTATTCAGCCGCCTGATGATGGACCGTATCATTTTTCTTGGAGAGGGAATCAATGACTATGTGGCCAATATTGTAACAGCTCAGCTCCTGTTTTTGGAAAGCACCGACAGATCGCGCGATATACAGATGTACATCAACAGTCCGGGTGGCAGTGTATATGCAGGATTGGGTATTTATGATACCATGCAGTTTATCAGTCCGGATGTGGCTACGATCTGTACAGGCATGGCTGCCAGTATGGGTCAGATCCTGTTATGTGCGGGTGTACCCGGAAAACGAACGGCATTGCGGCATAGCCGGGTAATGATACACCAGCCCAGCGGCGCCATCGGCGGTCAGGCAACGGATATCGAGATCACTGCAAGGGAAATCAAAAAACTGAAACTGGAGCTGTATGCCATTACTGCCCATCACACCGGTAAGGATGCAGAAACGGTGGCCCAGGATAGTGACCGTGATTTCTGGATGACCGCGCAGGAAGCCAAAGAATACGGACTGATAGATGAAGTTTTATTGACCAATCCGCGTAAAGACAAAAAAAGCTAAAAGTGTGAGGCGTGAGTATACATTAAAATAACGCATGTCTGACGCCTCACGTTTCACGAAAAATATTGATTGTACCTTAAAAACAACAACGATGATCAGTTCAAAATATATAGTAGCCCCTTACAGAATGGATGACGAAGAAGAACCGGAACCCAAGGATGAAAAACTGGAACCGATGGGTGGTTTTATGATGAAAAAAATGGAGAAACTGTTCTTCGAAAAAAGAGCGGTTTACCTGTGGGGACAGGTGGATGATAAATCGGCCCGTGATATTGTAAGCAAATTGCTGGTGCTGGAGGCCGACAAACCCGGTGGAGAGATCAAGTTTTATATAAACAGTCCGGGTGGTGTAGTAACCAGCGGCATGGTCATATATGATACCATGAAGCTGATCAAGAGTCCGGTAAGTACCATTTGCATGGGGTTGGCAGCAAGTATGGGTTCTATTTTGCTGAGCGCCGGTGTAAAAGGAAAGCGTTTTATTTATCCTCATGGAGAGGTGATGATACACCAGCCCAGTTTGGGCGGTTACTTCCAGGCCAATAGCGCAGATATCGAAATTCAGGCTACGCAGATACGCAAAACCAAAGAGTTAGGTGCCAAGATCCTGGCCGCAAACTGCGGAAAAACAGTAGAACAGGTCATGAAGGATTTTGACCGGGATTACTGGATGGATGCCGAAGAAGCCGTGAAATATGGCATTGTAGACGCCGTTTTAAGCAAAATATAGCCAAAAAACACTGTTTTTAGACTGGTTTTGACGAATAATATCTTCCGGAAGGCATATCTATGGTAAATTTGCAACGACTGGCTGCAAATGGATGTCTTTCAATGGTTCACCTGCAGGCAAATAAATATTATGGCAAAAGCATCTTCTCAATTACATTGTTCTTTCTGTGGCCGAAGCCGCGATGAGGTTAAGATCCTTATTGCCGGCCAGGATGGTCATATCTGTGAGAATTGTGTAGAACACGCCCAGGAGATCATTGAACAGGAGCTTACTTCCAAACAGGAAAGTACCGGCGCGGGTAATTCAACAAATTTCAAACTAAATGTTCGCCGTCCCGCCGAAATCAAAAAATTTATGGACGAATACGTGATTGGGCAGGACGAAGCTAAAAAAGTTTTATCCGTAGCCGTTTATAATCACTATAAACGCGTAAACAATAAGCAGCAACCCGATGATGTTGAGATAGAAAAAAGCAATATCATCATGGTGGGCGAAACCGGCACCGGTAAAACCCTGTTAGCAAAGACCATCGCCCGTTTACTGAACGTGCCTTTTGCCATTGTGGATGCAACTGTTTTTACAGAAGCGGGATACGTGGGAGAGGATGTGGAAAGTATGCTTACCCGTTTGCTGCAGAACTGCAATTACGATGTGACTGCTGCAGAACGCGGGATCGTATATGTGGATGAACTGGATAAGATTGCCCGCAAAGGCGATAACCCTTCGATCACGCGTGATGTAAGCGGTGAGGGAGTACAGCAGGGGTTATTAAAAATGCTGGAGGGTACGGAAGTACTTGTTCCGCCACAGGGTGGACGAAAACATCCTGAACAAAAAATGATCAAGGTAGATACCAAGAATATCCTGTTTATCTGCGGTGGCGCTTTTGACGGGATCGATAAAGTGATCGCGCGCAGGGTAAATACCAATGCCATTGGGTTTAGTGTGAATAAGGAAGAACAGGAACACCAGCGGAAGAACCTGCTGCAGTTCATCAATGCACAGGATCTGAAAAGTTTTGGACTGATACCTGAACTGCTCGGGCGTTTGCCGGTGATTACGTATTTAAACCCGCTTGACCAGGAGACCCTGAGAAATATATTGACGGAGCCCAAGAATTCCCTTATCAAACAGTTCACCCGTTTATTTGAACTGGAGGGTATTGAACTGAAGATAGACGATGAAGTGCTCGATTTTATGGTAACCAAGGCCCTTGAATACAAACTGGGCGCCCGCGGCCTTCGGAGTATCTGCGAAAGTATTCTGACCGATGCCATGTTTGAGTTACCCGGTACCGGTACCAAGAACCTGCATATTACCCTGAATTACGCAGAGAAAATGTTTGGAAAAAGCAAATTAAGTATCCTGAAAGTTGCCTGATAATTCCGGTTGAATTAATATTTTAAACCCATTATATGAACGAATTATTGGACCGCCTGATCAAAGAAGCCAATCTCGATGCCAAACAGGCACAGAAGGCTATCGAAACCATTGCCGCATTTGTAAAAGAAAAATTCCCGATGCTTGGGGGCGCCGTTGACCAGGTATTTTCTGCGGGCAATAAAGAAGACCAGGGAGTTTAAAGAAAATAGGGCATCTTGATAGTAAAGGAGCTTCCTTTACCCGGTTCGCTTTCAACGATCAGTTCTCCATCCTGTTTGTTTACGAGATCGCGGCAGAGCATCAGGCCAAAACCACTTCCCTTTTCCAGGGCTGTTCCGATCGTGTTATAGTATTGTTTTGCATTCACTTTCTGAATGGCTTCTTTTGTCATACCGATCCCCGAATCCCTTACAGTAAGATAAATAAAGCGATGCCTGATCTTTGAATCCAGTTCGATCAGCCCGTTATCCGGCGTGAATTTTATGGCATTACTGATCAGGTTCCTGAATACGATCCGCATCATTTCTTTTTCGGCAACGAGCACTACAGATCTCTCTACATTATTCTGCAGTCGGATATTTTTTTTGGTCAGCGGTATCCGGTGTTCATCTTCCAGCCCCTTGATAAGATGGTAAAAACTGATCTCCACTTTTTCATTTGCATGACCGTTCACCTGCCCCTTTATCCAGAATAACAGGTTATCCAGTAAAGAAGTCGTACATAAATATTGTGCCTCAAGCTGATGCAGCAGTTTATCCGCTTCTTCCGGGGGTATCATGCCCTGGTTCACCAGGTTCAGGATCCCCTTTGTATTTACAAGGGGTGTTCGCAGGTCGTGCGAGATGATGGACAACAATTTGTTCTTTGTCTTAATATCCTCCTCCAGTAAAACGTTCTGGTTGGAAATCTCTTTGTTCAGCTGGTCAAGCGAATTCGCGTTCTTTTCAATGATCTCATTCTTTTTCCGGAGTTCCTTGCCAAAAAAACGCTGTCGCTGGTAATTGACCAATGCCAAAACCGCC
>JANXRX010000004.1 GCA_025352905.1 Bacteroidota bacterium | reverse complement strand
AGCGTAACCACATCAATAATACTCTTGCTCTGAAAGAAAAGGCCCTGGTCCTTGAATGATATGGCTTTGCCCAGGAAATGCAGATCCATCCGCGAGATGCGGGCATCTATCTCGATCATTGTCGTGGTCAGTCCCACGACCAGCAGGATCATTGCCGACAGCACCGACAGGATATATAGCGTTACATGCAGATCTTTCTTTTGACGCAACAGCAGCCACAATAAAAGCATCCCTATAATACAGCCAAGCATGCCGAACGCGTAGTTGTAAGTGTCTTTGTGTATCTGCTCAAGCCTGGATGTGTTTACCTGATCAAAGGCAGGTTTATCGGTAACGCCATACTTGATGTAGACCGAATCCATTGTTTTTTTGGTTGCTGCTACAGAGCTATCGTAAGACTGGCGGCCCATTTGAGACAACGCGGTATCCGCTAATTTGGCAATTTGATTATACGTGGCTGGTTTGGTAATCTCAGCCATCAGTTTATCTGTATACACAGGAACCTGTGCCTCTATTTTTTTCTGGTCGACGAATGTTTTAACAACCAGTTTTTTCAATTTGCCGCCTATGGATTTTTGCGGCCTGTTAATGATCTCAAAAGCATGCGCCACAAGCGTACGGAGCAATTGTTCAATTTCCGTACGCAATTCGGCTTTCTGCTCAGGCGAGAGCCGGTATTGCCTGATCTCGGCGCTGGCCGCAGACACAATTTGTTCATGCCATACGTCTACAGATAATAAACCGTAGGAAATATTATTAACAAGGGCATAATCGAGTTTGTATTCTTTCTGTTTGGCGGAAAGGTTATGAACTTTCCATCCCAACAATCCTTCTATGACCAGGACAACAATAACGCAGGCAATCAGTAATGCTTTAGCAAAACCGGTACTCCTTTTGGGTGAAGACGTTTCATCAGTCATGTGTCTTTTTATAAATAGCAATAATACGATCTAATAGCTTCCCTTTGAGCTGATGATTGCTCTATAAAAAAATCATGCCATCGGGCAAAAACCATTTGGAAGGGTGATTTATTTTTTGAAAGGTATCCGGGTGCCTGTTTTTTTGTAAATTGCTGCTATAAGCGTTTAAAATAAATGCATGCTAAAAAATTTGACATGCCTGGTGATTGATGACGACCAGGACGACCAGGAAATATTTTTAATGTGCATACATAAGATCAGTACTCATATTGAATGTACAACCAAAAATAATGGTGTTGATGCGCTCTGCCTGCTCGAGTCAGATATTGCCTACATTCCGGATTTCATTTTTATAGACGTGAACATGCCTAAAATGAACGGGATTGATTGTTTAAAAAAGCTGAAGACTATTGACCGCCTGTCAGAGACAAAGATTTATATGTATTCGACCACATCCGAAACGGCCACGGTAAATGAGACTGCGCATTTAGGTGCGGATGGGTTTCTCATGAAACCGGCAAAAACAGCCGAACTGAAGGAAAAATTAATACACATATTTAACCTTACTACAGTAATCACTGATTAATAAAAATTGGTAACATGAATGGTGAAGGATCGGCAGTGACAGGTACATTTGGTATGAATGATATCTACCAAAAAATGATCGAGGAGATCGAGGATTATGCGATCATACTGATGGATGAAAAGGGTATTATCCGGAATTGGAACAAAGGGGCGCAAAAGATAAAACAATATACATCAGAAGAAATTATTGGTAAGCATTTTAGCATCTTCTACCTGCCGGAAGACCTGTTGGTTGATCTCCCCAATCAATTGATGGAGCGGGCCAGGCAAACAGGGAGGGCGGTACAGGAGGGCTGGCGCAAAAGAAAAGACAATACCCATTTCTGGGGAAGTATTACGATCACGGCCATTCATGACCGGGATAATAATGTAATTGCCTATTGTAAGGTTACACGAGATCTCACCGAGAACAAAATTGCAGAAGATAATTTACGGTTTAGTGAAGAGCGTTATCACCAGATGATTGCGGAAGTGCAGGACTATGCGATTATTCTACTGAGTGAGACGGGTATCATTGAAAACTGGAATGCCGGGGCGGAGAAAATTAAAGGCTATAGCAGCAAAGAAGTCATCGGAAAACGCTTTGAAATATTTTATACGCCGGAAGACCGTAAGAACGGTCTTCCCGATATGCTGCTTAACCGCGCAAGGGACCAGGGAAAAGCGATACAGGAAGGATGGCGCGTAAGAAAGGATGGCACTAAGTTTTGGGGAACCATTGTGATTACGGCCCTGCATGATAAAACCGGTAAAGTAATCGGTTTTTCCAAGGTAACGCGGGATCTGACCCAGCAAAAGATCGTAGAGGACCAGCTGGCAAAATATACCGCAGAACTGGAGTTACAGAATAGTGAACTGCAACAGTTTGCCTATGTAGCTTCCCATGATCTGCAGGAACCGCTGCGGAAAATACAGACCTTTTCAGAACTGATCAGGGATAACTTTACGGACCCTGATTTTGTGAACCGCTATTTTGAAAAACTCGATTCCTCCGCAAAAAGGATGGCTGAACTGGTCAAGTCGCTGTTAAACTATAGCCGGCTCACCAAAGAAAAGGAAAATCAAACAAATACCGAGGTGGACCTGAACCAGGTTATTCGCGAAGTAAAAGTAGATTTTGAATTGCTGATTGAAGATAAAAAGGCGGTTATCGAAAGCGGTCCGCTGCCGGTGATCATTGGTAATCATACACAGATCGGGCAATTGTTTGCAAACCTGATCAGTAACGCCTTAAAATTCTCAAAGGAGAACGCCCTTATAAAGATAAGCTCCGTTATTGTTAGCAGATCCCGGATTCCCGACGCACCCGCCACCCTCGCAGATAAAAATTATTACCAGGTCAGCTTTGCGGATAACGGGATCGGATTTGAGGAGCAATACAGTAAGATCATATTTTCCATGTTTCAACGCCTGCATGGTAAACAGGATTATGCCGGCACAGGTATTGGGCTGGCTTTGTGTAAGAAGATCGTCGAAAACCATCACGGGATGATTACCGCAACCGGTAAACCCGGCCAGGGCGCCATATTTA
>JANXRX010000316.1 GCA_025352905.1 Bacteroidota bacterium | reverse complement strand
GGCGTAAGGCGTAAGGCGTAAGGCGTAAGGCGTAAGGCGTAAGGCGTAAGGCGTAAGGCGTAAGGCGTAAGGCGTAAGGCGTAAGGCGTAAGGCGTAAGGCGTAAGGCGTAAGGCGTATATAATGAAAACCGAACAGCGATAATGGATATTGTGTATATATATTAAATAAAGATTAAACTATTATTATCTTATCACACCTTATCCCTTATGCCTTATGCCTTGTACTGCCTTCTACTGGCTCTATTGTATTTTTATTTTTTTATACTGTTAGTTTCTAATGATTTTATCAGTCCGCGTGTAATTCTTGCTATTTCATCACATTTTAGTATAAGATCAGTTTTTCGTTCTGACGTAAGATAATTCAATCTTGATGCAAGATGAAGCATTGATTTGACTTCGCTGCAGGAAGCTATTGAATAATATAGAAACCTTGAAAAGTCACTATCAGAACTTCTGTCAAAACCTTCCGCTATATTGTTTGAAATAGAAATTACAGCCGTTGTTATCTGGTTTTTAAAACCAAAATCTTTGGACGCACCAAACAATGAATAGATTTCAACAGCAAGGTCTTGTGCCTTTTGCCAGGCTATGATATTTTCAAATTTTTGGATTGACATCGGAGATAGGTAAGGCATAAGAAGATATATTGCCTCTGCCTGAATTTAGCCAAGGAGTTTGTCATTACAAGCCAAATATTCAAAATCAGGTACAAATACCCTAAAATCTACTTACGCCTTATACCTTACGCCTAATCCCCTCAAAAAAAACTCACTATTCCTTTGTTCGTACGAATTATTTCCTACCTTAGGGAAATGAAAGCGAAAACCGATCCCTCCCCCGAACCAACAAAATCTGAACTGGAAATACTGCAGGTACTATGGGAACACGGCCCATCTACGGTGCGTTTTGTGAACGATACACTGAACGAAGAGAAAAGAGCGGTGCAATACACATCCACCCTCAAACTCATGCAGATCATGGTGGATAAGAAATTACTGACCCGGGATGCATCGCAGATGAAACATATTTATATCCCCGCAGAAACGGAGCAGGCAACCAAGCATCATTTACTCTCGCGCTTTGTAGATACCATGTACAAAGGCTCGGCCAGTAGCCTGCTGATGCAGTTGGTGGGTAACCAAAAAACATCAAAAAAAGAACTGGACGCGATAAAGGAGTTGGTAAAGAAATTAGATAAAAAATAATCAGTTACCTGAAAACGATCTTTATGAGCTTATCATTCATGCAAAACGAAATAGTGCTTGCGCTGGGATGGACATTGATCCACTCACTATGGCAGGGCCTGTTATTAGCAGCACTCACGGGTGCCATGCTGGTGGCTACACGAAGATCGGATGCGCGTAGACGTTATGAAATGCTTACAGGCCTGTTCCTTCTTTTTCTGGGAGTGACGGGGATCACTTTTGAAAGGGAACTTTACCTGGCATTGTATCATCCGGCCATAAGCGTGCCCGCACATCCGCTGCCGGGCAGGCACCTGATCAATAGTTTTCTTCCGTTAAATAATAGGGTCGTTCGGTTAAACAGAAGTCTGGCTGAGCGTTTTAAAACCTATTTTTCAGCGCATGCTTATGTGATTGTATTGGTTTGGTTTATCATATTTATGTTTCGTTTCGTAAAACTGATCGCAGAACTCGCTTATGTGCAGCGTTTAAAGCATTACCGCACGCAGGAACCTGCAGCAGAATGGAAGGAGAAAATGGGTGAGTTGATGGAAAAACTGAGTATGCACCGTTATATTCAGTTACTTGAATCGGCCATGGTAAAAGTGCCGGTTGTTATGGGTATTTTCAAACCGGTCATCTTATTGCCGCTGGGTTTGCTTTCGCAATTACCTATGGATGAGATCGAGGCAATCCTGTTACACGAACTCGCGCATATCCGCCGCAGGGATTATTTTGTGAACCTCTGCCAAAGCTTCGCTGAAACCATATTCTTTTTTAATCCTGCCTTACTATGGCTCTCTTCCTTGATCCGCGAAGAAAGAGAAAATTGCTGCGACGATATCGCGATATCCGTAACCCAGAATAAAACAAAATTTATAGATGCCCTGATCTCCTTCCAGGAATTTGACCTGGCTGTTCCCGCGCAGGGTGTTGGTTTCCCGGGTGCCAAGAACCAGTTGCTTAACCGTGTAAAACGTATTATCAGCAAAAATAACAAGACACTCAATACGACAGAAAAAAGCATTCTTACACTGGGCATGGCTATCCTGATCATGTGCTCATTTGTGGCGGCGAAAAGGATCCCATTGACAGGGATTCGTAAAAAAATCGTTCCCATTTCATTGGGGATCTGTCAGAAAGAAAATAATGGGTTTCCGTCACTTTTTAGACAAAAAGCTGAAACCGTGAACCCATTTCCGGAAATATGGGGTTATAGTCCGTCTGCTCGTTTAATCGATACCACACTGGATCCGAACGGAATGTATAACCCAAGCCTTTTTAAAAGTCATACGATAACTGTTCCATACGACGATAAAAACTTAACCGTAATTATCCGTGCGCTAAACTGGCAGGGATCGGAGTACAAGCTTACAAAAACAAATGATGTGTTTATCGAGTTTGCCGTTGACAATGCAGTGATTGATGGCCCGCATCTGTCCAATTACCGGCATATAACAGATGCACTTGAAGCCCTGTATCGAAATAAACGGGAAATCATCGTATTATTCGCAGAAAGAGGCAGGCTTATGCATGAATCCGACCTTGCTGAAAAAGCAAAATCTATGCAGGAATTGGAGCATGACAGGCAAGAGATCGAGGAATTGAATAAACGGATCAACGTGGCCAGGGACACTTCAAGACCAATTCATAGTAGACGTGCAATTCTTATTGATAATATATGGACAATTGTGCCTGAGGGTATGAGCGACAGTCTTTTTTTATTGCTCCGTTCTCTGAAAAATAAACAGAAGGAAATAGACTGGAGACTGGCTTTGCTGGATTCCATAACAAATGAAGACCGGAGGAAACAAATGGAAATTAATAGTAAACCATCAGGTATTAGCCATGAACCCGCTGAATTTACTGACCAAATGCTGGTACCCGATCACATTCTTCTTTTAAACAGCACCTGGCGGATCAAAAAAATAGAAGACTACCCGAATAACGCCATCAGAATCTACAGACGGAATGCCACTCTTGTAAAAACATTGGAAAACTATAAGAATGACTGGAATGGCAGTGATGAAACAGGAATAAAGCTTCCTGCGGCAGAATACTACTATACCATCAACCTGGATAAGCACAGTACAACATCAGTAATCATCAAGGGGTTTCTAACCATAGAAAATGGAAAATGAAGTTGCCGTATAGATAGCCTTTTCGCCGTTCGTATATCTAACAGATCTTTTTCAGTGATCCGCTTCCAACTTTATCGTGGGTAGATACTCTTATGCGCAGGAGAAAAGAAATTCCCATAAAAACTAACCCAAACCGGTCGTATTACATGAAACAGGCAGTTATTCTTTGCATTGGCTTTTTTTGGATCCATACCGCATTCGCGCAATCAGGCACCATTACCGGCAGACTCTGCGATTCGCTTACGCATAAAACCCTTCCCTTTGCCACCGTTACTGTGTTCAAAGCAAAAGATACCGCTATCATTACATACCGTCTCACCAATGGCGATGGTGAATTTAAAGTGGGCGGACTGCCCCTGGATCTTCCACTGCGGGTGATCATTACTTTTTCGGGTTATAAGGCTTTCCGGAAAGAATTTGTACTGAATGCCGCCAAAAACACCCTGAACTTTGATTCGGTAAAGATCGCCACCACTTCCTTTATGCTGGATGAGGTCGTGGTCATATCGGAGCGTCCGCCGGTGGTGATCAAGAACGATACGATCGAATTCAATGCCACTTCCTTCAAAACATTACCCAATGCCCTGGTAGAGGATCTCTTAAAAAAACTACCGGGTGTACAGGTAGACGCCGATGGAAATATCACGGTGAACGGTAAAGCCGTAAACAGGATCCTGGTGGATGGCAAAACCTTTTTTGGCGATGATCCCAAAATGGCCACCCGCAACCTGCCTGCCAATATCATTGATAAGGTGCAGGTGGTGGATGATAAAGAACAGTTATTACGCAATGGCGATGATAACCTCAACAATGTGGGCAAGGTCGTAAACATCACTTTAAAGAAAGGGGTAAAGAAAGGATGGTTCGGAAAAGTATATGCAGGCGCCGGTACCGACGACCGTTTTGAAGG
>JANXRX010000314.1 GCA_025352905.1 Bacteroidota bacterium | reverse complement strand
GGCGTAAGGCGTAAGGCGTAAGGCGTAAGGCGTAAGGCGTAAGGCGTAAGGCGTAAGGCGTAAGGCGTAAGGCGTATATAATGAAAACCGAACGGCGAGAATGGATATTGCGTAGTATACATTAAATAAAGATTAAACTTTTGTGATCTTATCACACCTTATCCCTTATCCCTTACGCCTTACGACTTATGCCTTTGTCCCTATGAAACGGATATATATCCTTGTATGGTGCTTGCTTTGTATGCAGCATATTGCGTCTGCGCAGTTATGCAGTGGCAGCCTGGGTGATCCGTTAGTGAATATTACGTTTGGGGCTAATTCGGCGGGGCCTTTAAAACCGGGAGTTACCAATCTTTTGTATACGGCGGGGAGTTGCCCCAATGATGGTGAGTATACGATCGCAAGCAGCGTTACCGTTAATTGTTTTAACAATTCCTGGTACACAATTGCCGCTGACCATACTGGCAATAAGGGCGGGCAGTTCATGCTGGTGAATGCATCTATCACACCAAACGATTTTTATGTGGATACGGTTTCCGGTCTTTGCGGCAATACCACTTTTGAATTTGCGGCATGGGTAGCCAATGTTTTACGGGCCAGTGCCTGTAGCGGTGCCGGTACCAAGCCCAATCTAACTTTCCGGATAGAAACCACCACCGGTTCGGTTCTTGTGAGATACGATACGGGCGATATTCCGGCAGTAGGCGCGATACAATGGAGCCAGTTTGGTACTTTTTTTACCACCCCCGTAGGTGTCAACACCGTTGTTCTCCGCATCACCAATAATGCACCGGGTGGCTGCGGCAATGACCTTGCCCTTGATGATATCACTTTCCGTCCCTGCGGCCCAACCCTTACCACTACACCGAGGATACAGGTGGCGGGTGTGACCGCTGTTTGTCAAAAAGACCTCAACCCGGTTTTCATGGATCTCACTTCCACAGGCAGTTTAACGGGCTCAATTGTTCAATGGCAGGTAAGTACAGACTCTGGAACGGTGTGGACAAATGTTACCGGCGCCAATGGCTCATCCTGTTTTCTTCAGCCAAACGTTGCAGGTGTTTTTGAATACCGTGTTCTGTCTGCTGAGACCGCCAATTTTGCCAGCGTACAATGCAGGGTGGCTTCCAATATCAGCACGATTACGGTATACCCCCTGCCTGTTTTACCCAAAACCGTTTTGCCGGGATGTACCAATGCCCCCGTAACACTCCCGGCTGCAACGGGTAACGGTTATACCTATCAATGGACAGGTCCCAATAATTTTTCATCCACTGCCGCAACACCGGTACTGACAAACATAAGCTACACCGATTCAGGAACCTACCGCGCATTTGTAAAAACACCCCAGGGCTGTTCGGGTAATGATACGATCGTTCTGAAAGTATTTCCCGGCGTAACTGCATCGGTAAATGGGGTATCGGGCGTTTGTGCAGGAAGTAGCGCTCTATTACAGGCTTCAGGCGGAACAATCTATAGCTGGTCACCCGCCCGGGGGCTGTCTGATCCAAATTCTGCAGATCCGTTGGCTTCTCCGGCGGATACAACCCTGTATACGGTAACCGTTGCCAATACCTATGGTTGCAAAGATTCTGCTAAAACCACCCTTAATGTGTATACGGTTCCTGTTGTAAATGCAGGAACAGATAAAAAAATATTTGAAGGACAATCCGTTTCGCTGGAAGGGAGCATCACCGGCAGTTATCAAAGTTTTTACTGGCTGCCCATCACGGCTATGGCCAATGCCAATACGCTGACACCAACGGTTACTCCCTCAGATTCGGTTACGTATACTTTATATGCCGTACCCGCGCAGGCCTGTCCCGCGTCGAGCGATAATGTATTCATACGCGTATATAAAAATATATCGATCCCTAATGCTTTTTCGCCCAATGGAGATGGGATCAATGATACCTGGATCATCAAAGGGCTGGAAACCTACCCGGGTTCACTTGTTCGCGTATATGACCGGAAAGGAATATTGCTGTTCCAGTCACATTCCGCCAATCCATGGGATGGGATCTATAATGGAAGACCCCTGCCTTTAGATACTTACTACTACGTGGTTGATCTGAACATTGGGGTGGGTCCGCTTTCGGGCTGGGTGGTGATTCTGCGGTGAGGATGTCCCATTCGGGTAAACTTATTTGTTATAGATACGATAACCATTTAAAAACATTTAAATTTTACAAGATGAATGAGTACATCCTGATTTTCAGGCACGAAGACGGGCAAAAGTTAGCATCGCCCGAACAGCTACAGGCCTGGATGAAACAAACCATGGACTGGATCGGCGGTATTGCCGCACAGAATAAATTCAGCAGCGGCACCGGGTTGCCGTTTGATGAGGCAAGGGTAGTAGGATATAAAGGCGTGGTAACGAACGGCCCCTTTGGCGATATCAAAGAAACGATTGGAGGATACATTATTGTGAAAGCCGATTCTATTGAGGAAGCGGTGGAATTTGCAAAGGGCAGTCCTGTTCTGCAGGGTGATGGAAACAGCGTGGAGGTGAGAAAAATTGCCCGGAACGATGGCTTGCATTAAATTTTTATGAACCTCCCGTAAATTACGGGAGGTTATTATGATCCTATATGCAGGAACAGCCATTGATACCCTATTTATTCCGTACAGAGTTTCGAAAGATAACAGCTGTATTGTGTAAGCTTTTCGGTATGGAAAATGTTCAGATGGCGGAAGATATTGCCAGTGAAACATTTTTAGCCGCCATGGAAACATGGCCCTTTAAAGGCGTGCCCGAAAACCCAACTGCCTGGCTGTATACCGTGGCTAAGAACAAAGCAAAGAACCTGCTCACCCGCGATAAGCTGTTTCATCATAAGATCAAACCAATGATCGGTTCATCCGCAGTTGCCGGTGAGGATACGGAGATAGACCTGTCTGCAAAGAACATAGCCGACAGCCAGTTGCAGATGTTGTTTACCATTTGCCATCCGTCTATTCCCGTTGAGGCGCAGATCGGTTTATCACTTCGCATCCTTTGCGGTTTTGGGATTGACGAGATCGCGAATGCGTTTCTGACTAATAAAGAAACGATCAATAAACGGCTGTCAAGAGCGAAAGAAAAACTGCGTTCAGAAAAGGTTGCCATTGAATTACCGCCCGGTCATGAGATTAGCAAACGGCTGGATGCTGTAATGACTACTTTATATCTTTTATTTAATGAAGGATACTATTCAGAAAGCAGCGACACCGTTCTGCGCAACGACCTGTGCCTGGAAGCTATGCGCTTAACGTACATGCTTACTGAAAATCAACAGACCAACCAACCCGCAGTGAATGCCCTGTTTGCATTAATGTGTTTTCATGCCTCCCGGTTTGAAGCGCGGAAAAATGAGCATGGTGAAATGATCCTGTACCACGACCAGGATGAAACACGCTGGAACCGGGAACTGATCGCTAAGGGGGTATACCATTTTCATCTTGCGGCAAGCGGAAACAGCTTATCAAAATATCATCTCGAAGCGGGTATTGCCTACTGGCACACGATCAGGGAAGACAGCGCAGAGAAATGGGAGAGTATCCTCCAATTGTTTAACCAGTTACTAATGGTGAGCTATTCTCCCGTGGCTGCTCTTAACCGGACGTATGCGCTGTCGAAAGTAAAGGGAAAGAAAGCAGCTATTGCAGAAGCAGAAAAGCTGGATCTGAGCAACGACCACTATTATTTTACGCTGTTGGGCGAACTGTATGCGGATCTCGATAAAGAAAAAGCGAAGGAAAACTTTCTCAAAGCCTTGGCCTTAGCCACCACCTTGCCGGATAAACAACTGATCCAGGCTAAATACCTGGAAATCAACAAAAAATAAAATATTTATTAAAATTGGGTTAATATTTATTGTTTATCAATAAATATTTATTATGGTTGCATTGTCAAACTAAAAATTATCAATTATGCAAATCACTACCAACCAGATCCTGAAATTCCTGTATGTCCTTTCCGGGATCATATTTATCGGCGTATGTATCGAAGCAGGTGGCATTATATCCAATATGCTGTATGTGCTGGCGGTAAATCCCGATCACGCACAAAATTTCTGGCTAAAGATTGATTTGTCGGGCCTTTATCAATTCGATCACGGCTACTTTTTTGTAGAGACCTTCCTTATGAGTATTGTAGCCATCATCAAAGCCTGGATATTTTACCTGATCGTCAGTATCCTGCACGATAAAAAGCTGGACTTGTCACAACCCTTCAACAGGGAATTGGGCCGTTTTATTTTCCGCATATCCTATCTGGCATTTTTGATCGGGCTGTTCTCGGTATGGGGGTCCGGTTATAGTGAGTGGTTTGTTAAACAGGGCGTAAAAATGCCTGATATACAATACATGCGCTTAGGAGGGGGTGATGTTTGGCTGTTTATGAGCGTTACGCTTTTTGTGATTGCACAGATCTTTAAAAAAGGAATTGAAATTCAAACAGAAAACGAATTAACTGTATAAGCCATGCCGATTATTATAAACCTTGATGTGATGATGGCTAAACGGAAAATGTCGCTGAATCAACTTTCAGATAAAGTGGGTTTAACATTATCCAATTTGTCGATACTCAAAACCGGCAAAGCAAAAGCCATCCGGTTCAGCACACTCGAAGCCATTTGCAAAATACTGGATTGCCAGCCGGCAGATATTCTTGAATACAAAGAAGAATAGCACATTACCCGATTTATCTTCTTCACATGATATTCCTGTACATAGCATCGATACTTATCTTTCCGCTGAACATAGATGAATACCTGAAATGCATACTTACGTTCATACTTACCCTGGCAGGATGTTTTATGGTATATGAATTCCTGATCAGGAG
>JANXRX010000306.1 GCA_025352905.1 Bacteroidota bacterium | reverse complement strand
ACTTTCAATGTATTGATCACGGATAGTGTATCCAGCTTGAAATTCTTCACGAACTCCGACAGGTTAAAATCAAAATACTGCCCTTCGCCGATCCCAACAGGTACCTGTAGATAGTCGGCCAGCGACTGGTATATTCTTTTGATCTCCGGGATCGGCGGAAAACGTTTACCAGGCATCGCTTTCAGTTCAGCTATATTTTCTTCCTGGTAGATCAACACCGCATACGATTTTTTACCATCCCTGCCCGCACGGCCCGCTTCCTGGTAATAATTTTCCAGGCAATCCGGCGCATCATAGTGTACCACGGTTCTTACATCAGGCTTATCAATGCCCATTCCAAAAGCATTGGTGCAGATCATCACACGGGTAAGGTTGCTGATCCATGCCTGTTGTTTTTCATCACGCAACGGTTGCGTTAATCCTGCGTGATAAAAGTCGGCTGAGATATGCTGTAATGCCAGTAACTCTGATAGTTCCTTTGTCTGCCTCCGGTTGCTGCAATACACAATACTGCTTCCCGGAACCTTGTTAAGGATCTCCACCAGTTTATTGACCTTACTATCTACACAAAAACAACTATAGGAAATATTGGGCCGTTCAAAAGGCTGACGGAAAATATGGCTGCCGGTGAATTTCAGTTTCTCAACAATATCCAGCTGCACAACCGGTGTGGCGGAAGCGGTTACAGCAATCAGGGGCACACCCGGCAACTCATCGCGAAGGTTAGCGATACGCAGGTAAGGTGGCCGGAAATCGTATCCCCATTGCGATACACAATGCGCCTCATCAACCACCACCAGGCTGATGTTGAGTGCGGGTAAATATTCTTTGAATAATGCTGACTCTAATCTTTCCGGTGAGAGGTATAGGAATTTATAATCGCCATGGGTTGCCTGTTGCAATACTTTCTGAACCTCGTAGAAACCGAGCCCGCTGTGCAGGGCCGCCGCAGGAATATTTTTTTGCAATAAACTATCCACCTGGTCGCGCATCAATGCAATGAGCGGACTGATCACCAAACATACCCCCTCTTTTAACAATGCCGGAACCTGGAAGCAAATGGATTTACCCCCGCCGGTTGGCAGTAAAGCCAGTGTATCATGATTATCCAATACCGACCGGATGATCTCTTCCTGCATAGGGCGAAACCGATCGTGCTGCCAGTATTGTTGTAATATGGATAGTGGGGTTGTCATTCGTATTGTTGTGAAATTAACCTCTTATGTTTATTCGTGAGAAAGAAAAATACTGGTTAGCCTGAAGGCTAAACGACCTTTTTAAAATTCAATCGGACAGAGTTGACAGCCAGGACAACATCACTCAATCCCATGGCCAATGCGCCGAATGTGGGACTGAGAAAGCCAAAAGCGGCGATAGGGATGGCTACTATATTATAGGCAAATGCCCAGAAGAGATTTTCCTGGATCGTACGATAAGTATGTTTGCCCAGCCCTAATGCCAGCGGTAGATTTTTTAGTCCATGATTCATCAGTATCACATCCGCACTTTGCATGGCTATATGCGAGGCGTCACTTAAAGAGATACCTACGGTTGCCTTTGCGAGTGCAGGAGCGTCATTTATGCCGTCTCCGATCATTGCTGTTGGCGCCTCGCGGTTAAGCGTTTCGATCTTCCGTAATTTTTGTTCGGGCAACTGTTCCGCATATATTTCATCGATACCCAATTGTGCCGCCACCTGTTCACATTTTTCTTTCCGGTCGCCGCTGAGCAGGATTGTTTTAATCCCTTTTGTTTTCAGGAAACGGACCACCTCTTTTGCTTCGGGCCTGATCTCATCCACAAGATCGATCCAGCCGATATATTGATTGTTGCAGGTAACGTAAATACTATGTGACGTATCATTATATGTTAAACCATCATTTGACCGGTAAGAACCTGCTGAGTAAGTATTACCCGCTTTGTCTGTTGCGTTCATGCCTGAACCTTTGATGTCTTCAACCTTTTCCCAACGCAGGTCATCCTTTGTTTTCCATTCTTTGGTGATGGCGGTGGCGAGGGGGTGGTTGGAATATTTTTCTAAAGAAAAAGCGATCCGTTTGAATTCGTCATGCGTCAGTCGTGAATCCTGAGTCGTGAGAGGGGAATCGTTTAACTCAGGTCTCACGCCTGACGATTCATGAACGTCATCGATCACTCTGAAACCTGAAATAGTAAAATGCCCTGTTGTTAAGGTGCCTGTCTTGTCAAACACTACCTGCTTAATGCTTTTGAAGATCTCGAGGCTTTTGGCGTTTTTAAAAAGCACGCCATTTTTTGCCGCCCTGCCCAGGCCAACCGCAATAGCGGCCGGAGTTGCCAGTCCCATTGCACAGGGGCAGGATATGACCAATACCGCAATCGCCCTCAGCAAATTGGCGCTGAACACCTGCCCTGCGAAAAAATAATTGACCAGGAAAGTAACCAGGGCGATGCTGATGACCGCGGGAACAAAAACAGCGCTGATCCTATCGGCGAGTTGCTGCACCGGTGGTTTTTCCGTCTGCGCCTCTTTCACCATTTTTAAAATGTTAGACAAAACGGTATCTTCTCCAACTGCAGTTACATAAGCTTTTACAGTGCCATTATCTACGATGCTTCCGCCGACCAGTTTATCATTCATTTTTTTTGTAACCGGCGCACTCTCCCCGCTGATGATGGCCTCGTTTACACTTGCTTCGCCCCATAAAATCTTGGAATCCATAGGAACCGGTTCGCCGCTTTTGATAAGTAGCAGGTCGCCCACTTTCAAATGCGCACTTTCTACCGGGAAGATATGTTCCTGGTGCTGGTCATCGTAAGCGATCATATTCGCCATCAGTTTCTGGCTCATAGCCAGTTTTTGTAAAGCTGTCTGCGTGCTTTCTACCGATTTTTCTTCCATCCAGTTACCCAGGAATACAAGCGTAATAATGGTGGCGGCTGTTTCATAAAAAAGATAATGCGCTGCCTGCCCAATCAGCGTGCCATATAAACTGTAACCAAATGCTGCTGCTGCGCCAAGCGCTATCAGTACATTCATATTCGGAATCCCCTTCCACAGACTTTTTACGGCGCTGCGGCCAAAAAAATCCATCCCCACAATAAATACGGGAACAGTCAGTGCCAACTGCACATACGGGTTCATCAAAAAATGAATATGCACCCCCGGTATCATATGCAGCATCAGCGGCGCAGTGAAGAGGATACAGAAACGGAAGCGCTGTAAATGATTTTGAAAGAGCCGCCTGGTTTTGGCAACACCGGTTACATCGTCACCGACCACATGATAGCCGAGCCCTCCTATCCCTTTGGCTATTTCCTGTTTGGAAATATTATTAGCCAATCCAAAACTTACCTCCCCGCCCATAAAATTCACTTTTACCTGCTGCATGCCTTTGCCCTGCAGGTATTTATCAATGGTAAGTGCACAGTTGGTGCAGCTCATGCCTTGTATTTTCCAGTTCAGGTTTTCCACGGTGCAAAGCTACGATAACGGCAAAACCTGGATTGTCGAGATACGATTATAAATACAGCAGTGTTTCAAACGGGTTGCGGTCTGGTGGTATATCTTTGCCCTTATGGATGCGATCTTTACATTGGAACAGGTAAAACAGGTAGCCAGGGCTTTGTGGAAAGAGGGCCGTCAAAAAAAGATATGGGCCTTTCATGCACCGATGGGGGCGGGGAAGACCACTTTTATTCATGCTTTGTGTGAGGAACTGGGCGTAACCAGTGCGATCAGCAGCCCTACTTTTGCTATCATTAACGAGTACAGCAGCCCTTCTGAAGGCGCTATCTATCATATGGACTGGTACCGCCTCGCCAATGAGCAGGAAGCTGTTAATGCAGGGGTGGACGACAGCTTGCTCAGTAAACAACTTTGTCTGATCGAATGGCCCGAAAATGCACCGGGGCTTTTAGCCGATGATGCTTTTCATATATACATCGAAGTATTGGATGAGACAACAAGAAGGCTGCATACGTAAATACATAGTCCATAGTCAATGGTCCGTAGCGGAAATGACAAACTTCCCGCACTCTAACATAAATTAATTAATTTCATATCTGTTACCAATCCAACCTATATGGCCACTAAACCTTCTATCAGTCCTTCCTTTACCTACGAAACACTGGAAGAAGTGCTGGATGTAAAGCCGCAGGGAGCCAAACTGCATATCGGGATCCCTAAGGAGATCGCTTTCCAGGAAAACAGGATCGCGCTAACACCGGATGCGGTTGGGGTGCTCGTCATGAACGGTAACCAGGTAGATGTGGAACATAAAGCCGGCGAAGGCAGCCATTTTTTAGACAAAGATTATGCTGAAGCAGGTGCCCGTATCGTATATGAACGCGATGCGATCTTCAAATGCCCGATCCTGGTAAAAAGTGCACCGCCGGTAGAAGAAGACATGCCGCTGCTTCAGCAGAACCAGACCATTATTTCACCCATACATCTCTCGGCCTTAAAAAAAGAATACATCGAAAAGATGATGGAAAAACGCATTACTGCGTTGAGCTTTGAAAATTTCAAGGACGACAGTGGCACGTATCCCATCGTAAGAAGTATGAGCGAGATAGCCGGAAGCGCGGTAATGCTGATCGCGGGACAGTACCTGAGCAGCTTTAACCAGGGGAAGGGGGTATTACTCGGTGGAATCAGCGGGATTCCGCCAACCAAGGTCGTGATCATTGGTGCGGGTATCGTGGGCGAGTTTGCTACGCGAAATGCATTGGCACTGGGTGCATCGGTTAAAGTGTTTGATAACAATGTCTATCGCTTAAAACAATTGCAGAACAATTTAGGGCAGCGCATCTGGACCAGCGTGCTGGAACCAAGGATCTTATCCAAACAACTTAAAACCTGCGAAGTGGCCGTTGGTGCGTTAAGCAATGAATACGGAAGAGCGCCGGTAGTGGTTACGGAAGAGATGGTAGCAGCGATGCGGTCGGGGAGCATCATCATTGATGTGGCCATTGACAGGGGCGGTTGTTTTGAAACAAGTGAACTGACCAGCTATGAAGAACCCACTTTTGTAAAACATGATGTGATCCATTATTGTGTACCCAATATTCCGAGCGGGTTTGCGCGCACCGCCAGCCAGGCCATCAGTAATGTGCTGATGCCTTTAATACTCGAGATCAGCGACGAAGGCGGGATGGAAGAAATGGTCTGGCATAAATTCAATCTCCGCGAAGGTGTGTATATGTTCAAAGGTGCACTGACCGATTTTTATATCAGCCAGCGGTTCGACCTGAAATATACCGACCTGAACTTGCTGATAGCCAGCAGGCGGTAGTTAACCGTTGCTGGTTGCCCGACCAACATCATCTAAGCGCAATACATTCAACGGAGATCAGGATGCCGCCGGGGAATGGCATTACCTGCGGGGCGCTTCTTACGGGCGGGTTCTCCGGAAAAAAATCAGCATACACTTTATTGATGATCTTAAAATCGCTGTCGCAGCCCGATACCATGAAAATGGTTGTCTTCACTACTTTCTCCATGCTGCTTCCCGCTTCTTCAAGGATCGTTTTAATATTCCTGAAAGATTGTATAGCCTGTTCTTCATAGCTA
Organism: Bacteroidota bacterium; assembly: GCA_025352905.1. GTDB lineage: Bacteria > Bacteroidota > Bacteroidia > Chitinophagales > Chitinophagaceae > Sediminibacterium. Next base: position 5,585 of record JANXRX010000306.1, on the reverse strand, counting down.
TCATTGCCGGCCAGTTTACCTGTTGCCGTATCAATGCCCCAGGTACCCGAAAGAAAGATCAGGTCACCGGCAATTACGGCCTGCGGAAATACAAAATTGGTACGGAGAACTTTTTCAGTATTGAAGTTTGTTTTTTTGGTCATAATTAGTATCGTTTAATGGTTGATGTATGAAAATTTAATCTTCTTCATAAAATTTCACCTCCTTCTCTGCAAGGAAAGCTTTGATAATATCCACATGCACGCATTGCCCCAAATGAAGGAACGGATGATCGGTTACTTTTTTCAGTTTGTTGCCCAACAGCATTTCTGTATTCTCGAGGTCAAAACCCAAATGGAGATGTTTGGTTGATGACTGCATACCATAGATCGTACCATTCGAATTGAACAACGGGCCGCCGCTTTGTCCTTTTAATCCCGGCGTACTTAATTCAATCCCGGTTAACTGGTTATTCTCTCCCAAAAACCGGGTAACCATTCCTTCCATCGGAAAACGGGGTGAAGATGCGGAGCCTGTATGGCTCCATTCAATATCATCTGCTGCTTCATTGTAAGTATAATTGGTAAACTCAGGAAACGGGTAACCGAGACGGCAGAGAAAATTACCCTGCCTGATATTTTTACCGTCTTTTAAAAACCTGGCATAACCTGTATAGAGCGTATTTTTAAAATCGTTGAATTTTAAAATAGCGAGATCATATTTGGGATGTTCGTGCCAGGTAAAACCCGACATGCTGTCTACGCAATCGACATATGTATTCTTAAGCTGGATGATCGTATCGGGGGTATAACTATATTTTGTTTCCAGGCCCTTCAGGCTCATTTTGAATTTGCCATCATTTGGGATCTTTTTTTTGGCAGTGATAAAATCCGCGTACAGTTTGTTTACTTTTTCGGCGCTGCTTAAAAGCCCGATCACATGCTTACAAGTGATGGCAAATCCTTCTTCATTTACAAAGAACAGGGTAGCGGAACCGGGGAACACCTGTTTTCCCCCATAGGTTCTGAGGATCGTATTTACGGGTCGCGTAAAACCTGAAACCGTTTCTATTGCATTTGCAAACATGGGGTATGGATATGATTATTTATAATCCAGTATATTCAATCTTTCCGTACAGATATCTATTTCCTGCGCATCATTACTGCTGATGATAACGAGTTTTTCCGCGCAGTAATTGTTAAGCAGGTCATGGTACAATTGGTATCCGCTGTTATCCAGGTTGGTACAGGGCTCATCCAGCAGCAATACGGGAACTTCCGAAAAAATGGCCTGTGCCAGTTTGAGTCTTTGTTTCATCCCGCTGCTAAAATAACGGATCTGTTTGTCCGCCGATTTTTCGAGGCCAATCACAGACAGAATATTTTCGATACTTATAGATGGGATCAATGGTTTAAACCGCCCGTGAAAAAGCAGGAACTCCCTGGCGGTCATCTCTTCTACCAGTTCAAGATAAGGAGCTGCGATAGCGATCTGCCGGTAAATATTTTCAGGATCGATGATGGCAGCCTCACCGTTCCTGCCTGAAAAACTGTATTCCATCTTTCCCTCACTCAAATGCAAACTCCCGGCGATGGCTTGCAGTAAAGTACTTTTTCCACTCCCGTTCGGGCCGGTAATGGCATAACATCCACCCACTTCAAATTCATAATTCAAATGTCTGAATATCCAGTCCCTGTTAAACCGTTTGCCAAACTCAGCAACACGAACCCCCTCCCAGGGGGTCAGGGGGTCAGTCTTCTTCACTTGCACCTTTTATAAACCGTTTGATAATTCCCCTGCCGCTTTCCCTGATAAAAGTTACGATCTCATCCCGCTCATCAGTAGCCGGTAATTCTTCTTCTATATATTCAAGGGCCTGTGAAGTATTAAATCCTTTATTGTAGATGGTCCGGTACACATCAAGTATATGATTGATCTGCTGCAACGGAAAGCCCCTGCGTTTTAATCCAACGCTGTTAACCCCGCCATAGCTTAACGGGTTACGTACGGCTTTGATATAAGGCGGAACATCTTTGCTTACCAGGCTTCCCCCTGCTATAAATGTGTGCTGGCCTATGTTCACAAACTGGTGTACGGCGCTTACACCCCCTACAACGGTCCAGTCGCCCATGGTTACATGCCCTGCTACCTGAACACTGTTACTCATGATACAATTATTGCCGATGATACAGTCGTGGGCGATATGACTGTACGCCATGATCAGGCAGTTATCGCCAACCTTTGTTTTACCCCTGTCCTCGGTGCCGCGGTTAATGGTCACAAATTCGCGGATGGTGGTATTATCGCCGATCTCAACCGTTGTTTTCTCGCCGCTGAATTTCAGATCCTGCGGAATGGCGCCCAATACAGCGCCGGGAAACACACGGCAGTTCTTGCCGATACGCGTACCGTCCATAATGGTAACATTACTGCCGATCCAGGTTCCATCGCCGATCTGAACGTCTCCATGGATAACCGTAAACGGATCGATCTTTACGTTAGGCGCGATCCTTGCATTGGGATCAATATACGTGTAGGGATGCGTCATTACAGCTTTTTGGATTAATGTATGATACGGTTACTTGTTTCTTTAAACCAGCATTTCATCTAAGGTCTTTTTACTACCTGTGCCACCAGGTCCGCTTCTGTCGTTACTTTTCCACCTACATATACCGTACCCCGCATTTCGCAGATCCCCCTCCGGATGGGCCCGTTCAGTTCCATTTTTAAAACCATCGTATCACCCGGCCTCACCATTTGCTTGAACTTGCAATTATCTATTTTCAAGAAATAAGTGTCATAATTTCCCTCGGGCATGGAATTGATGCAGAGAATACCGCCGGTTTGCGCCAGCGCTTCGATCTGTAAAACACCCGGCATGACCGGGTTGCCCGGAAAATGGCCCGGAAAGAACCACTCGTTAAAAGTTACATTTTTGATACCCACGATATAGGTATCGGTTAATTCGATGATCTTATCTACAAACAAAAAAGGATGTCTGTGCGGTAAGGTCTTCTCTATTTTTTCGAGGCTGTACACGGGCGGCATACTTGGGTCATATACCGGCACATTCTTAACGTGCTTATTCTTTTTAATATACTGTTTGATCTTTTTGGCGAACTCAACATTGGTGCTGTGTCCGGGGCGGTTGGCAATGATCCGCGCTTTGATCGGGTAGCCTATCAAAGCCAGGTCGCCCACTACATCTAATAACTTATGCCGCGCAGGTTCATTCGGAAAACGCAGCTCAAGGTTGTTGAGGTAACCTTCGCTTTTCACTTCTATCTTATCACGCTTGAACACTTTGGCCAAACGGGTCATCTCTGCATCCGTAACCGGTTTGTCTACAACTACAATGGCATTGTTGATATCCCCGCCTTTGATCAGGTCATTGTCGAGCAGGGTTTCCAGCTCGTGTAAAAAACAAAAAGTACGGCAGGGTGATATTTCTGTCTTGAAATCTTTAATGGTCTTTAAGCCGGCATGTTGCGTTCCCAGCACCGGGCTGTTAAAATCAATCAGGGTAGTTATCTGGTAATCCATGGCAGGCAACGCCACCATTTCTACCCGTTTCTGGTCATCATAATGATAAATATTTTCGTCAAGGCTATACCATGCCTTGGTAGCTTCCTGTTCTTCCACACCCGATTCTTCAATCAAAGCAATAAATGGTGCGGAACTGCCATCCATAATGGGGATCTCGGGGCCATTCAATTCAACCAGCGCATTATCTACACCCATACCCACAAGGGCCGCCAATACATGTTCCACGGTGCTTACCCTTGCCTCACCAACCTGTAAAGTGGTTCCGCGACTGGTATCGGTAACCAGGTCGCAATCTGCCTTGATCACGGGCTGGCTCGGGAGGTCCACGCGTTGAAATTGTATACCAAAACCGGCATGGGCAGGCCTAAGCACCATATCCACTAAAATACCGGTATGTAAACCGGTTCCACTGATACTGATCGCGTTTTTGAGGGTATGCTGCTTGTCGGGGTTAAAATTGCTGTCCATATCCTGCAAAAATATGATTTCGGGGTGTTAAAATGGTTTTCTTCAGGCATTTACACGGTCTGCAAGGAGCTGTTCCACCATTTTTTCCAGTTCTTTAACCCTTTTTTCAAGATCAGGGAGGTTGCGGGTGAGCGCCTGGACGCGAAGAGAGGTTGCAAAATCAATTGCCGGGGTGCCATTATAGGCTTTATTGGGTTCCTTGAGGCTTTTGGTAACACCGCTTTTTCCATTGATCCGGCTGCCATCAGCTATATTAATATGGCCAGCGGTACCCACCTGGCCCCCGATCATCACGTTCTTACCCACCTTGGTGCTTCCACTAATACCGGTTTGGGCGGCGATCACGGTGTTACTGCCAATTTCAACATTATGAGCTATCTGTATCAGGTTATCTAATTTGGCGCCTTCCCTGATCAGGGTAGAGCCGATGGTGGCACGGTCGATAGTGGCGTTTGCCCCGATCTCTACATGGTCCTCTATCACTACATTACCGATCTGGGGCACCTTCTTTGTACTCCCGTCTGCCTGCGGAGCATATCCAAAACCATCACTGCCAATGACAGTGCCGGCATGTATGATTACATTCTTTCCTATCCGGCAGTCAAAATAGATTTTGACCCCTGCATGCAGGATCGTGTTATCGCCGATCACCACATTATTGCCGATCACCACCCCGGGAAACAGTTTTACCTGGTTACCTATCACCGCATTTTCGCCGATATAAGCGAACGCACCCACAAAAATATTTTCGCCCAAAGTGGCGGAACCGGATATAAAACTGGGTTGCTGGATACCGGTAAGCTGCTGGGTCACCAGTTCCTGGTATTTAGCGAGTAGTGTGGCAAAAGCAGTATAGGCATCGGGTACGCGTATCAGGGTGGCGGATACCGGCTGTTTCAATTCCTGCGTGTCATTAATGATAATGATGGAAGCTTTTGTCTGGTAAAGGAACTCTTCGTATTTCGGGTTGGCGAGAAATGCCAACTGCCCTTCTTCGGCTTCCTCAATTTTGCCGAAACCGGTCACAGATACCATGGCATCTCCTTCCAGTTTTCCACTGATGATCATGGCTATTTGTGCGGCATTGAATTGCATAAAGAACGGGTTTAAACAGGGTTCATAGATCATGGCTGATGGTTCATAGTACAGCAATAATTATATTATTACCATGAACAATAGGACATGAACTATGATCTACGTCAACAAACAAATGTAAAATTTTTTAACCGGTGCCGAAAGGTTTTGATGAATTAATGCGTTATCGATCTGCGAAATATCGGTGACGGTGCCATCTTTAAAGAGAATGTTAATCCTTTCGTCACTGGTCTGGTACAATGTATTGGTGGCTTCCCCCGTAAAACAGAAGTAATGGACATCGGTTGCCTGAACGCCAAACTGTTCCATCGCCTGTTTTTCTTTCGCCTGGATAAAATCAGCATCAAAAGCTCCCGCCTGGATCCTGGATTTGTACAAATTCCTGTTGAGCAACCGGCTGCAGAGCAGGGAAAGTATCTTATCGGGATGATGGCTCCACCGTTTAATGGCATGCATCACATCATGGTCATCAATGGCGCAGAATTTCTCCAGGCTCT
>JANXRX010000302.1 GCA_025352905.1 Bacteroidota bacterium | reverse complement strand
GAAGATGATACCATTGATATCGACGGTCTTACCCGGTTTGCCCCCGGTGAGCCATTACACATGGTATTTGCCCATGCCAATGGAACAAAGGATACGATTGTTGTTAACCATACTTATAACCAGCAGCAGATAGAATGGTTCAAAGCCGGTGCCGCACTGAATATCATCAGGAAGCAGGTTGCAGGTAAGTAAGGGATCAGAAGACAGGGTTACTGGTTAGTAGAGATAACTCAAAAACTTCGGTTGTGATCACAACCGAAGTTTTTCGAAAAACATCTTCTCGTCCATTTCTCTCACTTCCCCTGGCTGTAACCCATCGAGTTCTATATTTTCAATAGCTATTCTGATCAGTCTTTTACACTTATGATGCACGGCCGCCACCATCTTGCGGACCTGGTGAAATTTCCCTTCCGTTAAAGTGATTTGCAGCCAGGTACAGGGAACCCCTTCCCGCAATTCGTAACCGGATGAGAACAAATTTTGTGGCTTGTCTACTATCAGAACCTCAGAGGGTGCGGCCAGGTGATCATTCCCTCCTTTTATCCTGATGCTGGTGCCGGCTCTTAACTCTTGCAAACGCTCATCACTCACTGTGTTCTTTACCTGCACCAGGTAAGTACGTTTATGCGGATGTACACCCTGGAACAGCAGCCTTGTTATTTTTTTATTCGTTGTTAAAAGTAATAATCCTTCCGAATGATTATCCAGTCTGCCAATCGCGTGTGTTCCTTCCGGAAAGTCAAAATCGAGATCGCCCAGCAGCCGGACATCATGGGTACTTACAAACTGGGAAACCATGCTATATGGTTTATTAAGTATAAAATACCGGTGTGGATTCATGTACATTGCTTTATCATTACAAACAAAAAGGCATGGAACAACATTCCAATGATCCGCTACATGGAAAAACCTTAGAAAAGATCGTTACCGAACTGGTGGCTTATTTTGGCTGGGAAACACTCGGACAGCACATCCCTATCAACTGCTTCACCAGTAATCCCAGCATACAATCCAGCCTCAAGTTCCTGCGCAAAACGCCCTGGGCAAGGAAAAAAGTGGAGGATCTTTATATAAGAATGTCCGAAAAATAACTGTGTTACTTTTTAGCCCGCTGGTATTGCAACGGCCATTCGATATCCGCGTTCAACTGTGTGGCTGCGTGTAACGGAAAATAAGGGTCGCGTAAAAATTCTCTCGCCATGATCACCAGGTCGGCTTCGCCTTTCACAAGAATATCTTCCGCCTGCTGTGCACCGGTTATCAAACCAACCGCTCCTGTAAGCATACCGGCTTCTTTCCTGATCTGTGCTGCAAACGGTACCTGGTAACCGGCCTGCAGCGGAATTTTAGCATAGCTGATATTGCCGCCCGAAGAACAATCTACAACATCAATACCCAACTCTTTTAATACGCCGGAAAGTTTTACAGAATTTGCTATCTCCCACCCGCCTTCTACCCAGTCTGTTGCAGAGATCCGTACAATAATGGGCAGATCTGCAGGCCATACTTTTTGAACGGCTTTGATGATATCCGTTAGTATCCTTATACGGTTCTCAAAACTACCGCCATAGGCATCCGAACGGGTATTGCTCAAAGGTGAAAAGAATTCATGCAAAAGATATCCATGTGCCGCATGCAGTTCGATCAGTTTGAATCCGGCCTGTAATGCCCGTTCGGCGGCTTTTGTAAAATCATCAATTATTTTTTCGATACCGGCTATACTTAAGGCAAGTGGTGACTGTGTTCCTTCTTTGAATGGAATCGCATCCGGTCCTACAGTCTGCCATCCGCCTGCTTCTAAAGATAACTGCTGCCCGCCGTTCCATGGCTGTGTGCAGCTGGCTTTCCTGCCGGCGTGCGCCAGCTGGATACCGGGAACCGCTCCCTGTGCTTCTATAAAGTGAGTGATCTTTTGGAGATAAGCAATATGCTCATTCTTCCATATTCCCAGGTCATGCGGCGAAATCCTTCCTTCCGGAGAAACAGCACAGGCTTCTGTAATGATGAGCCCTGCGCCGCCAACAGCGCGGCTTCCCAGGTGAACAAGGTGCCATTCGTTTGCAAAACCATCTTCTGAAGAGTATTGACACATCGGTGATACGACTAACCTGTTTTTCAGTGTAACAGATTTTAACGGAAGCGGTTCAAAAAGTTTTATCATCATACAGATTTTTGCGTTTTAATACTAAGTATTTACTCCTGATTTTAGTTAACTGTCAATTATTCTTGCAAAAAAGAAATATTTTTGAATAAACATATTATCATGGCTACCGCAAACACTAACATACAAATTTATGAAACACTCAGGCAGAAACTGGGTTCTCACGAAACGGAAGCACTGGTAGATTTTGTAGACACAAAATTAACAGAAATCAATGAGCACAATGCAAAAACAATGGCAACGAAAGAAGACTTAAAAGACCTTGAATTGGCGCTATCCATAAAAATAGCCGATAGCAAAACAGATTTCATAAGATGGGTATTTGCTTTTTTTCTTCCACTATTACTGGCGATTCTCGGGTTGTATGTCAGGAAATAATTTAAAAAGCCTCCATAATGGAGGCTTTTTAAATTATTTGTGAAACTGTCTGTTATTTTATTTCACTTCTTCAAACTGTGCATCTTCTACCGTATCACTGCCACCGCCGCCACTGCCCTGTGTACCGGAACCGTGGTGTTCTGCTCCCGGTTGCGAGCCACCGGCCTGTGCGCCTTCTGCCTGGGCCTTGTAAATTTCTTCACTGGCCGCTGTCCATGCGGTGTTCATTTCCGTCATAGCCGCATCAACAGCCGGGATATCCTGGTTCTTATGCGCTTCTTTTAATTTAGCCAGCGCTTCTTCGATAGGCGCTTTTTTATCAGCAGGTATCTTTTCACCAAACTCCTTGAATTGCTTCTCGGTCTGGAAGATCAGGCTGTCTGCCTGGTTCAGTTTGTCAACTTTTTCACGCGCTTCCTTATCAGATGCTTCATTGGCTTTTGCCTCGGCTTTCATTTTTTCTACTTCTTCCTTGCTTAAGCCGCTACCAGCTTCAATACGTATCTTTTGTTCTTTGCCGGTTCCTTTGTCTTTCGCACTCACGTTCAGCATCCCATTGGCATCAATATCAAAGGTTACTTCAATCTGAGGCACGCCTCTCGGAGCCGGCGGAATACCATCAAGGTTAAACATACCCAGGCTCTTGTTATGACTGGCCATTGGTCTTTCCCCCTGTAATACATGTATCTGTACACCCGGCTGGTTATCGCTTGCCGTAGAATATACTTCCGTCTTTTTCGTAGGGATGGTGGTATTGGATGAGATCATAGTTGTCATTACACCGCCCATGGTTTCAATTCCCAATCCCAGCGGCGTAACATCCAGCAACAACACATCCTTTACTTCTCCTGTGAGTACAGCGCCCTGTATGGCAGCTCCCAATGCAACTACTTCATCGGGGTTAACTCCTTTATTAGGTTTTCTTCCGAAAAATTTCTCCACGATCTCCTGTACTTTCGGGATACGGGTAGAACCTCCTACCAGTATCACTTCATCGATCTGGGAAATATTATAACCGGCATCTTTCAATGCTTCTTCACAGGGTTTTAAACAACGGGCAAAAAGCTTATCGGCCAGTTGCTCGAATTTCGCACGGCTCAGTTTCACAACCAGGTGCTTGGGTACGCCATCCACCGCCGTGATATAAGGCAGGTTGATCTCCGTTTCAGAAGAAGAACTTAATTCTACTTTAGCCTTTTCAGAAGCCTCTTTCAAACGTTGCAGGGCCATCGGGTCCTTGCGCAGATCGATCGCTTCCTGCGATTTGAATTCATCAGCCAGCCAGTCCATAATTACCTTATCAAAATCATCGCCTCCCAAATGCGTGTCACCATTGGTTGATTTCACTTCAAATACACCATCGCCCAATTCCAGGATAGATACATCAAATGTTCCTCCACCCAGGTCAAACACGGCGATCTTCTGGTCCGTAGTTTTCTTATCAAGACCATAGGCAAGCGCAGCCGCAGTTGGTTCGTTTACAATACGACGAACGGTAAGTCCGGCGATTTCTCCGGCTTCTTTGGTTGCCTGGCGCTGTGCATCATTAAAATACGCCGGAACGGTAATTACGGCTTCTGTTACCTCATGACCCAGGTAGTCTTCTGCTGTTTTCTTCATTTTCTGAAGGATCATGGCAGAGATCTCCTGCGGGGTATATAACCTGTCGTCAATAGCCACCCTAACCGTATTATTGTCACCTTTGGCCACTTTATAGCTCCAATGACTGATCTCTTCCGTCACTTCGTCGTACCGGCGCCCCATAAAGCGTTTTACACTTGTTATGGTGTTTTGCGGGTTGGTAATTGCCTGTCTTTTGGCAGGATCACCCACTTTACGCTCCCCATTCTTTAAAAAAGCCACTACTGAGGGCGTTGTTCTGCGCCCCTCATCATTGGCTATTACTACCGGCTCATTGCCTTCCATTACTGCCACACAACTATTCGTTGTTCCCAGGTCGATTCCTATTATTTTGCCCATAACTCTTTTTAAATTGATGAATAATGGTAAATGATAGTCAATACCCATGCCATCCCACCTAAAATGTAAAATTGTCAGCCTCCCGCCCTATTCATATAAATTATAGCATAAATATGTATGGATCAGGGGATTTTATGACAGGCGGCTTTCACCAAAAGGGTATAAATTGTAGCTTTATTACTACGCTGATCCTGTAAAACGGGTGAAGCGTGTATATATCCAATAAGATCCAAAAAACCGCCAGACTAGTGTTTATCTAACCCCCGGTATAAACTATTGTGTGAGTAGAACTGATCATTCATTGTATAAGGCTTTTCTGCTTTGTTGTACCCTCATAGTGTGCTCAGCAGGGTGGTCGCAACGCGTTAACCTGCATGGGCGGGTTATCAACGATTTTACAAAAGAGACCGTGCCCTTCGCCAGTATTTTCTGGAAAAAAGCCGGGTCGGGCACGATGTCCGACAGTGCGGGCAATTTTATCATCAGGATAAGCCGCTTTCCCACAGATAGCCTCGTGGTAAGTTATGTTGGCTTTGCAGATTCCTACAAACTTATCCACAACCCAACGAAGGACACTACCAATATTGATCTTGTGCTCAGCCAGATAAGACAGATAACCAGTGTTGAGGTAAGATCCAAGTTTAATAAAGGACTTCGCTGGTGGAAATCCATTATTGCCAATAAGGCAAGGAATAATCCTTATCAATACGGGAACTACGCTTATGAGTTATATAATAAGATGGAGCTGGATATCAATAATGTGAACCGAAAATATTTCGACAAAAAGCTGTTGAAACCTTTTACATTCATTTTAAATAATATTGACAGTCTTTCAGACCGCACGCCTTTTCTACCGCTATATATGACGGAGGCCCTGTCGGATTATTATTATTCTACTAATCCACATAAAGTACGCGAAGAGATAAAGGCGGCCAAGACGGATGGTATCAAAAATGAAAGCATCCTGCAGTTTATCGGCGGAATTAACCAGAAGGTGAATGTGTATGAGAATTTTACCACTGCACTGGGCAAGGAATTCATTAGTCCTATAAGCGATGTGGGCGACAAATACTACAATTATAAAGGAGCAGATACCCAGTATATCGGCGGGCAACGTTACCTGCATTTACTGTTTACACCCAAACGGGACGGTGAAAATACGTTTAGCGGAGATTGCTGGATCCACGCCGGCAACTGGGGCATCCAGCGGATAACCCTGAACATTTCCAATACCGCGAATATCAATTATGTAAACCGGTTGAGTATCGTACAGGAGTTTGCCCTGCGGCCAGACAGTGCATGGATGTTTGTAAAAGACAAAACAGTGATCGACTTTACGCCCTTCGGGAAAGAAAAACTTTCTTTTATTGCGAGAAGAAGCAATAGCTATAAAAATGTACGTTTGAATGATCCTGCCA
>JANXRX010000265.1 GCA_025352905.1 Bacteroidota bacterium | reverse complement strand
AGTTGATTCTTTTGTACCTTCACCACCGCTTAAAATAACCATAGACACCAAACCATAAACCTTAAACCGATTCATCATGCCTGGCTACGAATTATTTGGCGAAGAAGAAAGAAAAGAGATCAATGATGTGATGGACACCGGCATCCTGATGCGGTATGGTTTTGATGGCCCGCGTAAAGGTGTGTGGAAGGCGAAAGAGCTGGAGACAGCCATTACGGAAGTTTTTGGTTGTAAGTATGCACAGCTCACTTCCAGCGGCACATCGGCATTAACAACGGCCATGGCTGCATTGGGCATTGGCGCAGGGGATGAAATTATTATGCCTGCTTTTACCTTTGTTGCCAGCTTTGAAGCAGTTCTGAGTGTTGGCGCGATACCGGTAATGGTTGATATTGATGAAACACTGACCATGGATCCTGCTGCTGTTCGCGCAGCCATTACACCCAAAACAAAATGCGTGATGCCCGTACATATGTGCGGCAGTATGGCCAACCTCGATGCGCTGGCGCAGATTTGTAAAGAACATACACTGATCTTACTGGAAGATGCCTGCCAGAGTATCGGCGCTTCTTATAAAGGAAGATCATTGGGTACGATTGGCGATGCGGGTACCTTCTCTTTCGATTTTGTAAAAACGATCACCTGCGCAGAAGGCGGTGTGGTAATGACCAATAAAGAAGACATATATATAAAGTCTGACGGGTACACGGATCATGGGCACGATCACAAAGGTGTTGACCGTGGCGCCGACCTGCATCCTTTTCTCGGTTACAACTACCGCATCAGCGAACTGCATGCGGCGATAGGGTTGGCACAGATCCGTAAACTGGATGGTTTTCTTTCTTTGCAAAAGAAAAATTACAAAGCATTGCGTTCTTACCTGGAGCAGGTGCCGGGCATCCGTTTCCGGTCAATACCCGAAGGCGGGGTCGACAGTTGCAGTTTTATCAGCTGGTTCCTTCCTACGCAGGAATTGACAGAGGCCGTGGTGGCGGAATTAAAAGTGCAGGGAATATTAGCGGGTAATTTTTACTGGTTTGTAAATAACTGGCACTATATCAGGAAATGGGATCACCTCAGGCAGGCGGCTGCCCTGCACCCAATGAACGCCGAACAAACTGCTGCGTTGGTCAAATTGAATACAACCTCTTTTGCCGCCAGTGATGCGATCATGAGCCGCTGTATTTCTACCGCTATCAGCTTAGTATGGACAGAAGAACAGATCCGTGAAAAAGGGCAGAAGATGTTAGCAGTGATTCAGAAAATAATGCAGGAACACTTACAACAGGCATAAGAACAACCTGGAACGAGCTTAATTTTTAGGAGCTATTTTGGGTACCGGCTTATTATCGCGGCCCTTCCCTTCCAAAGTATTTACATAATCCAAGCTGCCGAGCCTGATCCTGAAAGGGACTTTGGTGAGTTTCTCTACCTGTAATTCCTTTTTACAAAAAAATGATAAATTATTGCTGTAAAAATCCTGCGGAAGCAGGCGAACAGGGAGATTCTGTAAACTGTCCCGTTTCAGTTTAGCGGCAGGCGGCGGCCATACCTGGCCCGCCCGGACAGCGAAAACGGTAATTAGCATTAAATTTACAAACAAACAAATCCGTTTCACGGTGGGGTTACTTTCTTTTGTATGTAAATTTACAAAAGAAAGATGACAGATGATGGATGACAGATGACAGGAATTGTTAAAGCCTTTCCTTCTGTCACCTGTCATCCGTCCTCCGTCATCTGTTTAACTATGTCGCTCAGTCAATCATTACAGCAAAAATTATTACAAAAACTGTCGCCCCAGCAGATTCAGTTAATGAAACTGTTGCAGGTACCTACGGCCAATCTCGAAGAACGGATCAAAGAAGAACTGGAAGAAAATCCTGCACTGGAAATGGATGAAGAAGGCCATGAAGATGAATATGCCGAAGATATCCAGGACGAATTTGATAATGCCAGCGATGCAGATGCCGATCTTGATGGCAGCGCCGAAGAATATGAGAACCTCGATATCAGCGAATACGTGGTGGACGATGACGGTGAAATAGCTGACTATAAAATGAAGGATGATAACTATCCTGAAATGGATGATCAGAAAGTGATCCCCATTAAGGTAGAAACCAGTTTTCATGAGATGCTGCTTAACCAGTTGGGTATGCTGGAACTGGATGAACGTAGTTTTAAAATAGCCGAACAGATAGTAGGCAGCCTGGATGATGATGGTTACCTGCGTACCGAAATATCATCCATTGCCGACGATCTTGCTTTCCGGCAGAGCCTGATAGTGGAAGAAAAAGAGATTGAGGCCCTGGTACTCCAGATCCAGCAGTTTGATCCGCCCGGGATCTGTGCACGTAACCTGCAGGAGTGTTTATTGCTCCAGTTAAAAAGAAAACTCAGTGAAGGGGTAAGTGTGACGCTCGCAGTTCAGATACTGAGCAAATATTTTGATGAATTTACCAAGAAGCATTACGAAAAAATTCAGCGAAGCCTTAACCTGACCGATGAGCAAATTAAGGAGGTGATTAACCAGATCATCAAACTGAATCCCAAACCCGGTGGTAATATCGGGGAGATCAATAAGGCAGAAAGTTATATCGTTCCCGATTTTTTTGTGATTAATAGCAACGGTAAGCTGGAGCTAACCCTCAATTCAAAAAACGCCCCCGATCTGCGTATCAGCGAAGGCTATCGCGATATGCTGAAAGATTATGACAAAGGCAGCAAGAAAGACAAAAGACAAAAGGAAGCAGTGATCTTTATCAAGCAAAAGATCGATTCAGCCAAATGGTTCATAGATATGATCAAGCAGCGGCAGGAAACATTGGTAAATACCATGAGCGCCATTATGAGTCACCAGCATGAATTTTTTCTTACCGGAGATGAAACCACGATGCGGCCCATGATCTTAAAAGATATTGCGGAACTCACCAGTCTGGATATCTCTACGGTGAGCCGGGTGGCCAACAGTAAATTTGTTCAGACAGAATTTGGTACGTATCGCTTAAAATTCTTTTTCAGTGAATCGTTAAGTACGGATAGCGGCGAAGAAGTGAGTACCCGGGAAGTAAAAAAAATACTGAGTGATATGATTGAGGCGGAGGACAAGAAAAAACCGTTAAGCGACGAGGTGCTCACAGATATGCTCCAGGAAAAAGGATACAATATCGCCCGGAGAACCGTGGCCAAATACCGGGAACAGTTAAATGTGCCGGTGGCGAGGTTACGGAAAGAGTTGTGAGAATTTGAAAATGCAGGAGCATCTTACACATACAACAATTTAGAAAAATAATTACATGCAGGAAGAATCAGTCATCTCCCAACAAAAAACGCCTTTCTTTTTACGCGCTCCTGCTCAGTTACTTTCCTATTTTTTTCATCCCCTGTTCATCCCTACTTATGTTTTTATTTTCCTGGTCTACCAGTTCCCTTTTGATTTCCCGGGGATCACGGTATGGCAGTTGGAAATGAAGATCTTCAGTATTTTCTGGTTAACGGCATTCTTTCCCGCGTTTGCGGTGTTCCTGTTATGGCGGTTGAAATTCAGCGAAAGTATTTTTTTACGGACACAAAAGGAACGGATCATCCCATATGTGATCGTTATGTTCTTTTACTGGTGGATGTATTTTCTTAGCCGCAACTTTACCGATCAGCCCGCCGTACTCAAGTTTTTTTACATGGGCATATTCATGGCCACCGTTTTTGGATTGATCCTCAATAATTATTACAAGATCAGCCTGCACGCCATGGGGGTTGGCGGGGCAATGGGAGCTATTATTTTGTTTGCTTTTTATTACCAGGCGTCTTTGGGTATTTCAATCAGTATCGCTACGCTGATCACCGGGCTGGTTTGTACCAGCAGATTCCTCGTAAGCGATCATACCAAAAAAGAAGTATATGCCGGACTGTTTGTAGGTATCGGCTGCCAGGTGATCTCGTATTTCTTTATTATGTAATCAAAAACGCACACACCTGACCCTGTCAAGTGTTGAGTTCCTGATCTTTAAAAATCCGCGATAAGAAGCCGTTAATTCCAATCCGCCCCGCCAGTTGGAAACGCTGTTCAGCTTGGAAACATTTACATCATAACTGATGCCGATACTCATATGGCTGAAATCCATTTTTACTACGGGAATAAATGCATCGCCCCATCTCAGGAAACTGCCAACATACAGGATCGCGCCCTCTTCGTTGTCATATTGGGTTACCTCAAGGCCCAGTAACGCTCCGCCGAGGATCTGGCGGTTGCCATTCTGCGACATATAATCCGCGAAGCCGATAAAATGACCGCGCTCACCCATGGTACCGCTCACGCCAAAATTCATAGAGAACTTCGGCGAGAGGAAATCGGCCTGGGAACTGGCGAGGGAGTGGATAGAAGGTTTCATGAAATGCGACAAACCGCCTGCTATATAGATCCTTGTCTGGTTGCTGAAGGTGGTACTGAAACACAAACCTGTTGACATATCCCAATAAGAATATCCCGTACTGCTGATGGTTTGCGCCGTGCCGTTGGAAGCGCTGTACGCGCCGCCCACATACTGGTCGCCAAATTTTAATTGTGTGGGATCGAACTGGCTGGATACGGGTCCGCCCATAAAAGCGAGCGACAGATAAGTATCTCTTTCTTCATCGAGCGATTTGTGGAAATTGATCACTGGCAAAAGGGCCGTTCTTTTCAACCGGATATCACCTGCACCGTCCATGGTCATCTGCGACCCGATAGTAAGTACATCATTATGCCCGCCTACCGGGATCTTATGTTCAATACTTAAAGAAGTGGTACGGAAAGGAACAGTGATACTTCCCCACTGGTCGCGGTAAGCCATAGATACACGCAGATCGCCATTGAATACACCTGCCAAGGCAGGATTGCGCAACAACGGCTGTTCATAGAACTGCGAAAAAGTAAAATCCTGTGCATCACAAAAATGGAACAGGGTAAGCAGTAACAGCAGAAGTAAGCTTTTTTTCATAGCAATTTTTTTACATAAATCATTTTACGATCGCCGCATTTCCTTTAAAAAGAAACGGAGTACCTCTTTCACAAACAGCTTCGCACAGGTAAACAAATACATCCGGGTTGGCCAGCTTTCCCCTAACCTTTCCATCCCAGCCTGCAGAACGGTCGCCCGGCGAGAAATTTGTTTTTTCAAATACCATTTCCCCCCAGCGGCTGTAAATGCGGAAGCTTTTGATCAGTTTGATGCCGCGACCCTGTACGATTAGCAGATCATTTATACCATCACCGTCGGGCGTAAAAGCATTCGGGATAAAAACTTCCGCACCTGAACAAAAAGTTTTCACATACAGTGTATCTGTGGTGATACAGCCAAACTGGTTGGTGGCTTTGCATACCAGGTCCTCATCCATGATCACTTTCACCTGGGGTGAGGCACAATACACGCAACTGAAATCGCCTTTGCCGCTCCATTGCCAGTTGCGGATATCAGGGGAGAGGGTACCGGTATTCAGCTGAACAGGTGTTCCGGATATAACGGTGGTATCCTTACCGATGCTGATTGCCGTTGGCCTGCCCACCACCAACTGGATCGAAGCGGTATCGGCAAAACAATTGTAGCCGTCTTTGCCGATCACTTTATAAGTAGTCGTATTCAGCGGAGAGGCATAGGTTGTGCCGGTTGTATAACTGCTGAGCCCGGGCGTTGGCAACCAGCTATAATTATCCGCCCCGTTAACAATGATTTTTTTAACGCTTCCCACACACATGGAATCTGCGGATAATACATCCAGTTTCAGCGGTTGAATAACACGTACATTGGTTGTGAGGATGCTGCTGCATCCGTATTCACTATACCCCACTACTTTATACTGCATATTTTTCAGGGGCAGTACGGTAGTGGCGCCGCAGCTGGTGCAAAGAATATTATTATCCTGGTCCTTCCAGATATAACTGGTGGCCCCGCTGGCCTTTAATTCGAAAGACGATCCTTTGCAAATGGTATTATTGGGTGCGATGGAAAGCGTTGGCGCGGCATGTATGCTGAGTTGTTTGGCTGCCGAATCATAACAGCTGTTAACAGTACCCACCGCTAATTTTATGGTATACTGCCCCTCTGTATAATATTCCACTTTTACAACTGAATCACTTGCGCTTGTTCCATTACCGAGATTCCAGTACCGCCTGCTGATAGAATCCTGCGAACTCACAACTGATTTTATTTCCATCAGGTTATACAGGCAGGCATCGCTGATGGCATTGATATTAACCTGGGGATATTCGTACACCTGCACATTGAATTTTGCATCGAGCGAGGCTTTACAACCAACACGGGTCTGTATCTGCAACCCTGCCTGGTAATCGCCCGCTTTGGTATATACCTGCTGGATCTCTTTCAGATTGTCGCCGGTAGCAATAGCCTGCGGTAACTGGTTAAGCGTCCAGGATCTTTTGGTGATGGCAAAAAATGCCTGGCTCGTATCTGTGAACCGGTAATTGGTTTGCGCGCAGTCGTTAACTGCTGAGAGCCTGAACCCGGTACTGATCTCATCAATATGAATAGAATCGGCAGCAGTTATGGGTTGTATGCAACCACCCATATTGCTTAAAAGTAGTTTGGGTACAAAACTGCCGGTAGACGCATAATTGTGCGAGACTTTTCCCGGCAGGCTGGTTTCAATATTGCCATCCCCAAAATCCCAGCGGATCGAATCTGTGTTTTGGGTAACCGGAATAAAATCGATACTGGTATTGCGAGCGCAATACACGCCGCCTTTGTATTGTAAGGAAAGTTCCGGGGTAGGTTTCAGAACCACCGTAACCGCATTACTGGTTAAGGATAAAGCACCATTACACAATCCTGTTGAAACATTTCTTTTGAAAGCAGTGGTCCTTTCAATGGCAGTGATCTTTAGTTCTTTTCCGGTTGCATTATGTATCGAATCCCAGTTGCCGCCATTATCAATACTTTGCAGCCATTGATACTGGTAGTTACCATTGCCGCCAGCAGGAACACTGCCATCAATGTTCTTTACAATGGCCCCCTTACATACCTGCTGATCGCCATTGATGCTGTTGTCGGACAATGCTTTCTGAACGGTGATGCCTGTAATACCACTGGTAGCGGAACAGGTTAGCGAGTTTACCGTTCTTCTCAGCAAAAGCGATGAATCGGTTATAAAAGAATAACTGCTGCCGGTTGCACCTGAAACAGGTATCCATG
Organism: Bacteroidota bacterium; assembly: GCA_025352905.1. Lineage (GTDB taxonomy): Bacteria > Bacteroidota > Bacteroidia > Chitinophagales > Chitinophagaceae > Sediminibacterium. The sequence continues at coordinate 23 of JANXRX010000265.1, read as the reverse complement.
CAGATCCGTTACTGCTTTTCTCC
>JANXRX010000187.1 GCA_025352905.1 Bacteroidota bacterium | reverse complement strand
CCCTTTGTCACTACATCGAATATGCGGCAAAAGTTGCCACCACCTATCTTTCCTATCTCTTCTTTTGTAAAACCGGCTTTTAACATGGCATCCACGACAGTATAATAGAATCCCAGTTTCTGGTCGTTCCATACAAGATTGGTACGTTCACCTACCCTTAGCTTGTTTTGTCCGTTGCCATCTGGGCGATTACCCCCGGACTGGAGTGCAGCGTCAGCGGGTTTACCAGGAAAACTACCTGGCCTGTAGGAAGGAGTTAGCTTAGTATCCGTGCCGATACATACATGGTCTATCCCCGCTACATCTACCAATGCCCGGATATTAAGTACATACTCTTCGGCTGAATCTGCAAGGTGGGTCCAAACACCAATCACGCCGCCTGCATCGGCTACCTGTTTGGCCTGTTCTTTACTGATCAGCCTGGGACGCATCATACGTGCCATATTTTCATTTTGACCTAAGCGGCTATCAAGCCCGGTATGGGAAAGGATCACCGGATGGGCAGACAATTTTATGGCGGCAGTAACCATCTCCGGATTGGCATGGGTAAGATCAACAACTATACCCAGGCGGTTGCACTCTTTGATAACTTCAGCACCGAAAGCAGTTAAGCCACCCCATTTTGCCGGATTGGTATAAATATCTCCCAGCGGGACTGAAGCATCATTATCATGCAACAGCGTAATATGCCTTAATCCCCGTTTATAAGCTTCTTCAATCCGCTCAATTTTCCCATTAAGAAAATGCCCACCCTCCACTGATTGAATAACAGTTGGCTGTCGCTTTTCATGGGCGGCACGCAGGTCCTTCATAGTCAGCGACCGCTTGATGTTATTGTTCAACAATTGCTGATCCATGGAAGCCAACCCGTTTTTGAACCGCTCATAGCCGTCCTCGGGATTTGGGAGTTTTTGATAATCAACTGCAAACGTCATGCATACGGCAGAGAAACCTGATAACTTCATATCTCCGGCTAAATCAATAACAGGTCCGGGAACTTCTGCCGTAACCAAAGGAACGTCGATATGATTGTGCGAGTCGATGCTGATCATGCCGGCTATGATCGCGGCCACTCTTGGGTCAATATCGTCTAAAGCCCAGGAAGCAAATGGAGTTAACGCTATTGCAGCTCCGGCGCCTGTAACATTGCTCAAAAAACTTCTCCTGGTTTGTTTGGAATATATTCTATACATAGCGTTTGATTTCCCGGTTTTCATAAAGTTACAAGGTAGGTAGGAAATCTTCATACAGTTCTTCCAGTTTCATTTTTCCCGGGCAGATGTAATTGCCGGGCACTTTGACCAAGGCAAGTTCGTATGTCATGCCCTTATCAGTTTGTGGGAAAACAAGCTTATCTATCTTAATTAATTGATGGGTTGAGAAAAACGCAAGGTATTGCCGTCTGCATCTGTCACATAAAATTCCCGTCTCCCCCAGCTCTGGTCAACAGGCCCTTGATGTACAGGCGATTGAGGTTTTGCAGAAGTGTTTAATCCACGCGCTTTGTATGTTGCAAAACGACTATCCACATCGTCCACATACACGTTCACAACCGCGCAGAACAATCGGTCACTCTCGCCGGTGGTTACCTGCAATTCTATTTCTTCATGCCCTAAGTCCATGAGCGTAGGCGTGGCGGGTTCATCGCTCCACAGGATCACAAAATCCAGCACTTGCGTATAATGCCTGATTGCTGCGCCCATATCGCGGACTTTTAAAAGAGGAATTATTTTCATGATGCCTTTTTAATCACAGTTTGTGTTATGACCAATGCGAAAGATATGTCCATCAGGACACTCTACCAGTATCTCGCGCATGGACCAGGGTTTTGTATCCGGCTGATGTAGAATCTTTGCGCCGGTATATTTGATCTGCTCATAATACGCGTCCACATCATCTACCATCAGACTGATCCATGTTGCGGGACTGCCTTGGTCGTTTTTACAGAAAAATACTTCTGTTCCGCCAAAGCAAACGGCAGCATTTGTCTTCAAATGGTGCCGTTTGACTTAGTTATTGTCCATAACAATATACACAGGATATGATTGACGATTGGGCAAATCAAATTCTTCGTTGTAAGGTTGTGTACCCGTTCCATTGTTGTAAGATGCCACACGTTTTACACCAGTTGCTGTGCTACCACCGACACCATTGATAACGTTTTGAATATTACCCGGACCCGAAAAACGAGTGATACACATTTTCTCAAGTTTCACATTCGGGCTATTAGGTATTTCAAAGCTATTTCTGTTGTTCACATTGCCATCAGTTCCTGTGAAAACTGCGTATGAGCCCATTCCAATACTATAATGTTCTTTTACAGTATTGGCTACCTTGAATGATGCATAACCATCAACCCTGCTTCCCTGACTGCTCCAACTTGCTTGATTTGGGGCATCGTAAGGAGGTTCGTTTTGTAAGAAATAGGTTCTGCCGCGTTCTCCCAGCCATAGCACTTCATATTCCTGATAGTGTTCAGCAAACAGGCCATAAAGCGTAACATCATTGCCCGTAACGATAAGTCCGTTTTTACATCTGTCTCTTACCCAACGTACACTTCCGCCGCGTTGCGAACCATGGTCGGCACGCCATAACCAGAAGTGGTCGCCCACCACATGGCTGCTGTTTATCTGCATAGAAGTATGTATCTGAATGTTTTTTGATTGAACCCCGCCCACTCTGCAAGTGATGTCTGCGAGCAAGATAGGATTTGCAGAATGGTCTGCGCCCGCTCCTTCGTTACCAATTCTAACCTGGTAAGTTGTACTATTGAATGAATCCATAAGAAGCCCTGCAATGATAATTCCATCCTTATCATCAGCATAAATACATCCCCAGGTGTTTTTCTCAGTAGGCTCCAGCGTTACTGAGGCTATACCGGCACCCAGAAGTACTGCATCTGTTCTATTTACTTGAATAGGGGCATTTAGTGAGTAATGTCCGGGGGTGAAAAATATATTTTTGCCAGATTTTAGTGCCCTATTGATTTCTACATCGGTGTCGCCTTCTTTCGCAACATACCAGTGTGTAAGCAAATCCTGAATTTTGCCTTCGCCGATGTCTGTTGACGACCAGGAAACACCTATTCTATCCTTTTGCCATGTGGGAACAAACACTTTGTATTCGCCATCTTTATCTATAAAAAGGAAAGGTTTTTCTCTGATAACAGGTGTAGTAGGAACCGGAGAATTTTTATTATCAGCTTCTGGAGGATTGATGCAACCTTGCCAAACCATATTATATGCCCCGCCCATCGCTCCCGAGCCTGAGGGGAAAATAGTATTTCTCGTGTACCATTGTTGTTGTCCACCCCAGTTTGGCCTGGATAATGTGTAACGGGTATCGGCAATAAAACCACCGCTGCCCCAAAAGTTCGTATTTCCAACATCTGAAATATATTTCGAAGTGCCTTCAATCAGCATTCTTCGTGCACTGGTTGATTGGGAAACTGTCCAGGCAAAATCCCTCATCACGGTTACATTTTCCACAGAGCGCCAAAATGTGCACGTAGCATTTGCCCCGCCCGAAAGGTGCGGTCTCGTGAATATAGAACCCAATTTAACATCTGACGGTACTTTGCCCAAGCCTCCAATGTGAGCGTAGAATCCCAATTCTATTGAGTTCGCCTCTGCCGATGATGCAGAACCTGACCCGCCCGGATCATAAGTCTGACCATCAACATTTGCTTTGAAATAATAGGCCTGACGTTTTGTGGTCCACTCGCCATTTGATCCGCTCAGACCAATCGAACTAAAGTGCGAATTAATTTCGTTTCTCGCGGTTTCTGCTTTTTCAAATTTTCTATCGTATAAATATATATTGTCGCCAAAAATTTGGTTCTCTAATGAAAGTATTATTGTAATGGCGTTACGGGTAATTTTATAGTAGTTCTCGTACTTATCTGCATTTGGCTTACTATCGGTAAATGCCAATCCGGAAGTCGAACCCACCAACACAAAATCTGATGCGAGGCGGCTGCCCCCTCTTGTGACTACATAATTTCCCGAAGAGCCGAATGCCTGCCATGATAACTTTATGCTATGTTTTTTCTTGTTGTAAACAATTCTCTGCTCTATCTTATTCTCCTGTTCTTTTTTATCAGATGAATAGGATATTACGAAACTGCATAGCATCAACATACATGCAAATGCTGTAAACAGGGAGATTGTTTTTGTAGGCATAAGAATATTCTTGTAAAATGATTTTTCTATTGACTCTTTTACAGTACTTTTTAGCTAAGGTGATAAATAATCCTTTAACTAACCCATATATTTTTTTGGGTAGAATTCAAATGAATTATCAGAAAAATCAGCAGTCCTACATGCTTGAAACGCAATCAGCCTGGGATATCTTACGCTTCAATTTTACTTTTTGGTATTATTTGGAAAACTTACACCTGGCCCAAAGAAACATTCATTCTCTGTTATTTTATCGTCTTTAAATTTAAAACGCTCTGTGTTCCGAAACAGCTTGCCGTCTGTTGTCCAGCCATTATAGGTTGCAAAGGCATCATCGCCTTCAACAATCAGGTTTACTATTTCAAACCTTTTGGTTTTTAGCGCATTTGGCCAACACCTTTCTTTGTATAGCTTCAGATTAATATGATCATCACCGGCCGGACTGGTGAAAGTAAACCCCGGAGACAGAATCTGTTCCATTATATGCCAGTCTTTTTTTTCATAAGCAGCATAATATTCTTTAATGGCCTTTTTGTGTTTCAAAACATCCCCTGATTTTTGTGCAAAACAGGGATAGGAACACATGGCTATCCAAACCATAAAAAGGATAGTTGAGATTTTCATTGTTTTCATTGTCTTTGGTTTAGTGATGAAAATGTTGTACTCATTGATTTTTGCCCATGCGTAGATAATATTTGTGAATGGAAGTAGCAAGAATGGGAAGTTTATTAAAATATGGATTTTGATTAAGGTCCATCAGGATGCGGAATGCTTTTATGTCCTGGTGATTGTATTGCAAGGCCACCGCATAATTTATTTCGGCAAAAGGGCTTGGGTAAACTTTTAGCAGGACTTCATAATATTTACAAATTGCCGCCCAGTCCGTGTCTTCAAGCTTCTTTGCCGAACAGTGTACAAAGGCAATAGCGGCTTCCAGGTGGTAAGGCGAAAACTGGGTGTCTTCCGACTCAACCAATAACTGATGCGCAAGTTGGATCACTGTGCGGTCCCAATGGTCCCTGTTTTGATACTCCAACTCAATGGCATTGCCTTCCACATCAAACCGGGTATTAAACCGGGCCATATTAAACAACATAAGCGATTGTAACGCCTTGGTTTCAGGGTTGCACCACTTGCTATCGAGCAAATATTTATTTAGCGTGAGCGCGTCTTCGCAGAGTCTCCTTCCCTGATTTATCTTTTCTCCCGGTTGTCTATAGCCTTCATTAAAGATGAGATAAATCACTTTATGGACGATCGAAAGCCGCTCCCGGGAATAGCCATAGCCTCCGGCCGACAAAATCAAAGCCTCAGTTTTTAATTTTTGTCTTGCCCGATACAGCGTTTTTTCCACCGAGTCCAATCCTACTCCAAACTGTAGAGCAATATTTTCAACTTTCAGGTTAGCGGAATATTTGAGGGCCAATATTACTTGTGTTTTTGGAGGAAGCTGTGGATGGCAGCAGGCCACTAACATCAGTAATTGGGCATCTTTAAATCCATATTCAGTAATCTCATCTTCATCCGCTGCCATGTTTTCGGCGGCGGATAGATTTTCAATCCTGGCATTTTTTTTAAGCAGATTGATAGATTTGTTTTTGCAGGCTGTATATAGCCATCCCGATGGATTCTCCGGCAAGCCCTGCTCTGGCCACCGGGTCTGTGCCTCAGCAAAAGTTTCCTGTACAATATCTTCCACCGACTCAATACCTAAACCCGGGAACCTTTGTAGAGTAAGGGCGATTAACTGACCGAACTTTTCCCGATAAATAGCTTCGATATGTTTGGTAACATCACTCATTATCCACGCTGTGTATGGAGGCAATCGGGCGAACTTCTCTCACCGCCAACCCCTTCTGCACTAACGGACAATTTTGGGCAATGGCAGCTGCCTGCTCAAGACTTTCCGCCCTGATAATTTCATATCCCGAGATTCCCTCGGTCGCTTCAATGAACGGGCCATCTGAAAGGATCTGATCCTTACTAACATATTTACCTTTAATTAACAAGGGTTCTCCCTTAATATAGTTGCCGCTTTCGATTAGTGAATCAACCCACTTTAGCATCATGGGTATATTAGCGAACCGCTCTTCGTCGGTCATCTTACCCAGCTTGCTCAAATCCTCCCGAATGATCAGCATAAATTTTTCCATGATTTTGTCGTGTTAAAGTGTGGATGTTCAGGTTGTCCTGTCTATAAAAGTAAGACATCGATGCAATCAAAAACCGGACATTGCAGTAAAAAAAAGCTATTACTGGTTGATTTATAACCATTTTCATTAAACAGGCGACAGGTTGAGCAGTATCTTCCACAATCACCAATGGCATGATTTTGCAGATATACGGGTATGAACCGGAAAGTGTTGATCATTGACGACGAACAAGACCAGTGCCTGCTTTTATCCAGGCTGCTCATGCGCAGGAATTTTGATGTGGATAGCGCGTATTCCCTGTCAGAAGGCATGCAAAAACTCGCTGAAGGACATCCCGATATCCTTTTTCTCGATGATAACCTGCCGGATGGTCTTGGGTGGAGCAAAGCGCATGCAATACAAATGGCTTATCCATCACTTTTAATCACACTGATCAGCGCACATGAAGCCTCTGTCTTTGCGGTTACCGGCAACGGAACCGGATTTGCGCAATTGGAGAAACCAATCAGTATGCAGAAGCTTAAGCAGTTCATCGGTCAATAGAAACCCTTCTTTTTTCGAGATAGTGCAGTAAGAATATCCCTGCAAAGGTGTAGCCGAATATAATATCTTCTTTATTTTTTTCTATGAACGTTAATGTTGTATTAATCGAATAAAACAGGTAAATGGAAATGAGGAAGGCGATAACAGCCAGGACCATCATTTTTGCGCTTCGAATGGATGGTATATTTTTCTGTACATCTGGCGATCCAGTCAATCCGATATTATTTTTTCTTAATTCTTCGACCCATTTTCTAAATTGACTGATATATACCATACCAAAAAGCAGCACGAAACTGGTATTCAGGAGAAAAAGTAATTGCCTGTGATTTTGCTGCAGATGGAGTTCATATCTCCAGTCTATGATATATACGATAACCATTGGGAGGCCTCCCATCAAAAGTGCAAATAATATAAATTGTTTTGGCATATAAGGTGATCTGCGGTTAACAAGAAAGCCAGGAAAATGAAAAAACGCTATAATGTATGAATTTATTAATGTAAGGTCAATATTTTAACTGACAAGCGGATTTATTTTTGTGGTAAGCGCACCCGGCGCTGTCAGTACGTTCCTTGTTTTTCTCCGGTATAACAAATGAAAATCAGTTCATACCTGCATCATGTAATACTTCTTTATTCATGCGGATGTACTCAGGGCTTTTTTCGGTAGTAGCCAGTTTCAGCCCTTCATTTGCAGAAATGATCGCAGATTTTTTATCACCCGTTTTCAGCTGTAACCTTGCCAACCAGTACTTCAGGTTATACCTGTTCGGCTGCGCTTTGTCGGCTTCCTGTATCCAGGTCAATGCCTGGTCAAGGTTCCGATTATGGTTATAGCACCAGATGGCCGACATATAATACGGTTTCTTTTCGCCTTTCATTGCCTCCTGTATATTGGCCAGTATACGGTTATCTACATCGGCTTTAAGATGCAGGTTAATACCTGTATTTTCCCATAATATCTGGAGCACGCAATCTTCCTGGTGAACATCGGCAAACTGTATAGTCAGGGTTTCCATCCTGCTTGCCAGTTTAGCGGGCTTTACTTTAAAACGGAGAAGATCCTGTTTTTCATCATACGAATAAGCGCCCCACTGGTCAACTTTTTTATTAAAGATGATTGTCCATTCATCGGCACCGGGTATGCTGAAAAGGGAGTATGCGCCGGGTGCCAGTGTATGACCTTCTACTTCTATTGTATCTGTTAAGGTAACTACCGTAGCATTATTGGCCCCGGTACGCCAAACAATTCCATAAGGCTCCATCCCATTGAATATTTTCCGGCCCTTTGTATTCGGCCTGTAATATTTTACCGAGATCGTACCCAACCCAAAATCCTGCTCAATCCGCTGACCCAGGCTGGACGCGGGTATTTTCAATTTTAATTCCTGGGCACGGGCATCAAAAGTCAAACTCAAAAGAGTAAGCAGGCAAAATAAAGCTGTTTTCATGTTTTGGTAGTTAAGGGTTTACCGGGGCGGTTAAATATTCAACAAAGATGCGGTATTATTAGATATTTCACTATGATCCGGCTGCCGGTTCAAATCTCAGCTCCCTGGTTCCATCCTTCCAAATGCTATCACCAAGTGCTTTTAATAACGGGAGATCTTCTGTAAAGACCTTTCCAAAAATATTACAGGAATCAAGACCCTTTCCTTCTCCATAATAGATGCCGATACAATGGGTTGTTCTGGCGCGCGCAGGTTTCAAGGGCCCCAAAACAATCTCGCCGGGTTCAGTAAAAACAGAAGCATTCTCCTGGATGATATCAAAAACAGGAGAATCGTCGATCCAGATCTCAGATCCGGACGTTTTTGCGTGAAAAAAGGTTCTTGAAAAAGGCAGCATCTTATAAAACGCCTCTGAAGTTACCGGCGCTTCGGCATGATATAATCTAAACCGGATAGTTTGATTATCTGGTGTCCTGATCAGGAAATATTCCATAGTTCAAATTCTATCCGAAGGTAGTTATTTGATTTGTTGTGTACCAAATAGAGAAAATAAGTTTTCAATTGCTATATATGTACAGAAACCGGTTGTTTCCAGGCTGTTAATAAACCATTTACCTCGGTGCCGTACACCGGGTCGGATTTGGGAATAGACACGTTGGAGATATTCTGATCTGTGGCGGGCCGCTCACCCTCCTCGCCGGTATTTATATCAAAATCTTTACCCTCCGGGTAGCCGCCAACGCAGCATACTTCGTTTTGTTTACCCAAATTTTTATGCGCCACGCCTGCGGGGATAATGATCACATCTCCTTTTTCAAATTTGATCAGTTTGCCATTTTCGCCTCCCAATAATAAAACGGTATGGCCCTTAACAGCCGCAAAAGCCTCATGGGTAATACTGTGATAGTGGTGATAGGTATAGATCCCGTTATACCAGTTATTGGTCCAGCCATTTTTAGCAAACAACCTTTCTATATGCGAAGCCGCAAATAGAACCGGCAGCTTTAATACCCTTTTATACAACAATACAGGCAACAGACTATTGGGAAATATACCATTGTCTTTAATAAAATACTCATGGATCAAAGGTTCTGAATAGGGCATGGTGATCCGGGATCGGTTTATGATACCGATGAAAATACCCTGCCAATAAAAGAACCGGTAGATAAGGAAAAAAATCCCCAATCAGGGATAGTATACTATACCAATATTCCAATGATTCAGATAAGTGCTGATGGGATTGATTTCGTCCTGCCCGGCGATCAGCCCGATATAACCATCGGGTCTTATGAGATAGACCTTGTTTCTCTGTAAGCATGTACTCTTTAATTCATCGCTCCACGGAAAAACATGCACAGGCAGCTTCCTTTTTGTAAAAATATCCTGGCAGGTAGCAGAAAGGGCCCCATAACAATGCACCTGCCAATGCATGGATGCTAACGATGCATAATTATCGGATCCGTTTGGTAACCTGACCCATGGTAACCGGTCGCCGCCACTTAACTTACCCGCAGTTCCCCGGGCCAGGGCATTGCCCCGGTAATGTATCTGTGTTTGTGAAAGTGTTTTGTACAGGATACTGCGAATAAAATTGAAACGGAAAAGAAAAGCGGCCAGGTAAGGAAAGATCCGTGTTCTGACCTGTGTGGCCGCAAAACTTCTTTGGCTCACAAATTCAAATGCCCTATCCGTTGTGGCCACGAGGCGCCGGGCAAATGCGATCCTTTCCGGTTCATAGGTGTCAAGGATGGCGGCAGGCGCCTGATCCTGTATGATGGCGCCGATCTTCCAGGCAAGGTTAACGGCATCACCGATACCTGTATTCATTCCCTGGCCGCCAACCGGACTGTGTACATGCGCCGCATCTCCGAGAATAAAAATATTTGCTTTCCGAAAATGTGAAGCCACACGGTGATGTACTTTATAGGTAGAGAACCAGTTTACCTGTTTCACTTTTATATCTGACCGGGTGAGAATACTTTGGCTGACATCCTCCCAGGTAAAAGCTGTTTTGTCTTTTGATGAGGGTTTGATGGCGCCCACCAATCGTATGCGTCCTTCTCCTTTCATCGGGAAGATGGCGAGGAAATCCGCATCGTCCATAAGGGCATGCATTTCTCCATTGGTTACTGTGCCTTCTGCTTCCAGGTCGGCTACATAAAAAACATTTTCATAGGTGCCACCTTCAAAACTGAACTCCGACTGCTTACGAACGATCGAATGTGCGCCATCGCATCCAGCCAGGAAAACGGCTTCACATTCTTCACTACCCACTGGCGTTTTCAGAAAAGCCCGCACACCGGTTTCGGTTTCTTTAAATGCTGTCAGTTCTGTATTCCGTTCAATCGTAATACCGAGTTTAACTAATTCTTCTACAAGCATTTCTTCGTGCAGGTCCTGGGGAAAAATAATGCCATAGGGATAAGGGCTGATACCCGCACCTCCGTCTCCAAATGGGGCATGCGCCAATTTTTTTCTTCTTACCCAAAAGTTTGCGGCCCTGAATTCAATGCCTCGGTTTAAAACCTCCTGGTCGATGCCCATCTGGTGATAAAATTCCAGGGTCCTGGCATGAATGACAATAGCCCGGGAAGTAGTGCCGGGCTTTTCAGATTTATCAATGATCCGGACCTTTACGCCTGTTTTTGTGAGCCATAGCGCGAGCACCAGACCTGTTGGACCAGCACCGCAGATTAAGACATCTGATCTCATCTGGGTTATGTTTTGTTGCCACTGAGGCACAGAGAAACTTTCTCAGTGCCTCAGTGGTAATTTTCTACCAACAAGGTAGCAAAGAGACATCTAAACCGACTAATCGTTTATAAGTATTCTTCCCCCAGCGCTATTTCATCGGGGTCAACCGCATCCAGATCCCCGGGGTTAGTAAATTCATGTTCTTCCCCATCATCCAGATCATCTTCCAGGTCTTCTTCAGTGGGCTCTTCTTCAGGAACTTCATCTTCTTCGGTTTCTGTTTTTAGACTGGGATCCTGGACCTCCATAAATAAATTTTTCATATAGTTGTTTATATAAGAACCCAAAAAACTATGCCAAAGAACGGTCTATGGTTTAGAATGTAAGGTTTAGGGTTGATTTGGAGGCAATTCATCAATTTATTTTGAAATACCGGGTATAACCGGTGTTGGTAGAGGGTTGCTTTGAGTGGTTGATGTCGCGGTCGAAGGGGCGGTTAATATTGTTACCGGCGAGGTCCTCCAGTTTGGTTTCTACGCGGAGTGTATACGTTCCGGGGCGAAGCGGTTTTTCGGGGAAGAAGCGGCATCGGTCATCCTTGCGGGTGATCTCAAAATTTCCTTTCACCGGGGTTCCTTTAGGGTCGGAAATATGCAAACACTCTGCTACTAAAAAATGATCCAGTGGTTTAGTAAGATCAATTTCGATCACCTGTTTTGGTGCCACCGTGATTACCTGGATGATCCATTTGGAGGGGTCTGGGCCGAGACTGTCGCGGCTGCCTGCTACAAAAGAATGGATATAATCTTTTTGCAGAGGAATGCCCTGCGCATCTTTCCACCGGCGCGAAATGACCAGACGATAATTTTCTTTTTCGTGTATCGGGATCCCCAAACGGAGGTTGGGTTGCAGCGCCCGTTTAATTCTGCCGGGATCCAGCCAGATGGTAAGTACGGTCCTGTCTTCGTTCCATAATTCAGGCTGCAGGTCAAGAAATACATTCTGCAGGGTATCCGTTGTATTCCTGACAAGCCTGATAAAGCCGGCCGAACGGCCTTCCTGCATCGGGTGAGAAAATTGCAGGTAGATCTTTAATAAGTTTTCCGGTACCGTATCCACCCCGGGATATATTTCTGTGAGTTTGGGCAGGTCGGTGGTATCAGTGAGCGGTATTGAAAACACACCCAGTTTTTTTGTTTTGAAAAATATTTCATACTGCATCCCGTGTGAGAAAGGGATGAGTGGTTCGAATAAAATATCCTTGCCGACCAGGTACGTTCCCATAATAGCTGTTGCGGTTGTATCGCCTGCTGCACGTACCTGCAGGAACCGGGGAATAGAATCTGCTGAATCAGGAAGGAGTGTTGTGGGAATACGCACACTCACTGCCTGCTTCCTGTTCCAAAGAACCTGGATGCCGGGTGACTGTGTTTCATTACAGGCGGGAAGCATCAGTATAAAAAAAAATAACAGGTTATACGCATGGTATAACCTGTTAGTAAAATGCTTTGTTTTTTTATTGTACATCATCGTTCACGGTAAGCAGGTCAATATCCCCATTCTGCTTTTTCTGTATCATCACGATCTGGTTGTTATCCAATTTATCCATCTGTACAATTCCTGTTAAAGAAGGGAGCAATACAAAAGGAGTACCTGCTGTACCGGCAACCCTTTCTGTTAGTGTGCCTTCAAATGCCTCGATATTCTTATAGTTCACTTTTGATGCGGCCCGGGCGGTGTTGGCCATTACCAGCATGGTTTCATTGCCATTTTTAATAGTGATCATATCAATCGGCGTGTTTCCGCTTCCCATTTCTGCAACGGTTCTGCCTTTCACATGCATACCGGCTTTTAATTCATCCAGCGGAAAAAGAACCAGCGGCGTGCAGGTATAACTGGCTATTACATAATCCTTGCCATTGATTTTGCTGATGGTAAACGTACGTACGGGAGAGGTGGTTTCATACCGGCCATGTGAAGCGTGGTATATTTCAAGCGAAGCCTCATCCTGGCTACTGGTAAAAGGAAACGGAATGCTACGGAAAGTAGAACTGAATTCTTTATTAGACAGGCCACTGATATAGAGCTTACCGTCATAAAAACTCATGTCCGAAATAGTAGATATGCGCAGGAGCCGGCCCCTCGCATCTTTTGCATCTTCTGCATATACATCGTTCAGGGCTATACTTGAGAAGTACACATCCTTTAACGATACGGCGTCTATCTTTTCATTATCTATTTTCAGCAGTACAGGTGTTCCATCTGTATTCTGAATAGCGATATATAATTTTTTGGATACCGGGTTAACCGCCATATCGGTAATGGTAATATTTTCTTTCTGCGTACCTAAAGCGGCAGCGATTTTCTGATCAATATTGGTCATACTGATGGCGCCTGCCTTTTCGGTATTTTTTGCATCCTTTGTATCGAGTGCAAAAACAGAAGCGCCTTTTGAATCGCCGATAAAGAGAATGCCATCCTTACCAAAGGATAGGGCGCTGATGGATTTGATCTCCGGTGTTCCTTTTGTGAAACCGTAAGGAGAATTTACCGTGAATGGTTTTGTAGCTGCCAACAGCACGATCAGGGTGAGGAACAGGAATGGGTAGAGCCAATTCTTTTTCATATGCGTATTTTTAAATGGTGGTTTTATTTTTGCAGTAATACTATGGAATGCATAAAAAGGTTGCTTCCTGCGGCAATACCCGGATAACCAATTCAATTTACAAATAACTACTGATAGCTATAGCATTATTACACATACTATAAATGTTATATTTATAGTAGCCGGGTTCCATCCCGAAAAGACAATAAAAAGGGCTAACAAACGTTTGAATCAGTATACAATGACCGGGCTCAGGATGTATTTTACCGGCTTTCTGTAAGCAGTCCATAAAAGATTGATTTTTAGGATATTATTATCAGTTTTAGGGCTGTTACCCCCAGAAATAGTAATTATAGCAACGTAATTTCGCGCCCGGTATGGATATTTAGTAATACAGCGATCGAGGATGTACCTAATAAATAATGAGTTTCGGGTTCCTAAAATGATGAAATGGTTAGCTGTTTTTATATGCATCCTTTTGATCAAAACAGCATCGGGGCAACCTCCGGCGAATTGCAATATCCTGACCAAATACTCAAGCGATGGCAGGCCCATCAAATATATTTCTTCAGAAAGTATCGACAGTACCAGCGATTATAAATGCGCCATCGGCATGGAAAATGTAGGCAGTTATAATTATATCACTCTTTCGTTTTTCTTTAAAACTGCCCTTAAAAAAATGGATGGCGACCTGGTGGTCCGGTTCATTGATAATTCTTCCATCAATGTTCCCCTTACCAATTGCAGTAATACAGCTGGCCTGCAAAATAGTACGGTTATCACCTGCAGTTATATTGTGCTGGATAAATATGTAAGCCTGCTCAGAACGCGATCTATCGGTACGGTTGTTTACCGGATGTCGGACGATTCTTATAAAGCCATCGAGTTGAAACAGCATAATTCTGTTTTAAAAACCGCGATTGGCTGCCTCGCGCCTTAAAACCGCGATTTTATCCTTATTTTCCGTTTTCTTATCTAAAGAATCTTCATGAAAAAACAAACACTGCTTTTAGGGATCCTTATTTTCTGCGCCGCCATGAGTATGGCACAGGCAAAGCGGGAATGGAACACGGTTTTTAGTAATATCAACCAGGAAGTGTTGACAAATTCTAAAGCCTATAGCACCCTTAAAACTGCTACCGAAACCATTGGCCACCGCTTAACCGGATCTGCCAATGGAAAGAAGGCAGAAGAATATGCTTTCAATCTTCTGACTTCCTACGGTTATACCAATGTGCATTACCAGCCTTTTGAAGTGGAAAGCTGGAGCCGTGGAAAACTGTCGGTATCAATAGGCGAAGAAAATAAACAGCAACCCATCAAAGCAGTTACCCTTGCCCACTCACCTGTGAAAGCAGATGTAATGCTGGAAGTAGTGGATATGGGTAACGGCCTGGAAGAAGATTATGCAGTAAGCAATGATAAAGTGAAAGGTAAGATCGCCCTTGTGTTCCTGGGTGTTCTGCCTGGTTCCAAACCGGGTACAAAGACTTTACACAGATCCGAAAAAACAGCGATCGCTACCAAATACGGGGCAAAAGGGATCATCATCATTAATACACCGCCGGGTGGTATCCTGTTAACAGGTACTGCATCGGTAACGGGTAAACTCATACCAATTCCGGCCGTTTGCATTGGCAGGGAAGATGGCCTGCAGTTAAAAGAACAATTGACAGCAGGGAAATTATACAGTCATATTACCATGACCAATTTCTCAGGCCTGATCAAAGCCAGGAACGTGGTTGCTTCTATCAAAGGTAAAAAACTTCCGGATGAGAAAGTGGTGATAGGCGGGCATTTAGATAGCTGGGACCTTGCAACCGGTGCCATTGACAATGGTATCGGCTCTTTCGCGGTACTGGATATTGCACGGACTTTTAAAGTATTAAAACTTCAACCTGAAAGAACCGTAGAATTTGTGCTGTTCATGGGCGAGGAAGAGGGCCTGCTGGGATCCAAAGCCTATGTGGATCTTGCTGTAAAAGAAAAACATATCGATCAGCTTCGTTATATGCTCAACTACGATATGACCAATGACCCGAAAGGATATTCCAGTACGGCTGAAGAAAGTAAGGAATTGTTCCAGTCGATCGGCGCTATTGCTAATAACCTTGATACCAGTTTTAAGAATACGTTCCGCAGTGGCGCCGGTTTGCATAGCGATCACCAGCCTTTTATGCTGTATGGAGTTCCTACCGGCGGCGGAATGGGTGGTGGTTTACCAAATAATGCAGGGCCATGCTATCATGCCGACTGTGATAATTTTAAACTGGTGGATGAGCGGGGATTGAAAAACACTGTTCGTTTTAGCGCAATGTTGCTGTATGGTATTGCTGATGCAAAAGAGATCAGCGCCAAACATTTTACGGATACCGAAACACGGGCTTTCCTGTTAAAGAATAATTTGAAGGAGCCATTGCAGATCGCAGGGGAGTGGCGGTGGAAGGATTAGATGACAGATGACAGCATGAATTGTTTTCTGTCATCCGTTATTCTTTTTAATAAGACTCAATGACCTCAATAGACACGAGTCCATTATCATAATCCGTATACGTTGGGCAGTTTTCGCACCATTTGGGTTTGACCCATTTAATGAACTCTGCATCATAATGAAGTTTGCCGATCACAAAGGAGATCACTTCGCCTATCTGGTAATCGCTGGAATAACTCAGGTTTCTGGTGATGTTGGTTGCGCCGTTGGCGGTAATGATATCAATAAATTCTTTTTGGGAATTACCTCCTTCGTTTTCCTGTGTCTTTGGATTCAATTCATTGGTGGTCTTGATCTTCCTGTACCGGTAACTGGAAGCCAGCCGCAGGCCAAGGGCCAACCAGTTTTGCGGCAATACATGGTGTGAAACCGATAGAAAACTTATTTTAGTGACTACCTCATCAACATTTGAATACGCGTAAAATTTATCGCCCATATTATACCGGGCACATTTAAAGCTGGAGTCGGATTTTTTTATCTTCGCAACACAAACTCCCTTTCCTTCTATTTCCTGGTTTTTAGTAACACCGATATTGATATCGTAAGGCAGTTTATATAATGGGCTTTGGGCAATACCGGTACATACCGAAAAGGACATGAATAAAAAGGGACAGATAACTTTTCGTATTGCTTTCATTAAAAGGCTTCTTTTCTATGCATTGAAATGCAGGCAGGCTCTGGAGGGAAGGGCCGGTCAAGCAAATCGGGTGGTCCAATATAATACTTTTTTTCTCCGGGTTTAGCGTATTTCCTATCGTTTGCGTATAGCTTTTTCATAGAGTGGCCCTGTTTTTTATTTTTTCTGTAAAACCGGTTTCAGGACCTCCGGTTTCCCATCGATCATGTTTTTGGAATAGGTCAATCCGAGAATAGTGGCAATCAATGGATATACATGTATGTTCTCAAATCCTTTAATCTGCAGATGTTGTTTAAATGCGGGCCCCCATGCATAAAAGCTTGCATGCATATCCCGGAGTGCAGGATCAAAGCCATGTTTGCCGAGAGAGGGTGCGCGCCTGCTTAGGTTAAACACTTTTGGCAAATGGGGTATCAGCAATATATCGCCTATGCGGTTATAATGATCATCTTTCCGGCTATAGTGCCATTTTGCGGGCATATCCTCCGCCAGGTACACATCAAAATCCTTTGCCTCTTTCTGCAATGCCTGGTAGGTAGGCATTACATCTTTTTTATCTTTCGCGTACAGGTGCACCAGGGCATCCCCCTGGGGAATATAGAATTTAGTGGTATCCACCGCAGCGGGTAGCTTCAGGGTATTTTTGGTATCCACCGCTGTCATTCCATGATCCGAAACAAAGATGAAATTAACAGGCAGGTGCAATGAGTCTGTCATGGCCACCAGCCTGCCTACACTTTCATCCACAAAATGCACAGACGCAGCTGTTTCTTTTGAATCAGGGCCATAGATATGTTCTGCATGGTCAACTTCCGGGAAATAAAAAGTAATAAAATGCGGCCGCTTATTCTCCGGCAATTGCAGCCAGTTCTTTACGGTTTGTATGCGGGAATCAATGGGAATCTTATCATTGTAGTTATAGTAATACGTAGGCTTTGTATCCTGGATATTACTTTCAGAAGCTACCCAGTAAAAACTGGCCGAAAGCATATACTGTTTTTCTGCCAGCACCCATAAAGGGGTACCGCCATACCAGTAAGCTTCTGTTACCTGTTTTTTATTGGCCATACTATAGGTAGTATCCCGTACAGAATCGTAGAAAGAATTATCTACCAATCCATGATGGGCGGGATAGAGGCCGGTAATGATGGAATAATGGTTTGGAAAAGTAACCGAAGGGAAGGAAGGCAGCATATAGCTGGCCGCTACACCCTGTTTTCGTAACCGGGCCAGGTTAACCGCATGGTATTTATCAACCAGGTCGGCACGGAAACCATCCGCCGAGATCAATATTACATAGGGTTTGCTTAGTTGTGCTTTGTGGTTAGTTCTGCCGGGAACCACCTGCTGGCTCGTGTCCTGGGCCATAAGAGCAGAAAACAGGAAAATACAGGAAAGGGTACAAACAGTAATTTTTACGGGGGGCATAAGAAAAATATTATTCGTTGAACAGTAAACGATAAAAGAGGGCTTTTATTACGAATGGCGGGATCATTTTCTATGCCGCAGCGCCCATCTTTTTTGAATGTCAACTGATAACAATACCGTTAGGATACCGGTTATGATGCCGGCGCCAACATCCAGCGGAAAATGCTCTGCAAGGTATATCCTCGAATACCCTACCAACAGCGCATAACAAAACCCAGCCGGTATTACCCAACGGTTTCTTATCAATAAACAGGCTAACAAAAAAATAGTGAAAGCAGTACCCGTATGCCCGGATGGGAAACTGTTAACCGTATATAACTCCACGCCGCGAACGGTGTGGATCTTGTTGCTGTCTATCAATCCGAACATGGGCCTGGGTTCGTTGGGGAAGATATAATTCTTTGTCACCTGCGTGATCAGGGTAGAGACCAGGATCGCCGAAAAGATCATCGGCAAATATTGTTTCCGGTAAATAAAAACAAGTATCACTACAATCACCCATGCGATGCCGTCGCCAAGATAGGTCCAGTACCTGAAAAACATATCTGCAACGGGGCCGCCGTCTGTGTTCAGCAGAAGAAAAAACCTTACTCTGCCAATAAACCAGCACGACAATAATAAGTACAGTGCAGCACAAAAACTGATCAGAATACCTATCCGGAAATTGCGGGTGTGTAGGGATTGCATAGTAGGGAATAAGCTATGCAAATCTAATGGATTATTAAGTCAGTAGGTCTTTTATACAATCCCCGCCAGCTCAAGACTCCTTTTCTTCAGGTTAATGATATCGAGGTTGTCGATAATGGGCTCCGTGGTGAGGATGAGAGAAGTATTATTCTCTTTCCACCAGGTGGCTTCTGTTAGGTTGCGGACATGCAGAACGCCTACCAGGTATTTTCTTTCGGCATCTGCGTGCCATTCTTCTATCCATTCAAATTTTTCGCGTGGTATGTATTTCCAGTCATCAAAACTCAGGTATACTTTCAGGTAATAATCGTCTGTGAGTTGATGCGGCTGGTGGTGATACAATTTTTTGTATTCATAACGGTAATTATACCGCAATGCTGAAATATCACTTAATACCGCGGAGGCGGTAGGGAAACTGCCTGCGCCCTTGCCATAAAAGAATTGTTTATCGGCAAAACCACTTTCGATCACTACGCCATTGTACTCATTTTTTACAAAGGAAAGCGGCTCATCCAGTTTTATGAACTGGGGCAGAACAAAAGCAGCCACTTTACCATTACCCAGTTTTTTTGCCTGCGCTATCAGCTTGATATCAAAATTTTTCTCTTTGGCAACTACCGCATCGCTCAACTGGATATTCTGTATCCCGGTAAATAAAATATGATCAGGGTGTTCCACAATACCATATGCATGGTTCAGCAGGATGGTCCACTTGTTAACGGCATCATATCCTTCCACATCTAATTTGGAATCGCTTTCCGCAAAGCCCAGTTGCTTGGCCAGCAATAATGCCGAAGTAAAATCCAGTTTATCCTCGAACATTTTTGTAAGGATAAAATTTGTTGACCCGTTTACGATCGCCTTGATCGAATGAAGAAGATCGTTGTCGTAATATTCTTCGAGATTGCGTATCACAGGGATGGAAGCACAGGCGGCAGACTCGCACAGGAAGGGCAACCCGGTTTCCCGCTGTAACTGTAGTATTTCCGGCAAATGTTCGGCAATCATCTTTTTACTGGCGCTCACAACGGCCTTTCCGTTTCGCAGGGCGGTTGATATGATCGTAAAAGCCGCATTGGCATCATCTATCACTTCAACAATCACATTAATCTCTTCATCAAACAGTAATTCATCCTTATCGGTTGTAAATAAAGACGCAGGGGCATCTCTTTTCTTCCCCGGATTTTTGATACAGATCTTTTTGATGGAGGCTTTGAGCGACGGGGTCTGTTGTAAAACCTTGTATAGACCTTCGCCTACTACGCCAAAACCAAATAAACCTATTGTTAACTGTTTGTGTGTTTCCATGATAATTCTTTTAAGAAATAAATAGCCTGATCGCTTTTTCGATCTGTGTAAACTCAAGTAAAAAACCATCATGACCATAATCTGAATCAATGATGGTATGCACAGCGTTTTTAATATGCGTTGCCAGGAATACCTGTTCTTCAACGGGGAACAACAGATCGGAACTGATGCTCAATACCAGTGTTTTGGCCGTGATCCGCTCTAATGCGCTGATGGCCGACCCGCGGCCCCTGCCTATATGATGTGCGTCCATAGCCCTGCTCAGAAAAAAATAACTGAATGCATTGAACCTGGCTGCCAGCTTATGCCCCTGGTATTGCTGATAGGTTTCCGTTTTATACGCGCCCGTTTTTTCAATATCGGTTTCCGACTGGTTTAGCAGGTAGGTATGGTAATTACGGTAGGAAAGCAGCGCGATCTCCCGGGCCAATGACATCCCTTCCAGACCGGCCCGCTCGTCTTTTTCTTTCCAGCTAAGATCTTTTTCGATACAATGTCTTTGTGTGGCATTGAAAGCAATTCCCCAGGGAGAATGAAACGCATTGGTGGCCAGCGGAATGATGTATTCAAAAACGGAAGGATCTTCCACTGCCCATTCGAGCAATTGCTGCCCGCCCATAGAACCGCCTATCCCGATATGGATATGTTCTATTCCTAAAAACGCCTGCAAATGCCGGTAAGCGCGTACCATATCCCTTGTTGTAAAAACCGGGAAATGATGGTAATACGTTTCGGCCGAAAGCGGATCCGCATCAAACGGGCCAAGGCTGCCATAACAACTGCCCGGCATATTCGCACAAACGATGAAATATTTTGCAGGGTCAAAGAAAGTGTTTTCACCTACCAGTCCGGGCCACCATTCTACTGCATTACTATTAGCGGTCAATGCATGAAAAATCCACGCCGCATTATTCTTCTGCTCATTCAGTTCACCATACACAGTGTATGCTAAATGAAATCCTGGTAAACGGATACCCGATTCAAGCAGGAATGGCTCGCTGTACTGAAATATTTTCGTCACTTTACCTGCGGTCTATTTAGGGAATACCTGGGCAAATGCCTGTTCAAAATCAGCTTTGATATCCTCAATGTGTTCAATACCGGTACTGATACGCACCTGGTTGGGCTGTACGCCTGAAGCAACCTGCTCCGCTTCGCTCAACTGCTCATGCGTAGTGGATGCGGGATGGATGGCCAATGATTTGGCATCGCCCACATTAGCAAGATGGCTCACTAATTTTAATGAATCAATAAATTTGCTCGCATTTTCCTTATCGCCCTTTACACCAAAATTCAAGACGCCACCAAACCCATTTTTCAGGTATTTTTTAGCAAGGGTATGGTATTTATCGGAAGGCAGGCCGGGGTATTGTACAAAATCCACATGCGGATGTTTTTCTAACCATTGCGCCAATGCCAATGCATTATCCACATGACGCTGAACCCGTAAACTCAATGTTTCGATACCCTGTAATAAAAGGAACGAATTAAAAGGGCTTTGCGAAGAACCAAAGTCGCGCAATCCTTCCACTCTTGCACGGATGGCAAAAGCGATATTGGGTAAGCCTAACGGATTTCCTTCTCCGAAAATATCCCAGAACTTCAATCCATGGTACCCTTCACTCGGTTCTGTGAACTGGGTAAATTTACCGTTGCCCCAATTGTAATTACCACCGTCAACAATCACACCACCAATAGTGGTCCCATGCCCGCCGATCCATTTTGTGCTGGACTCAACCACTACGTTAGCGCCATGTTCTAAAGGGCGGAACAGGTAACCGCCGGTACCAAATGTATTGTCAACGATCAGCGGCAGGTCATGTTTTTTCGCCAGCGCAGCAAATTTTTCAAAATCAGGGATATTCAGTCTCGGGTTACCGATGGTTTCGAGGTATATGGCTTTTGTTTTTTTATCAATATGCTTTTCAAAACTTGCCGGATCATCACCATCCGCAAACCTGGCTTCCACACCTAAACGTTTAAAAGCCACTTTGAACTGGTTATAGGTACCGCCATACAGGAAAGTGGTACTTACAAAATTATCGCCGGCCTGTAAAATATTATTCAGCGCCAGGAACTGTGCCGCCTGTCCCGAACCTACTGCCAATGCCGCTACACCTCCTTCGAGGGCAGCGATCCTTTGTTCAAAAACATCCGTTGTCGGGTTCATGATACGCGTATAGATGTTCCCGAATTCTTTTAATCCAAAAAGATTGGCCGCGTGTGCCGAATTGTTGAAGGCATAAGAGGTGGTCTGGTAAATAGGTACTGCCCTTGCTTTGGTAGTGGGATCTATCTGTTGACCTGCGTGCAGTTGTAATGTTTCAAACCGGTGTGGATGACTCATAAAAGTTGTTTTAGGTGAAGTGTGTAAAAGAGGTTTGTTTTAAATAAAGGGGGCCTATGGTTTGGAGGATAACAGTATATGCCTTATGGCATATAATAACTTATACCGCAACAACAGCTTTCTGCTGACAGAAGCAGGTGATGATATGTGTTGCAGGTTGTTCGCATATTTTATCCTATAAAACTAATAGACTTTCGTTGTGTTACCAATTTTTATTTTAATATGATAATACGGTTGATTGCTTGCTTTTTGCACCCGTTGCTTTTTCAAAAGCCTGCTCAAGATCGGCCACCAGGTCTTCAGCATCTTCCAGTCCTACTGATAACCGGATCAGGCTATCGGCAACACCCGCGGCCCTTCTTTTTGCAGCGGGAATGGATTTATGCGTCATATTAGCCGGGTGCGACACAAGGCTTTTAATACCCCCCAGGCTTTCTGCTAATTTGAATAGCCTCGTTTGAGTAACTAATTGAACCGCCGCTTCTTCCGAATCATTTTTCAGGGTAAAAGATACGATCCCGCCAAAGCCTTTGGATTGTTTTTTAGCAACAGTATGATTAGGATGTGTGGCCAGGCCGGGATAAAATACTTTTTCTACCGCCGGGTGTGTTTCCAGGAACCTGGCTACTTCCAGGGCAGAGGCACAATGTTGTTTTATCCTGAGATGCAGTGTTTCAATCCCACGGATCACCAGCCAGCTGTCGAACGGCGCCAGTATGGCCCCGCAGGCGTTTTGAATATATTTAATCTTTTCACCCAGTTCCTTTGTTTTTGTTACCACCAGCCCGGCTATCAGGTCGCTGTGTCCGCCCAGGTATTTGGTTGCACTGTGTACCACAATATCCGCCCCCAAAGCGATCGGTTGCTGTAATACGGGTGAGGCAAAAGTATTGTCAACACATAACAAGCATCCCTGCGCTTTTGCGATCCTGGCGATGGCTTCAATATCAGAGATCTTTAAAGTAGGATTGGTAGGCGATTCGAGCCAGATAAGTTTTGTATTGGAGCTGAGTGCATTGAACACATTTTCAATATTTGATGTGTCGGTATACGTAACGGTTATCCCGAACTTTTCATAGATGCTGCCGAATAAGCGGAAGGCCCCGCCATAGATATCATCTACCGCCAATATCTCATCGCCCGATTTCAGCAGTTTTACCACCGCATCGATCGCCGCGAGCCCGCTGCCAAAGGCAATACCCATTTCCCCTTTTTCGAGTTCTGCGATCAGTTGTTCCAGAACACCACGGGTAGGGTTGTTGGAACGGGCATAATCATATCCTTTGTTTACCCCCGGTGCATCCTGCACGTAGGTGGAGGTTTGGTAGATCGGAACAGAAATGGCACCCGTTAACGGGTCAACCGGGATGCTGTGGATCAATTCAGTAGCACTGCTCATGTAAAAAATTTTATCCCGCCCAGTGTCTGCGCCATAGCTTTAGCGCCGGCGCAAGGGTTAGAGAATTAATAATCTGGTTAAGACCTTTTCGGGTGACTTAACAAAAAACTTCTAACAGGAACAGGAAAAATAAGTAAGAGGGGGAACCACAGTCAGATAACTTATCTAACTCCCCCTTCCAGGGGCCGGGGGTGGGTGGGGACTCTGACTTATCTCTCCACTTTCGTGGTCGGAGTTGGCACCTTCATACAATTGAGTAAACTGTATGGGTTGCCAAGGCTTCAACGGGCCAAAATCCCTCTGCCTTTCTTGATAAGTATGCTGAAAAGAACTGCTACAAATGTATAACGGAAAATTCTACAATTCCAAATTCTAATTTTAAAATTCAGAACCCTGTTTCCTGGAATGCTTATCCAGTAAAGGTTTCGGGGCAAAAAAAATAATCTTAAAATTGGCGGAAATACAACTATTCGGCTTCCCGGTTGTTCTTATCTTTACGACCCAACATATGGCAAAGACAGTAAAACCCGGCAGTGCGCCGAAAGAATTTATAGAGGTATCCGGAGCGAGAGAACATAACCTTAAGAATATTGATATTTCCATTCCTAAAAACAAACTGGTTGTTTTTACCGGGGTAAGCGGCAGCGGAAAATCATCCTTAGCCTTTGATACGATCTATAATGAAGGGCAGCGCCGCTATATGGAAAGCTTCAGCGCGTATGCGCGACAATTCATCGGCGATATGGAACGGCCTGATGTAGACAAGATCACCGGCTTATCCCCTGTCATTTCCATCGAACAGAAAACCACTAATAAAAATCCGCGTTCTACGGTGGGTACGGTTACGGAAGTATATGATTTTATGCGCCTGCTGTTTGCGAGAATAGGAGAGGCATACAGTTATAATACCGGGAAGAAAATGGTGAAGTTCAGTGAAGAGGAAATCGTAGAAAATATTTTTACCCGTTTCAAAAATAAAAAGATCACCTTACTTGCGCCGCTGGTAAGGGGACGAAAAGGACATTACCGTGAACTGTTCGAGGATGTACGAAAAAAGGGTTTTGTAAAAGTGAGGGTAGATGGAGAGATCCTGGACCTTACGCCTAAAATGCAGGTTGACCGGTATAAAATACATGATATTGAAGTGGTGATCGACCGGCTGCCGGTAACGGATGATATGAAGACACGTGTGAGCCAGAGCGTTCAGCAATCCCTGCGCATGGGTAAGGACCTGATGTTCATGCTGGTGAATGATACGCAGAAACTGATCCAGTATTCGAAACAGTTAATGTGCGAGGATACGGGGATCAGTTATGAAGAACCTTCTCCGAATGCCTTCTCTTTTAACTCACCCTACGGCGCCTGCCCCACCTGTAAGGGATTGGGCAGCGTATATACCATCAGTATGGAAGCGGTATTGCCCGATACCAAGCTAAGTGTGAATGAAGGCGGTATCGCGCCATTGGGCGAACAGAGAGACGCCTATCTTTTCCGCAGCGTGGAAGTATTGGCTAAAAAACATCGGATCAATTTAAGCAAACCCATTAAGGACCTCCCTGAACCCGCGCTGAATATCCTGTTATACGGTAATGAAGAAGGCAGCTCCTTAGAAGTGACCGACTCTGATGAGATCCCGACAGGCCAGCCTTATGAGGGCGAGTTCGAAGGTATCATTCCCATGTTGAAGCGCTGGTTCTCAGGTGGCAACAGCACGGAGAGCCTGCATGAATGGGTTGAGAAATTCATGGAACTGAAAGTGTGCGGCAGCTGCAACGGCGAACGTTTAAAAAAAGAAAGTCTTTGGTTCAAAGTCGACGGGAAAAATATTGCAGAGCTAAGTAATCTTAACCTGGATAAACTATATGTATGGTTTACGGATGTGGAAGACAGGCTGAGTAAAAAACAAAATCTGATCGCAAAGGATATTCTGAAAGAGATCAGGGAACGCGTCAGTTTTTTGCTGGATGTGGGTCTTACGTATCTTTCGCTGAACAGGCCATCCAGGTCGTTAAGCGGCGGCGAATCGCAAAGGATCCGTTTGGCCACGCAGATCGGATCGCAGTTACAGGGTATCACGTATATTCTTGATGAACCTTCTATCGGGTTACACCAGCGCGATAACCATCAATTGATACTGGCCCTGCAAAACCTGCGAAATATCGGCAACAGCGTATTGGTGGTTGAACATGACAAGGATATTATGATGGCTGCCGATCACCTCGTAGATATAGGCCCCAAAGCGGGAATCTATGGTGGTTACGTGGTTGCCGCCGGCACGCCCAAAGAAGTGTTGCAAAGCAAATCAGAAACGGCTTTATACCTGAGCGGCAAAAAAAGTATCGCTATTCCTGCAGAAAGAAGACAGGGTAATGGAAAGATACTGGAACTGAAAGGCGCATCAGGCAATAACCTGAAGAATGTGAACGTGAAATTCCCACTGGGTAAACTCATCGTGGTAAGCGGTGTAAGCGGCAGTGGTAAATCTACCCTGATCAATGAAACCTTATATCCGCTTCTTTCCAAACATTGTTATAACAGCCGCGTAACACCGATGCCTTTTAAAGGTATCAGTGGACTGGAACATATTGATAAAGTAATCGAGATAGATCAATCGCCTATCGGGCGCACACCGCGCAGTAACCCAGCTACCTACTGTGGTTTCTTTACAGAGATCAGGACATTATTTGCGGCCGTACCCGAAGCGAAGATCCGGGGTTATAATGCCGGGCGTTTTTCTTTTAATGTAAAAGGAGGCCGCTGCGATGTTTGTGAGGGTGGCGGGATGCGCGTAATAGAAATGAATTTTTTACCGGATGTATATGTGCACTGCGAAAAATGCAATGGCAAAAGATATAATCGTGAAACACTTGAAATCCGGTATAAAGGCAAATCGATCAGTGATGTACTGAATATGACGGTTGATGAGGCCTGTGAATTTTTTCAACCCATTTCTTTCCTGTACCGGAAAATAAAAGTATTACAGGATGTTGGCTTGGGATATATCACCCTTGGCCAATCGGCGGTAACCCTTAGCGGGGGAGAAGCACAGCGTGTAAAACTGGCCACTGAACTCGGTAAAAAAGATACCGGTAAAACATTTTATATCCTGGATGAACCCACCACCGGTCTGCACTTCCAGGATATCCAGCACTTACTGGATGTGTTGAATAAATTGGTCGACCGTGGCAACAGTGTGCTGGTGATTGAGCACAACCTCGATGTGATCAAAGTAGCCGATCATATTATTGATCTCGGTCCGGAGGGTGGAGACGGAGGAGGAACTATTTTATTTGAAGGGGTGCCTGAAAAAATGGTCAATGTTGTAGCCAGCCACACTTCTAAATTTCTTAAGGTCGAATTGGGATTATAATTAATCTGTGCGATCTGTGGCTATACTAATATCATGGGGATATGTTCAATATCATCTTCCATATAATGTTCGCCCGACTGAACAAAGCCAAAAGATTCATAAAAACGTTTCAGGTATAACTGGGCACCGATCTTGATCTCGCTTGTTCCGAATAATTCCCTACAGGCAGTGATTGCCTGTGCTACCAGTATTTTTCCGATACCCCTGTTCCGGTATGCAGGAGAACTGATCACACGGCCGATGGATACCTGTTCAAAAGACAATCCTTTAGGTAATAAACGCGCATAGGCCACCAGCTTTTCTGTATCCCATATCATCAGGTGATAAGATGGCAGGTCTTTATTATCCGCATCCTGGTAAACGCATTTTTGCTCCACTACAAACACCTCGTTGCGAAGGCGCATAATGGTGTATAGTTCTATCGGGGTCAGATCTGCGAAAGATCTGTAATAAATAGTAAGGTCAGGTTGCGCCATTTTATAGTATTTACAAACGATCTGTTAAGTTAGCGGGGCAAAAATAGCAGTATACCACAATTATTTCACACCTTTGGCGCGATAATCGGGTAACTATTATTTACAGAGGATATACATCATGACAAAACGAGTAGCTATTATTGGTGCAGGGCCGGCGGGACTAACGGCTGCTTACCTCTTAGGCAAAGCAAAACAGGAAGTAATCGTATTTGAAAAGGACCCGAAATATGTAGGTGGGATCTCGCGTACGGAATCGTATAAAGGATATCATTTTGATATTGGCGGTCACCGGTTTTTTTCCAAATCAAAAGAAGTGGAAGATTTCTGGACGGAGATCCTGGGTGATGAAATGCTGGAACGCCCACGCAGTTCACGGATCTATTATAATAAAAAATTCTTTGCTTACCCCTTGGCTGCTTTCGAGGCATTGAGAAAACTGGGTATTGTTGAAAGTACATTATGTGTACTGAGTTATCTTAAAGCTAAAATGTTTCCCGTTAAGAACCCTGCGAATTTCGAAGATTGGGTAATCAACCAGTTTGGGAAACGACTCTTTAATATTTTCTTCAAAACCTATACTGAAAAAGTATGGGGTATTCCCTGCCGGGAGATTTCTGCCGATTGGGCGGCGCAGCGTATCAAAGGATTATCTCTGAGCAGCGCGATATGGAACGCTTTGTTCAAACCTAAACAGGGTGGCGGTAATAAAGATAAAGTGATCAAGACGCTGATCGATTCTTTCCGCTATCCCAAATATGGCCCTGGAATGATGTGGGAAACATGCCGGGATAAATGCAAAGCCATGGGTGTGCAGGTAGAAATGAATTGCGGTGTAAAAGATATCCATATGGCCGATGGTAAATGGACGGTTCATACAACAAATGGAAGAACGTTTGATGGGTTTGACCATGTATTGTCTTCAGCGCCGATGCGTGAAATGATCGCTTCTGTTACACCACGTTTCCCTGAAAAAGCTTTTAGCTCATCGCAACACCTCGGTTACCGTGATTTTTTAACCGTGGTATTGATCTGTAAAGATGAAGACGCATTCAGTGATAACTGGATCTATATTCACGACCCGAGTGTAAAAGTGGGCAGGATACAGAATTTTAAATCCTGGAGTCCGTATATGGTGCCCGATCCCAATATGGCCTGTTATGGACTGGAGTATTTTTGTTTTGAAGGGGATGGTTTATGGACAAGCAGCGATGAAACACTGATCAACCTTGCTAAAAAAGAGATTGAGCAGATCGGGTTAACCAAAGACAGCGCCGTGGTGGATGGATACGTGGTACGCCAGCAGAAAGCGTATCCTGTGTATGATCATTCTTATAAAGAAAATGTTGAAGACGTTCGTGAGGCATTAAAAAATTATCCCGGACTCTATCTTGTGGGCCGCAACGGAATGCATAAATACAATAACCAGGACCATAGCATGATGACAGCCATGCTGGCCGCAAAAAATATTATTGCCGGCAAGGAACTGTATGATCTCTGGGACGTGAATGAAGATGCAGAGTACCACGAAGGCGGATTGCGCGGAGCTGAAAAAGTATCGGAGAGATTGGTGCCGGAAAAAATAAAATAGTTATCTTCCCAGTACTCCCGGAACAACTGCTAAACTTTCATTTCCCGTCTCGCCAACCGATTGTACGGCAAAGAAATAATTGTCTTTTGAATAGGGCAATACGTATTCGGTTTGTGTTGTAAAGAATTTCTTTTGCCAGAAAGCGCTGGTCGTTTCCCGCATCAGGATATAGTAACCTTTTGGTTTCCCGGTCTTTGGGGCCTTCCAACTGAGAGAAGTATAATTGCTTAACCTTCTTGCTTCCACCCTTACTTCTTCCGGCATGGCAGGGGCCTTAGCTAAATTGGCCAGGTTAGACAAATTCATACCGGTGTTCTTACGCAGGTATTCAAAGTCCATGAATTCAGGCAGGTCGCCATATTGAAGACCTTTCTCCATACGTACATCCTGGTGCTGGTGATAATAGTTTTCATTCATTTCTGTGATACGCACAGCAGCGTAACCGTTCAGTACATAAGGCGTATGATCGCCGCCGCGTAAGAACCTGTCGTTACGGTATATCAGCACCACTTCCAGATTCTCAATATACCGTTCGCCGATCTCTTTTACATAGCGGGCCAGTTGTCTTGCTTTGCCGTCATTCTCGAGACCAAGGTTACGGATATTGGTAGCAACCCGTCCCGTATCCAGCACAGATAATCCTTCACTAAAAACACGGATACGGGTATTGTCTACGATCTTTGTTTCGCTGCTGTTATTGCTACCCATGATATCATTATTCAAAACAGCTTCAATATTCCAGCCATCTCTTTTTGCTTTCTTGGCATTGTAATCGGCACCTAGCAGACCCTGTTCTTCACCGCTTACGGTTATAAATATGATCGTGGCGGAGAAGGAGTGTTTACTCATGATCCTGGCACACTCGAGCACGGCAGCAGACCCGCTTCCATCATCGTTGGCACCGGGGGCGTCGCCTGTACTGTCGGTTGGGCTGCTGCGCATATTATCCAGGTGCCCGCTGATCAGGAAAATGCGTTTGTCATTCGGGTCAGTTCCTTTTAAAGTAGCCACTACATTACCTAATACTATATCGCGGCTTACCCGGCGGTTATCGCCTTTGTAAATGGTTGTATCAATAAAAGCAGAGAGCCTGCCATTGCTTTGCCTGGCAAATTCATTGAATTTACTAAGCACCCAAACTCTGGCCGCGCCAATGCCACGGCTCGTATTGGATTGCGTACTCAGCGTGTTGCGGGTGCCAAGGCTAACCATTTTGAGGATATAAGACTGCAGCGAATCGGATGAAACCTCTTTCACCATCTGTTCAATTTCCGGATCACGGTTGATAGTGGTTTGTGCAAAGCCAGCCTGGGATAGAATGACAAGCATAAACGCCGGAAGAATATATTTTCTCATGTAGTATTGGTTGAGCACTAAAGTTAACGACTGAAACGCGTTCAGCGGAAAGGTTTTTAGCAGGGCAGGGGGCGATTCACCGATTACTTAACCAAAAAGATCTCCGGCCAGATATTTCATTCCCGAATCAACAGCAACGGTAACAATGGTATGGCCGGGACCGAGTTCTTTGCCCAATTCTATCGCAGCAAATACATTTAATCCGCTGGAAGTGCCGGCAAATATGCCTTCCTGTTTAGCGAGGAGCCGGGCCATTTCTCTTCCTTTATCTTCGTCAATGGCCCTTGCTTCATAGTCATGGCGGTTTTGCAATAATGGCACAATCCGACCGGTACCGGTTCCCTCTACGCGGTGACTTCCTTTTTCACCTTTGGTTAATATGGGAGAACCGGCGGGTTCGAGTGCGATGATGCGGGTGGAATCATTTACTTTTTTCAGTACGGCTGCTACACCGGTCATCATCCCTCCTGTGCCAACGGCTGCGCAGAAAACATCAATGGGCCTGTTAAGCTGGTCTATGATCTCTCTCCCGAGATAACCATAACCGATCAATGCATCCCTGTTCTCAAATTGCTCCGTCCAGTAACAGCCCTCTTCCTGTAACTGTAAAACACGTTCTTCCATTCTAAGGAACAGATCGGGAGTTATTTTTCCATCCACTGAAGGAACAATCTCAAGTTCGGCACCAAATAGTTTGATGGTCTGCAGCTTTTCTTTCGCAAACGCATCAGAAGTAATGGCCCTGAAATGATGGCCCTTCACCGCACAAACAAAAGCCAGGGAAGTACCGGTACTGCCACCCGTATATTCAACGATCCGGGTACCGGGTTTGATGTCGCCCCGTTTTTCTGCTTCTTCCACAATGGCCAGCGCCATCCTGTCTTTGTATGAGCCGGTTGGATTAAAGTATTCCAGCTTAACATAAATATCTGCACAGTCAGCAGGAACTATTTTAGACAGTTTTACCATGGGTGTATTACCGATGGCCTCGAGGATAGTAGCGTGAAAAGAAGGAAACATAATTATTGTTTAATGTTATCTTTTTATAGCCCTGTTTTTTTTGCTGGAGTATTAGTCGTTAAAAAATTTATTATTTCATCTAACCTTGCATAAGCTATTAAAGTATTCGTAAGAACGTTTATTGAAATATGAAAGATAGTAATATTAGTGGTAATAAGGGCATTATGAAGGCGGTAGCCCCATCCCGGGCATTCGTTCCGTTTTTTATTTTTTTCCATGAAGCGATGAATGTTCATTTTGCCCTGTAAGGGCTACCCTGACGTGATCGAACCGGTGAATGATCGGGAATGTTAGGGTAGCCCTTACAGGG
>JANXRX010000185.1 GCA_025352905.1 Bacteroidota bacterium | reverse complement strand
GAAGAAGAAAGATTTAATCCAAGACTGGTACACACCAGCGGATTGGCCGAGACCGCGGCCGTTGGGGAAGTGTACACAGTTAAAGAAATAGGATTGGACGCCGTAACGCAGGACTGGGAAGACAGGCTGGATACATTGGGGCCAACCAATATCCGGTACCAGGCGCCGTCTGCTGCCACAACATTATTTAATGCATAGGTATCGGCGCTGGTGCTGGCCGTACCGATATTATTCCAGGTACCTCCGTTATCGGTACTTTTCTGCCATTGGTAAGCGGGGGTTGTAAAAGGGCTGTTAACGAGTGTTGAACTGATAGAGGTGCTTGAGCCGGAGCAGATAGTAGACGTAGTGCTTAATGAAATATTTACCTGCGGTGTACAGGCAGTAAAAAGAATATCATCAAGCGCAAGGTCATTTCCACAGGCAGCAGCGCCGCCGTAATAGTCTACCATTTCCAATACAAGCGATGTGGTTCCGTTAGGCAGGGAGAACTGGAAACCGTATTGCTTCCAGTTAGCCGGCCCGGCATTAGGCGATAAGGGCAGGTTCCCGGTATTAAAAGTGGCGAGAACGGTACCGGAAAGATCCTTGATATTAAAGATCACGTTCGGGTACAAATAAGATGCGCCGCAAACGCCAATGGTATTGGGCGTATTCGCATTTGCCAGCCAGGCAGAAAAATTAAAAATGGAACCGGAACAGAGACCCGTAACGGTTTGCTTGAAGAAAATGGATTTGCCGCCGCCCGCATTAACAAGGAACATATTTCCAAAAGGATTCCCGGTGTGATCCCCGCCCGTAGTCCAGTCGGCTTTGTTGGCCGTTGCAAAGGAAGGCGTAAGTACATAGTCACCATCGGTACCTACACCGCCAAACACATAGTTGGTGGAACCGGATAATGCTGTTGAGGTTGACAAAGCACTTACCCCTTGCCCAAAATCCTGTTTAAAAACAGGCGCGAGGGCATTGCTTGGGCATAATTGTGACATTGCATGAAAGCAACACCACAGTATACATACCCCGGATAAAAGGGCGTGCTTGTAGGCTTTCATAGGAATAGGATAACTCTAAAGTAGGGTTATAAAGCAGCCAAAAACAACCGTTAAACAAACTCAGTGAAAACAACTTTTTGACCCGTAAAATCACCGGTATTTTATGTTGATGTTTTATTGCTTTCTTTGTAGTAATCAATCATGTGATTATGTGGTATAAAGCAGGAAGCTTCATTGTAAAGCAACGTTTTGGATTATTGCTCGTATTAGCAGCGGCAACTATTTTCATGGGATGGAAGGCTTCGCAGGTTCAATTGAGTTACGACTTCACAAGAGCGCTGCCAACAGATAATCCGAAGTATCGTGATTACCAGGCCTTCCTGAAAAGGTTCGGCGCAGACGGGAATACAATGGTAATCGGGATCCACGCAGACAATTTTTACAACAAAATTTTTTTTAATGAAGTGGCTGCTTTGGATCAGCGCATAAAAAAAGTGGCGGGTGTAACAGATATCAAGAGTATACCGGAAGCGGTTAACCTGAAAAATGATACCTCCGTACATCAACTCGTTCCGCTGAAAATATTTCATTACCCTGTTACCGATCAGTATCAACTTGATAGCGCGAGAATTGTTTTTGAAGGATTGCCTTTTTATAAGAACCTGTTGTATAACCCATCACTCCATAGTTACCTGATGGGTGTAAGCGTTAATAAGGATACGATTAACAGCAAGAGCCGGACAAGACTGATCAATGATATCATACAGGAAATAAACGTGTTTGAAAAAAACACGGGAACCACGGTTTTTACCAGCGGTCTGCCTTTTATCAGGACCACTATCGGCAACCGCATAAAAGCGGAGATGAACTGGTTTCTCATTGGGTCCTTATTATTATCTGTGATCACGCTGTTTGCTTTTTTCCGGTCTTTCAGCGCAACGCTGATGAGTTTACTGGTAGTGGGGATAGGTGTTGTCTGGAGCCTGGGAACGATCGTATTGCTGGGATATAAGATAACCTTATTAACCGCACTCATACCGCCATTGGTGGTGGTGATCGGGATCCCCAACTGTATTTATTTTCTGAATAAGTACCATACAGTTTACCGTGAAGTCAATAATAAAGAAGAGGCGTTGGTTACTATGGTAGGGCGAATGGGTATTGTTACGCTTTTCTGCAATATAGCAGCCGCTATTGGTTTTGCTGTTTTCGCGTTTACGCGAAGCGATCTTTTAAAAGAATTCGGACAGGTGGCCGGGAGTAATATCATGGCGCTATTTTTTATATCGCTCCTATTTATTCCATCCGTACTCAGTTATCTCCCTCCGCCAAAGCCCAAACACATGCGTTATCTCGACAGCAAACTGCTGGAAAAAATATTAGTGAAAATAGAACGATGGGCATTTTATCATGCCAAATGGGTGTATGGGATAACAGCCGTGGTAACGATACTTGCAGTGATAGGGATCTTCCGCATAAAGAGCGAAGCATTTATTGTAGACGACCTTCCCAAAAATGATAAAGTATATACGGATCTGAAATGGTTCGAAACAAATTTTGGCGGAGTGATGCCATTGGAAATTATCGTGGATACCAAAAAGAGAAAAGGCATTTTCCGGATCAAACCCATTGAAAAAATTGATGAGCTTTCTACGTATATCGCTGCCAACCCGGCTACAGCCAGACCCCTGTCTTTTGTGGAAGGATTGAAATTTGCGAAACAGGCATATTTCGATGGCGACAGCGCCAGTTATCGCGTGCCTTATGAAGGGGATCTTGCATTCATGGCACCGTATCTCCAGGCAAAAAAAGATACATCGGCAAGCGCCAAAGGTTTCTCCAGCCTGATCAACAGTTTTATGGACAGTTCAAAGCAAATGGCCAGGATCAGTATTAATATGAAAGATGTGGGCAGTGCCAGGCTCCCGTTTTTATTGGCCGATTTTCAGAAAAAAGCAGATGCTTTATTTGATACGGCTGCCTATCATGTAACCTTCACCGGTAGCAGTATCAGTTTCCTGGAGGGGTCGGGTTTTATCATCAAAGGATTAAAAGAAAGTATCTTCTGGGCCTTCCTGCTGATCACCTTATGTATGTTATACCTGTTTCGCTCTTTCCGGATCCTGGTTTGTTCGCTAATACCTAACCTGATCCCCCTGGTGGTAACCGCCGGGGTAATGGGATGGGTAGGGATCTCTTTAAAGCCCTCAACCGTGCTAGTGTTCAGTGTAGCGCTTGGGATAGCGATCGATGTAACCATCCGTTTTTTGATCAATTATAAACAGGAACTGCCCCAATACCATCATAAAGTGCCCGAAACCCTTGTGCAAACCATCCGACATACCGGTATCAGTATCATCTATACCTCGTTGGTGCTGATCGCCGGGTTCATCATCTTTTGTCTAAGCGATTTTGGCGGAACCAAGGCGCTTGGCTGGCTTACTTCGCTTACTCTAATAGTAGGTACGCTGACGAATCTGGTACTTTTACCGGTATTAATACTAAGTACGTCGTCAAAAAAACCAGGAAAATCTTAGCGAATGATAATATATAAAAATATCATATATATCAAAAAGCCTTTCTAAAATATTTTTTACAAATAGTTATGTCAGTTTTTTGTCAAAAAATACTGCCATAAAATCAAATTAATTATATTTATTATATACAACTGATTAAAATTCATATACAAATAAAAAAAGCTGTTTTTCCTCTCTTTACAAGCGCCAAGTTTTTTGATGAAACTTGCAGCATAATCACATATTAAAATGTCATTAAAGATCATGTTATGTTTTCTTTAACTAAATTGCAGTCCCCGCAACCAACTAAAAATAGAATTATGAGAAAATTAGTCACAATGTTTTTGTGCATGGTGCTCGCTATTACGCAAATAGCAGCCCAAACCCGGAATGTAAAAGGAAAGGTTTTAGACGACAAGAGTACCCCCATTGCCAATGCCTCGGTTTTAGTGAAAGGCAGTACAACGGGTACGACTACCGGCGCTGATGGAAGTTTTTCCCTCAATGTGCCTGCTACAGCCAAAGTACTTGTTATCAGTTCCCTGAACTTTACCACCCAGGAAGTAGCCATCGGCAATAAAACGCTGATCACGGTTGCTTTACAATCTACCTCAGAAAGCCTTCAGGAGGTTGTGGTAGTAGGATATGGTACCCAGAAAAAATCAGAAGCAACTGCTTCTATCAGCAAGGTTAGCGGAGAAAAAGTGGCGGATGTGCCTCTTTCTTCTGTTGACCAGATATTACAGGGTAAAGTAGCCGGTTTACAATCTGCTACGTCAAGTGGTCAGCCCGGCGCCAACCAGGCTATCCGTATCAGGGGTATCGGTTCTTATTCTGCATCTGCCCAGCCACTGTATGTGGTTGACGGAATCCAGATCAACAGCGGTGACCTGTCTCGTGCAACCTCTACCACAAACGTATTGGCACAGTTAAACCCGGATGATATTGAATCTATTTCTGTATTAAAAGATGCAGCTGCCACTTCTATCTATGGTGCAAGAGGCGGTAACGGTGTTATCGTTATCACAACCAAAAAAGGAAGCGCCGGAAAAACAAGGTTTAACGCAACCGCTGAAGTGGGTATCAATTCGCCCGGCGATTTGCCTGCACTGGGCACACCCGTTAATGCAAATGACTGGTTAACGCTTTTCAAAGAAAGCTATGCCAACGCATACCTGATCTCTAACCCTGCTGCAAGCCTTGCTACCGCACAGGCAGCAGCGCTTACCGCCGCTAACTCATATGGCGACGGATCTGTGAACACAGACTGGAAAAGCCTGCTTTTACGTAACGGACCGCAACAACAATTCAACATCTCCGCCCAGGGTGGTGATGCAAGAACTACCTTCTTTATATCTGGTGGATATTTTAAACAGGTGGGTACTACGATCGGATCTGACCTGACAAGATATACAAGCGTGCTTAACCTTAAGCATATCATCAGCCCTAAGATCAATTTCACACTGAGCCTGCAGCCTACCTATACTAAACAAACAACGTTTATCAGTAACTCGAGTGCGTTCTCAAGCCCAACCATGGAATTCTATTTCGCACGCCCTACCATCAACCCTTACAATGCGGATGGTACATATAATATCGACAGGCTCCTGACTAAAAACTTCAACAACGTATTCAATCCTTTATACGTAGTTGCGAATGATATCCACTCACTGGATAACTTTTCAACCATCGGTAAAGCAGAAATAAACTATAATATCATCAAGAACCTGAAATTCACTTCAGGCGTTGGGTTACAGTATAATAACCTGGAAGAATACTATTATAACAATCCATTCCATGGCGACGGCGCTACTACAGCAGGTCGTGCGTATGCTTATTATACAAGGTATTTCCTGTATGACTGGACAAGCCAGTTGAACTATCATGCCAACCTGACCAAAAACAATGATCTTAGTTTAGACGCCACCGTGGCGTACGAAACAATCGGTTCAAGAGGTTATTTTATTTCTTCACAGGCACAGAATTTCCCAACTCCCTTGCTAACAGCAGAAGGAACTGCCTCTGTTCCTATTACGGCTGCGAGCAGCGGATCTGACTATCACTTTGCTTCGTTGATCTCAAGGGCATCACTTAGTTACAAAGGAAAATATGTTCTGGCAGGTACTTTCCGGAGAGATGGCTCTTCCAGGTTTTCTGCAGACAATGCCTATGCTAATTTCCCTTCTGTAAGTGTTGCGTGGAACGCGATCAAAGAAAACTTCCTGTCTAATGTGAGCTTTCTTTCCGACCTGAAATTCAGGGCCTCTTATGGTTCTTCAGGAAATTCAGAAGTAGGTAACTATGCAGCGAGACAAACCTTTGGATTTGGCGCTAACTATAATAACCAGCCGGGTGGTACTTTTAATGGTATCGGTAACTCCGATCTGCAGTGGGAGCGTTCTATCATGACCGATGGAGGTTTTGATGTTGGCTTCTTAAAGAACCGGATATCACTGACCGTTGATTTCTACAACAAACAGAGCGATAAATTATTGTTCAACCAACCGCTTTCCTTAACCACCGGTTTTGGTACGATTACCAAAAACGTGGGAGCCCTGGAAAACAAAGGAGTTGAGATCACGGTTAACGCTACTCCTGTGAGCACTAAGAATTTTTCATGGGAAATGAGCTTTAACTTCACACACAATACCAACCGTGTTACCAAGCTGCCATTGGGTCAGAAAGAAATCATCAACGGTGTACAGTATGTTGCACCCGGACATGATATCTACGAGTTCTATATGCGTGAGTATGCCGGTGTTGATCCTGCTACAGGAAACCCATTGTGGTTAGTGAATAATGGCGACAAAACCACCACTACTACCAATTACAGCAACGCCGGTTTATCCGTTCCCAATGCTTTACCAGTTGCTACCGGTAAAAGTGCCAGCCCTAAATATTATGGCGGTTTCTCTAACACCTTTACTTTCCATGAATTCAGCGTGAGTGGTGATTTCTATTACAACGCCGGAAATTATGTGAGAGACTCATGGGCTAACTACTTCAATGATGAGGTGAACCCATCTTATGGTAAACTGAACGCAGTACTGGGCAGGTGGCAGAAACCGGGCGATATCACAGATGTGCCTAAGCTGATCTATGGTACCACCAATACTTCTTCCACGATCACCAACAGCTCTTCTGTAGGTACTTCTACCAGGTGGCTGTACAAGGGAGATTTTATCAGGCTGAGAAATATTACTTTCAGTTATTCAGCTAATGCAAAGGTCCTGAAAAACCTGCACGTTTCTTCTCTGCGGTTCTATGTAAGGGGTACCAATCTCTGGACAAAAACATATGATCCAAGATTGCCTTTCGATCCGGAGCAAGGTATCACCAGCCAGTCTAACCTGAACGTATTATATAACAAATCGGTTACTGCCGGTCTTAACATTGGCTTCTAATTCCTGCTAACCTTTTAAATAAAAAGTATGAAATATATATCAAAAATAAATACACTTCTTTTAGCAGCGGTCTTCCTGGCCACTTCCTGCTCCAAGACCTTTTTAGATGATAAGCCGACCACATCGGTGTTATTGAGCGATGCCATTAAAGGCGAAGCCGATCTGCTGGTAGCTAACGCAGGTATGTACAGTTCTCTGCGGGCCACCGACCTCTATGGCCGTACCCTGCCGGTTAAGGGTGACCTTATGGGGGATAATACTTTTGTGATCACATCCAACTCTGGCCGTTACACCACGCTTAACCAGTATATATTCGTTAATAATGATGCATATGCCCTTGGTATCTGGACAGGTGCTTATATAGCGATCAAGAATGCGAATACCGTAATTTCCGGTGGTAGCACCCTTCCCGCAACCGCCAATATCAACGAATACATCGGAGAAGCCTATGCAACCCGTGCGTTGATGAATTTTGAACTGGTAAGGAATTTTGCTCACCCATTTACTGCTGCGCCGAACGATCCGGGTATCCCTATCATCAATACTTTTGACCAGAACGGTTTGCCAAAACGCAACACGGTGAAAGAAGTATATACCTCAATCATTGCCGATCTTGAAAAAGCGTATTCCCTGATGACTGTTTACCGTGGTACCGCTTATTTTTCAAAATACGCTGCAAGAGCGCTGGAAGCAAGGGTATACCAAACTATGGGCGATTGGGCCAATGCCAAAACAACGGCTTTGGATGTAGCTACCAGCAGCGGTTTTGTAATGCTTCCAAGTACAGGTTATGTGGCCTATTGGAACAATCCGGCTGTACAAGCCAGTACTAAGAATGAAACCTTATTTGAAGTAGCAAGCGATGTGGCCAGCAACAATACATTTGATCAGTTGGGATACATTTATTTGACCAGCGGTTACGGCGATATTCTTACAACTGCAGAGGTGTATAACCTGTATTCTGCTACCGATGTAAGAAAAGGACTGATCTCTGTGGGTACCAGAAGTGGCCAGTCTGGCACGGCTTATTTTGTAAATAAATATCCAAACCCGGGAAGCTCTACCGATAAGGATGATACAAAAGTACTCCGCCTGTCGGATGTGTTGTTAATTGCAGCGGAAGCCTATTATAATACCGGCGACTTGGTAAATGCCAATATCTATCTTAACAAAGTGGCTATACAGAGAGACCCTGCTTTTACAGGGTATGCTTCTGCAGGCGCACAGGTACTGGAAGATATCCTGACCGAAAGAAGAAAAGAACTGGCATTCGAAGGAAGCCGTTTCTGGGATCTTTACAGGTTACAAAGGAGCTTTACCAAGATCTCTAACCAGAACCCATTGGTAACGGTAGCTGTTACACCGTCTACCGTGCAACTGATCTTCCCGATCCCTGTAGCTGAATTGAACGCCAATCCAAACATCGCTCAGAATCCTGGCTATTAATACAGGGTTTAACAAACTATAAACGCAAAGCCACTGATCTTCAGTGGCTTTGTTTTTTTAAGGCTTTTTTAGGATGAATTATTTTAACTTAGTTTACTATAAACAACCCGTATGAAAAAAGTGCTCGCTTTTGCAACCCTTTTGTGTGTAAGTATTGTAACGTACGCGCAAACGCTGGAGGAACACAGATCCATTGACCGGAATGGCAATAACGGGGTGGTGACGTATTTTTTTCAACACACAGAAGTGCAGGGAACGCAATTCCTGAAAGATAGCTGGGCCAATGCAAAAGTGGTAACAGAACTGGGATACGTATTTAATAATGTATCGCTTAAGTTCGATGCGTTTAATAATAAGTTTGTATTCAACCGGCACGATACCGCGTTTGAATTAACTCCGGATGCCGCTACCATATATGTTTCTGAAGGAAGTGCCGATCCCGCTAAAACAGCCGTATTCAAAAAAGGTTTTGCTATTAATGGAAAGATCAACCGGAATAAATATGTGCAGGTGCTGGCAGAAGGCAAGACCGGGTTGCTGAAATATGTGGCCAAAGATATCGAGGAAT
Organism: Bacteroidota bacterium; assembly: GCA_025352905.1. GTDB lineage: Bacteria > Bacteroidota > Bacteroidia > Chitinophagales > Chitinophagaceae > Sediminibacterium. The sequence goes on along the minus strand of JANXRX010000185.1, from coordinate 574 downwards.
ATAACGAATACGGAAACGCCTCGAAACTTCAGCGGTATAAAGACATGGAGCAATATTATATCCTCGATAATAACCAGTTTACATCAGTTAACCTGAACCGGAAGAACCTTGAGACCGCCTTACAGCCTAAATGGGCACAGGTAGATGCCTTTTTGAAACAAAATGGTTTATCAGGTAAGGATGAGAAGAGTTGGGTGGCTGCGGTTAATTATTACAATACTTTGTAAATAACATTTCTTTTCAACATTCAACGTTCAGTTATTTTAAAACCTCGGCCAGCTTCTTATCCAGTTCTTCGCCTCTGAGCGAAGTGGCAATAATCTTTCCCTGCGGATCAACGAGCACATTAAAGGGGATACCATCGAAACCGTATAAAGAAACCATACTGCTTTCCCATTGTTTCAGATCGCTTACATGTGTCCAGGTTAACTTGTCATCTTTAATTGCCTGCAGCCAGTCTTCTTTTTCTTTATCAAGCGATACACCCAGCACCGTAAAATTTTTATCCTTGAAAGTATTGTAAGCGCGAACTACATTCGGATTTTCTTTCCGGCAGGGGCCGCACCAGCTTGCC
>JANXRX010000181.1 GCA_025352905.1 Bacteroidota bacterium | reverse complement strand
CTCGAGGCAGTGACGGCAATCGTTTTGGCCGACCTGATGCTGCTGGCACAGAAAATCAAACCGGTTTTAAATAATTAATAAGTAGTAATAAATAATTAATAATTGATAATTTGATCATTGATAAAAATGATCGGTAAAACAAAGCGTATGGAATCGGATTTTATATATCATATTACAACCAAAGAAGAATGGGCAGCGGCGCAGGCAAAGGGCTTTTACGAGTCGGCTACATTGGCCACTGAAGGATTTATTCATAACAGTACTGAACAGCAGGTGGCGGGTGTACTGGACCGTTATTACAAAGGAAGAACTGGTCTTGTTAAGTTGAAGATCGAAAAAAGCAAAGTAGAGCGTCCGCTGGTATTTGAACTGGCTGGTTCTATTAATGAAGTGTTCCCCCATATACATGGCGCACTTAACCTGGATGCGGTTGTAGAAGTAACTGAATTATAAATTATGCACGCTTTTATTATAAACGCTTCTATCCAGATCCTTCCGGTTGTAACTGATAAACATCCTTATGAATGGGTTGATGAGGCGATCGGCATTATTCAAAACGCAGGTATCCGTTATGAAGTGGGCCCTTTTGCAACCGTACTGGAAGGCAGCTATGCAGAAGTAATGGCGGTTATTCATGCGGTGAATGAGTACCTGTACAGCAGGGGATGCAGTGAATGGATCAGCAATATCCAAGTACAGATACGTAGTGCCGGTGATATTACCGGCGAAGAGAAAACAGCTAAGTTCAGTCTTTGAAGATAAAAGGGGTGTATACCCTTTCTCCCCAATAATGGTAACCCGCTTTCCGCTCATAGCGGGTTCCACCAATTACGGTATGGATGAACCCGTTCCTTGCCACCTGCTCTGTATGGTAGATCTTCCCGGTTGTATTGGTCTTGAGAAGGATGGCCACCCGGTTATTGAGTGCGTGGTAGCTGATAAAGGCAGTATCTTCCGTTCGTTTAAAAGAAAGAGCGGTTGCCAGCTTTTTTTGCATCAACTGGCTGCGGTACCAGGTGCCACCTGTCGGACTCACTAAAGGCTTGCCGTTATAGACCACCACACTGTCGTTATAAGACAATACATAGAGGAAGTGTTGTTTTGAGGCGCTGAGCCATTGAACAAGTTTGGCTCCGTGCAACGAATCCTCATATCCATAATCACTATCAATAAAACCGATCCGACTGATATTATCCGGGATCCTGTCAACAGCATCGAGGTAACCAAAAATGAAGCTGCCGCCGCCACTATGACTATCCAGCATGATCTCGGGGTTTGAGGAAATAAACATACCAGTAATCGAATCCACGATCCGCCTGATCTCTTTGGGCCCATCGGGAGCCTGTTTTTTCCAGGCAGGCCAGCTTTTTAGCTGATTGGCAAGATAAACCACCACCAGGTTCCTGTCTGTAATCACCTGCCGCAGCCACCTTGCCTGGGCAGCTATATGCTGGATATCGAAGTGCCAGTCGTCTCCCGCCCCCGTTTGTTTCCCCATGGTCCATTCAATACTGTTCCCGTTAGGCAGGGCATAAAAAATGAGTAAGGTTTTTTTGCCGGCCTGTTGAAGCAAAGGCATATCTATTTTGATCAGTGTTTTATTTACCGGGTTGTCGATAACAACCAGTTTTTCTCCACCGGCCATTACCTGGGCCAGCACATCGTACTGCGCTGTTGATAAAAGAAGAAGGGATAAAAAAATTAATTTAGTCAAAGTAGTAATAAAATATTTATTTGTTAATTAATTGATTATTAATATTTTATATAAAATAAATAAAATTTAATTTTAAATAATACTTTCGCAATGGCACCTTATTTGCAGACAGGGATAGCCATGCACCTGCAAAAATAAGCCGAAAACAAAGCGATAATCGGGTGGTTTGCCTATTTTACCTGCCTGGCAAACCCGGCAGTATTCAAATTAGTCAATTTTTGCATGAAAAATATTCTTTACTTCTTTCTGCTCATCTCCCTGCCAAACCTGTTGCAGGCGCAACAGGATACCCTGCTTCTCAGGCGTGAGGGGGGCAATGATGCCAGGCTGTTTCCCGGTTCGTATGGTACCAGGGGCAAGAGTATGACAGGAACGGCAGGTATATATAATGCAGGTATGGAAAAGAAAGCGGCAAAAGATGCTGATACGGTTGGCCTGCCCATCTATAAAGCTGTTAGCAATAAGTTTCCGATCAATAGCTTGGTTATTATTACCAACCCGGCCAATCACCGGAATATCCTTGCCCGCATCAAAGAAGAACTGGGTGTGAGGGCTAAAAAAAGAGGAGACCTGGCAGATATGGATAAACCAGGTATCAGTGCGCTTAAATTTGGGAAGAAGACAAGCTATCAAATAAAAATTCAATTGGTTGTATTAAGTGATTCATTATCATTGTTAAATACAGTTACTGACACAATAGTCATTCGGTTAGATACCCTTAAAAAGGAAGATGCATCCGTTCCCAATACTTTTAAGGTTATTGGTAAACCTGTTAAAGGAATAGCCAGTTTTTATAGCGCTAATCTGGATGGCACCAAAACCGCAACGGGTGAAATATTCCGTCATAAAAAGCTAACCGCCGCCAGCAATAATTTTAAACTGAATACCTGGGTGCTGGTCACGAACCTGAAGAACCAGAAATCTGTTGTGGTCCGGATCAATGATCGTATGCACCCGCGGATGAAGAAAAAAGGGAGGGTGGTTGACCTCAGCCGGTCTGCAGCTGCCTTACTTGATTTTATGGAAGACGGCCTCGCCAAAGTGAAAGTAGAACCTGTACAGTTTGTATATGCGGTTCCGAAATCGGACCTGGATACCGTTCGTGCCATGCTGCAAAACGATTCCCTGCGCGTGTCGGATTCGCTGAAACTGGACTCTGCAAAAACAAAGGAAAACGTATTACTGGGTATCGCCAGCTTTTATAGTACTAACCTCGACGGGACAAAAACGGCGACGGGCGAAACCTACCGCAATAACAAACTAACGGCAGCAAGTAATGATCTGAAGCTGAATACCTGGGTAAAAGTGACGAATTTAAAAAATAACAAATACGTAATATTACGCATCAATGACCGTATGCATCCGAGGATGCAGAAGAAGGGTAGAGTGCTGGATCTCAGCAGGGCCGCGGCCCGCAAGCTGGATTTCATCAAAAGCGGGCTTGCCCAGGTAAGGGTAGAAGTGGTTCCAAAGGCTACTCTGGAATAAATGGGTATAATTTAAAGTTATCATATTTTCAGAAAGTCAGTTTCTGCATGTATTTTCGCAGTAATTACCAAAAAACTGATTATGAAGAAATTCCTTTTTTCCTTGATCGCTGTTGTTGTTATGGCAACTGGCTCTTTTGCACAAACCTGGCCCTCTTACAAAAAAGCTCCTTCTATCGGGATTGACTTTTTTTTAAAGGACCTGTATACAGCACAAAAGATTGATGCTACATCGTTGTCGAATGTTTTAAACAACAGCTCATGGACCCCGATCAAAAATATGGCGCCGGGCCTGAGTTTTAACTATTACCAGGGTCTTTCAGACCATGTTGATTTTGTAGGAAGCCTGGCTGGTTCTTTTACCCCCTTCCCTTTCTCAACCAATTCAAATGTTAAGCCCGTTACCAACAGTAAATTTTTTATGGAGCTTTCGGCTTCTGTGAATATCAAATTATTAACGGATAACCATTTTATCGTACCGTACATAGCCCTGGGTGTAGGCGCTTCCATGTATTCAGGTACTTATTTCGCAGCCTATGCACCAACAGGTGCCGGGATACAGTTCAACCTGGGCGAGGGTACTTTTGTACACGCTTTGTTCGGATATAATATCAAGGTCTCCGACCTGTCTATCAATCACCTGAATTATTCTGTCGGGATCTCTTCTCCTTTAAAAGATAAGAAAGAACCACCGGTTATGGTTGCACCACCACCACCGCCGGCGCCGATCATTATTGTTGAAAAAGATACTGATGGAGATGGTATCGTTGACAGCAAGGATAAATGTCCTACCGTTCCCGGCGTAGCCAAATACCAGGGTTGCCCGGTTCCTGATACGGATGGAGATGGCATCAATGATGATAACGATTTATGTCCAAATGTAAAAGGTTTTGCCAAATACAATGGATGCCCTATACCTGATACGGATAAAGACGGCATCAATGACGAAGAAGATAAATGTCCTACCACACCAGGTGTTGCCCGTTACCAGGGTTGCCCTATACCTGACAGGGATCACGATGGCATCAATGATGAAGAAGATAAATGTCCTGATGTTCCGGGTGTAAGAGAGAACAATGGTTGCCCTGTTGTAAAACAGGAAGTGATCAAAAAAGTTGCCGCAAGCGCCAAGAGCATTTTGTTTGCCACCGGTAGCGATAAATTACTGTCATCTTCTACTAAACCATTGAATGATGTGTTAGCGGTGCTGAAAGAAGACGGTGGGTTGAAACTGGATATCGAAGGATATACCGATAATACCGGCTCCGAAAAACTAAACCTGGAATTAAGCAAGAAACGCGCACATAAGGTATATGAGCATCTTGTCAAAGGCGGGATCGACGCATCAAGACTTACCTCTGAAGGTTTTGGACTGGCGAGCCCTGTTGCTGACAATAAAACAGCTGCCGGACGTACACTGAACAGACGCGTGGAATTGAAATTGAAATATTAGTCGTAAGAGAATACTGGATTAGTAAGAAAAAGAGGGTCATCAATCTGATGGCCCTCTTTGTTTTTATATAGTTGCATAAATCGTTACCAGATGTTTACTTCCCTTTCCAGCCGGATCGTAAAACGCGCGGCCACACTTTCAATGATCTCTTCCGAAAGACTGAATATTTCTTTGCCGCTGGCTTTTCCATAATTAACAAGCACCAATGCCTGCTTGTCATAACAACCCGCATCGCCTTTGCGGTATCCCTTCCAGCCACATTGTTCTATTAACCATCCGGCCGCTATTTTTATTTGCCCGTTAGCTGTTGCGTATCCCTGAATGCCGGGATTGCTTTTTTTGATCTCTTCAAATAATGATTCTGTAATCACCGGGTTTTTAAAAAAGCTTCCGGCATTGCCCGTAACAGACGGATCGGGAAGCTTACTGCTCCTGATACGGATAACGGCGTCTGAAATAATCTTTGCGCTGAGATCGGTTACCTGCATTTTTTCCAGTTCCTGTTCAATAGCGCCATATCCTGTATGGTAAACGGGATTTTTTAGTAAACGATAGGTCACCGCAAGGATCACGAACTGATCACGGTATTCTTGTTTAAATACACTTTCCCGGTATCCAAACCCACAATCTGTCAGGTTGAAAGTATACAGTTTTTTTTCCGCCAGGTGCCAGGCCTGCAGCGAATGAAATACATCTTTTAACTCAACGCCATAGGCCCCGATATTCTGGATGGGAGAGGCACCAACAGATCCCGGGATCAGGCTCAGGTTTTCAAGACCGGCATAACCTTTGGCAAGACAATCCAATACAAACCGGTGCCAGTTTTCACCAGCGGCGGCCTCTATATAATAATGATCCGCATCCTCATCTACCAGCCTGATGCCGGTTATTTCATTCCTGAGTACGGTCCCGGGAAAATCTTTGGTAAAAAGAAGATTGCTTCCCCCGCCGAGGATCAATAGCGGTTGTTCCGAAACAGCAACCAACTCTTCCAGTTCATTGAGCGACCGGAATCGTCCCCAATAACGCGCCCTGGCATCAATGCCAAAACTGTTATAGGGTTTCAGGGATATGTTTTCTTCCATTTGCATGGCAATACCTGTATGGTTTTAAACAGGATCCACATCCGGTAAAATGGTCACGGCGCGGTATCTCTTATTGGTTTGAATGATGATTGTCTGCTGTGCGATCTCTCTCTTGCACTGGTCGATACGTTTGGCGTCTTTCGGAAGTTTGACCAGGATCTCCCAAAGATATTGATTACGTACCCTGTCTACCAATGGCTGAGCGGGCCCGTTACACAATTCGCCGAAACGGGGTTGTAATCCCTGCATCATGATATTGGCGGCTTCTTCGGCAATATGTTTTTCCCGGTGTTTAAAAGTTATCTGTATCAAACGTGTGAACGGGGGATAGGCAAATTGTTTTCTTTTATCAATTTCAAAAGCGAACAGCTGTGCAAAATCATGCGCTTTCACAAATGCCAGCACCGGGTGATGGATATTACTTACCTGTATCAATACTTTGCCATTGCCATCTTTCCTTCCCGCCCTGCCACTTACCTGTTCCATTAACTGGAAAGCCCGTTCGTTTACCCTGAAATCGGTAAAGTTTAAAATACCATCCGCGTCTATGATCCCCACGAGGTTCACATGTTCAAAATCCAATCCCTTAACCACCATCTGCGTACCCACAAGGATATCAACCCTCCGCTGTTCAAATACTTTGATCAGCGCATCATGTTCGTTTTTCCCTTTCACACTGTCATAATCCATTCTTGCGATCCGCGCATCGGGGAAATGTTCGCTTACCAGTTCTTCTATTTTTTCGGTCCCGAAATTCTTTTGGGTAAACTGGTGACTCCCACAGGCCGCACAGGTATTGATCACCGGGTATGCGGTACCGCAATAGTGACAGCTTAACTGGTGTTTTGCTTTGTGGTAGGTGAGTGTTACATCACACTGCTTGCAATAAGGGATCCATCCACAGGTATTGCATAGCAGGTAGGGCGAATAACCGCGGCGGTTCTGAAACAGGATCACCTGTTTATTTTCCTGTAAAGAATTGGCGATCGCTTCTAATAACGGGGGCGTTAAAGCCGTTTTTTCTTTATTCGTAACCGGAATTTTTTTGAGATCGATGACCTCGATCTCCGGCATCCTGGCCGGCCCATATCTTTCGGCCAGCCTCACCAAACCATATTTATGCTGCAGGCAGTTATAATAACTTTCAACGGAAGGAGTGGCACTTCCGAGCAATACTTTGGCATTGAAAAGCGATGCATAATAAATAGCCGCATCCCTTGCATGGTAACGTGGCGCGGGCTCCTGTTGTTTATACGATGCATCGTGTTCCTCATCCGCAATGATCAGCCCCAGGTCTTTAAACGGAAGGAATAAAGAGGACCTGGCGCCGAGGATAATTTTGGTTTCACCACTCTTGATCTTATTCCAGATCTCTACTCTTTCATTGGGATTGAATTTGGAATGATAGATGGCGATATATCCGCCGAAATGTTTCTGTAGGCGCCGTATGATCTGCGAAGTAAGCGCGATCTCGGGTAGCATATACAGCACCTGCTTATCATCCCCGATGATCTCTTCTATTAGTTTTGTATAGATCTCTGTTTTACCACTGGCCGTTACACCATGCAGCAGGCAAACCTGCTTGTCGATGAAACATTCCTTTACTTCTGCAAGCGCAGTTTCCTGTGCGCCGGATAAAATAAAATCGATCTGTATGTCTTTCGGAAGCGTCCGGATCCTGTCGGTTGCTCTTTTTTCTGACAGCAGGATCTGTTTGTCAACCAACCCCTTCAGTTGTGCAGCACTGGCATTTGATTTTTTCAGGAGCATTGGTTGTGTTACTTCCCCTTCTGTTTTTACCAAATGGAGATAGGCGAGAAGCAGTTCCATTTGTTTGGGTGCCCTGCCCCAGTTATTTAAAAGATCTGCCAGTGCATCTTCGTTGCGATATAAAGGATTCAGGGTGAGATAGGTTTCTGTCTTCTCTTTGTATTTATTCTTCAGTTCTTCCCAAACATAACAGATCTCTTTTTCAATCAGCTTTTTGATCACAGGATATACATGCGCGATATCCAGCAATTGCTGTACCTCTGATAGGCGCAATTCCTTTTTGAGCTCCAGGGCTTCCGCAACCAGGTATTCGCTGTCTGACAGATCACTGAAATCAAGACTTCTCTCTTCGTTCCATACGAGAATACTTTCACTGGATAATTTAAGATTGGAAGGAATGGCGGCCTGCATCACTTCTCCTTCTGTACACATATAATAACGCGACACCCAGTCCCACAGTTGCAGTTGTGGTTGGTATAATAAAGGTTCGCTGTCAAGTACGTTCAGGATATTCTTTGGCTCGAAAGAGGCGGGTTTTTCAACGATCCTTTTAACGATTCCCGCATACCGTTTATTCTTCCCCAATACCACTTCTACCCGCACACCCGGCTGGATCCCGGGTTGCAGGTGTTCGGGTACGGCCCAGGTATAATTTTTGGGTAAGGCTAATGGTATAATGACTTCTACGAACAAAACAGGTGAATTTACTCAAAAATAAGCTTTAAGCGGAAGGATATGTCCGGTACCGTTGTAAAGCGGATTCCATCTGCGTATAAACACGCTCTTTGAGTGGTTGAATATCTTTTAGTGTAAGTCCTTTTACAGGTACTTCTTCCAGGTAAATAACACGGTTAATACCGGGGGTGAGTTCGAACAGGCCCCTGTAATGCAGGCGGTCAATGGTATCGGCCAGGATAATGGGTTTGATAGGCGTTTCGGTTTCTATGGCTATCCGGAAAGCGCCGTCATAAAAATCTTTCAGGGGCTTTGCAGTTTCATTAAAGGTTCCTTCCGGAAAAATAAAGATGGATATATGGTTTCTTAGTGCAGCTTTCAACGCCCGTACACTTCTTGCCCGGGTATCTGAATTGCGGCGATCGACCAGTATCACAGCCGCCCGGTAAATCCAGCCGAATACAGGGATCTTTACCATTTCGTATTTACCCAATATCCGCACGGGCTGGTGTGCGATCAGTACAACCGGTGGGATATCCATGTAGGAAATATGATTAGCCACGAAAATATATTGCCTGCTGCGATCGTGCGGGGTTTCATAGATCTCCTGGTGCCTGATGCCAACCATAAAATACCATACGGTTGCCCATCCTTTGCATAACTGGTAGATAAGGTTGCCACCTTTGATTGTACCCAGCAACAGGGAAAGCAATACCAGGGGAAGAACAAGGAACATCAGTAAAATAAAAGCGAGAAGTGCGTACAAACAATACAATAACTGAAGTGTTCGAAAAAGCAATTTCATTTCCCGAACTTAGGCAGAAACTGTTGAATTTTCTTTAACATTGTAACGGTTTATGTTAACCAGGGGTACAGCCTGTAAACCTGGTCAGAGGTTTACGTAATGGCTGTACCTTGTTTTTTGTTCCGGTTTATGCAACAAGCGGTGTTCTGCCGTATTTCTCATCATGTTGTGAAGCATCCAGGCCCAGTTCTTCCTCTTCGGTACTTACACGCAATGGCAGGATAAAATTGATGAATTTAAAAATGAGTAAAGAGACCGTAAAGCTGTAGACTACCACGATCAGCAAGGCTTTTACCTGTACCAGGAAGAAGGCCCAATTACCATAGAACAGTCCTTCTGCGCCGGCACTGTTAACTGATTTGGTTGCGAAAACACCGGTTAGCAACATACCTACCATTCCGCCTATACCATGACAGGGAAACACATCGAGGGTATCGTCTAATGCCGACCTGCTTTTAAAGTAAACGGCTATATTGGAGATGATAGCGGCGGTTACGCCTATGAAAATACTTTGGGGGATGGCTACAAAACCTGCGCCGGGTGTAATGGCCACCAGGCCAACCACTGCACCGATACAGAAACCGAGTACGGATGGTTTTTTACCGCGAACCACATCAAAGAACATCCAGGATAAACCTGCCGCCGCTGCTGCCGTATTGGTAGTGGCGAATGCGGAAACAGCCAGGGCATTGGACCCAAAGGCAGAACCCGCATTAAATCCAAACCATCCAAACCATAAAAGACCAGTGCCTATCAATACATACGGAATGTTTGCAGGTGGGATCTCTTTGTGTTCGAGGTGCGACTGGCGGCGTTTTAATACCAACGCGCCTGCAAGGGCCGCGCAGCCTGCAGAAATATGTACCACGGTACCGCCTGCGAAATCGAGTACGCCCATTTTAGCGAGGAACCCATCCGGGTGCCATGTCCAGTGTGCGATCGGTGCATATACCAGCAGACTAAACAATGCAATAAATAGGATATAGGAAGTGAAGCGTATCCTTTCTGCTACAGCACCTACCACCAGGCCGGGTGTGATAATGGCAAACATGAGCTGGAACAAGGCAAACAGTGTCAGTGGGATAGTAGGCGCCAGGCTCCAGGGAGCGCCGGAACTAACGCCTTTGAAGAACAGATGCGTAAGCGGGTTGCCGATAAAACCGCCGATCGAAGGTCCGAAGCAAAGACTGTACCCGACAACGATCCATAAGATACTGACAACCCCGGCAGCCACAACGCTTTTGATCATGGTGGAGATCACGTTCTTGCGGTGTACCATCCCGCCATAAAAAAAAGCCAGTCCGGGTGTCATCAAAAAGACCAGCGCAGTAGCCACAATGATCCAGGCGATATCGGAACCGCTGTATTTGCCGCCATCGTTAAAATTAGGTAGGGAAGGGATAAAAAGCGCCGCGATGGCCACTGCGATCAGTACAATAAAAGGAGCCAGTTGCTTGATGGTCGATTTTGCCATAACTACGTATTTCTAATTAATATTAATTTAAATTATTATAAATAATATTAATTGGCAAATTATGGAAAATACTGGTATCGAGATAAAAAAATTAGCCACAGATTGCACAGATTACCATTCTTTCGCAATCTGTGGTCAACTGTGTAATCCGTGGCAAAAAAATAGTATATGATTATACGCCCAAAAGATAGCTTTTGTCCTTTGATTCGAGAACGGAACTGCCTATCAGGTATTCATCAACCCTGCGGGCACATTCACGGCCTTCACTGATGGCCCAGACAACGAGCGACTGCCCCCGGCGCATATCCCCGGCGGTAAAGATCTTGGGTATATTGGTCTGGAAGGATTGTTCGCCGGCTTTTACATTGCCTTTTTCATCAAGATCTACGTCCAGCTGATTAATCAGGCCCGTATGTTGCGGGTGGATAAAGCCCATGGCCAATAATGCCAGTTCGCAGGGAATCTCGCGTTCGCTGCCTGCTTTTTCCTC
>JANXRX010000160.1 GCA_025352905.1 Bacteroidota bacterium | reverse complement strand
ACGGGTACAGATGGCTTTTGAAACAGCCAGGTTGAGCAGGGTATAATCTGCGGTCAGTTCACGGTCATCATCGATGATATTGTTTCCGTTCACATCCATATATCCTGCTTTACCAATGTAAACGGCACGGATATAGGCATCAAAACCCTTCGCAACATCTTCATACAGAAATTTTACATTGCCGGTATGTCTTGAGCGGTTGGCTAACCCGATATACTCCTGCCGGGTAACCAGCGTGGTTTGAAAAGTTACCGGGTCCCTTCTGTAGAGCTGGCCCTTGTCTATCTCGGCCAACACCTGTTTGTCTTTCGCCAGCAGGAACTGGTATCCTGCCGACAGCGATAACCTTTGGGTTAACCGGTACCGGATATCGGTTTGAAAACCTTCTGTAAAAACACTGGCTACATTATGGTAGCTGTACACAGCCAGTCCGTTGCTTCGTGTGAAGGGAAGTGCGTACACATCTATCAGGTTATCAACATCATTCCTGAACAAACCCAGTTCTGCGGTTAAACGATTGGCTGTATATTTTGCACCAAGATGAACGCCAAAAGAAGTTTCAGGTTTCAGGTCATGGGTAATTAAATAGGGGGTAATATCTGCTCCCGGCTGTAATAAACCCTGTTGTTGTAGTTTTGGCAGTTCCGTGGCAAGCGTTCTGCTGCCCAGTAATGAATAACCCACCTGTGCATTATAGAAATCAAGGTACATATGGCGGAAATCGGGCGCTTTAAATCCCCAGCCTGCTGACGCAGTAAATTTCCAGTGTGGATTTGATTGATACGCCAATGCGATACGCGGACTCAGGTGCGCGGCAAAATCTGTGCGTTTATCCAAACGTGCTCCGGCAATAACCGTTAACCGCTGGTGCAGCAGATACCATTCTTTTTGTGTGAAGGTGTACAGGGTCGACAATCTTTGCAACCCGTCGTAGCGGGAAGCCGCTATACTTTCAAAAGCTGCGCCAACACCGGCAACATATTGGCTCTTACCGGGTCTGGTTCTTTCATATTGTATTTCTGGTTTGATAACAGACTGGTCAAAATTTGTTTCATCAAAATGCGTCGTGCTCTTGTCGAGGTTTACAAATGAATTATTGAGATACCGGTCATAAAAATTGCGGAAATAGATCCGGCTACCCTCTTTGAGCGTCCAGCGTAACTGTGCAAAGGCCGACCTGTCCTGTTCCGTAGTGGAGCCAATGGCGATAGCGGGAACGCCGGATACATATACCTGGTAATTATTATCCTGTTTCGAATCGTAATCACGTAGAGAGGCGAGAAATTGTACATTCCTGGAGAGCTCCCGGGTGATCTTCAGGTGTCCGTTCCAGTCGCGAAAAGGGTCAACTGTTTTTCCATACACGGCCGGGTCAAGATCATAACCTGCGGATGAATACCGGTTTGCAAAAAACTGTACCCCCGTTTTATCGAAATGGTTGCTGTATGAAACGGTGCCACCCCAGGTATCATTGGTGGCGCGGTGTAACTGCAGGTCAACCGTTTCCTGTTTGGGTGTTTCGGTAATGATATTGATCACACCGGCCATGGCTTCACTTCCGTACAAACTTGACGAAGGGCCCTTTACGATCTCTACCTGGCGGATATCTCCTGTTGCCAGCCTGCCCAGTTTTAATATACCTGCATTCCTGCCTACCAGCGGTTCGCCATCTAAAAGTATAGCTGTATAAGCAGGGTCAAGACCGAGCATCTGAACGCCCTGGCCAAACGGGTTGGGATAACCCGTAAGGGAGGTTGCCAGGGGGCTGTTTACGATTATAATACCTGTCTGTTCTTCTAAAATATCCTGCAAACGGAGAGAGCCTGTTTTTTGTATGATAGCTTTTGGAACAAGGGTAACGGGGATGGCTGTATTACTTAATTTTCTTTCAGAACGGCTTGCCGTAATCACGACTTCTTCACCTGAACCCGTTAATGTATCGCGCAAATGTTTCTCCTGTGCATAGGTTTTAGGGAGAAACAGGATCAGGAGGAGAGGATTAAAAAAAAACTTCTTCATAAACACGCTGCAAAGGTTCCTTTTCAGCCTGTTTTGTTTGCCATGGATTTGTAAAATTGAAACCGCCTTTTTAGTTATTACAATTACATGACACACATAGTTCTCTCTTGCAATTGAGCGCCAACACTGTTTGAGAAGATCAGGATACTTATCGGTATCTTTAGTATATGAAGATCAGTTTTTTTTCTGCGCAGCCTTATGATAAGATCTTCTTTAACCGGTATAACCAAACTGGTCTGGAACTGGATTTTAAAGAACCACAATTGACAGAAGAAACGGTTGGATTAGTTGATAATGCAGAAGCAGTATGTGTATTTGTGAACGACAAGGTAAATGCATCTGTGTGTAAACAGCTGGCTGAAAAAGGCGTGAAAGTGATCGCATTGCGTTGCGCCGGTTTTAATAATGTGGACCTGGAAGCGGCAAAACTGAATGGGTTACGGGTTTGCAGGGTGCCGGCCTATTCGCCGGAAGCTGTGGCCGAACATGCGGTGACCATGATACTTACCCTGAACCGCAAAACACATAAAGCATATAACCGGGTAAGGGAACAGAATTTTTCGCTTGATGGTTTACTCGGTTTTAATGTACATGGAAAGACCGTTGGTGTGATCGGTACCGGTAATATCGGTAAAGCTTTTTGCCGTATCATGCTTGGGTTCGGATGCAGGGTGCTGGCCTTTGATATCATTGCCAATAAAGAAATGGAAGCGGCGGGTGTGGAATATCAACCGCTGATAGAAGTGCTGAAGGCGGATATTGTTTCCATTCATTGCCCGTTGAATGAGCAGACAAAACACCTGGTTAACGCGGAAACTATCGGGATGATGAAAAAAGGGGTGATGCTCATTAATACCAGCAGGGGGGCGATGATCGATACCCGCGCGGTGATCGATGGCCTTAAATCGGGTCATATTGCTTATCTCGGGATTGATGTTTATGAGCAGGAAGAGCATCTTTTCTTCCGGGATCTTTCCGGTACGGTGATACAGGACGATGAGATCCAGCGGCTTATGAGTTTTTCGAATGTGCTCATCACCGCCCACCAGGCTTTTTTTACCGATGAGGCCCTTAGCCAGATTGCTGTTACCACGTTAAATAATACTCTCCAACTGATAAAAAGCGGTAATTTGACTGGTCAGGCAGCGTTATTGGTTTAATTTTTATCTGATATTCGTAGATGTAAGAAAATGAGACAAAGAAGCATGAAAAAAACAACCCCCCTCGCGTTCGTTCTGGTCGTACTAAGCCTTTTTATGGCCTGTAAAAAGGAAACGAGCGCAGAAAATGGCGGCTTTTCGGGTACCGCCCAGGGTACCCTTACCGACTCATTGGGTAATTGCAAGAACATTGCCGTTTCGGGTACTTATAAAGTAGACTCAACACTTTCAGACGGAAATTATATACAGGTAAATATAAATTTTACAACCCAGGGTAAATACCTGATCAGCTCAGATACGGTAAACGGGATCTGGTTCCTCGATTCCGGTTTTGCACTCAGCACGGGAGCCTCCACATTGAAGATCAAAGGAAAGGGTAAGCCCCTGTTAGCTAAAACATCAGATTTTGCACTGGTTTTTAACGGGAGTACCTGCTCTTTCTCCGTGGTAATTACAGCAAGTAACGGCACAGGGACAGGAACCGGTACGGGGACAGGAACCGGCACAGGAACTGATTATTTTCCAACCACTTCCGGTTCTACCTGGACATACCAATACCTGCCTAAGCTGGGCACGACCGATACTTTTAAAGTTACAGTGGCATCCGCCAGGGTTACCGTGGATACATTAAGCTATTCGCAGTTTGCCACCTCGCTAAAAGATACTTTCTATTTTGCAAAGAATACAACGGCAGGTATCTATTATGCGTACAGCACCGTTGATTTTGATTATACCTTCCTGTTTGATGAGGTACCTAACTTTTATATCAATTACCCCTTCCTGAAAGCGAATGCAGCGGTTGGCGAGACATGGGAAACGGCTGAATATGGAACTGTAAAACTCACTACCGGAACCACTACCGAATCAGGGAAGGCAAAAGCGGTTTTTACGATCGTCTCAAAAAATACTTCGCCTTATACAATCGGCGGAAAGACCTACCAGGATGTAATCAATGTAAAGAGAGAGATCAAATTCATTCCAACAGGCGGCGCATACAGAACCCTTCTTACGGGTAATTCCTATTATGCAAAAGGATACGGGTTGATCGACCAGGTGATCGGGGCCTCTACCACGCAGGCAGTATCGCTGGTTCGTACGCCCACTATCAATTAATTGTCCGTCTTACTTTATTAAAATATCTGTGTCCGGTCATTGACCAGGCTATCCGTCTCAACCGTATGCGTTCTTTCCACCACATGTTTCTTAAAGAACCTGTTCTGGAAAATGAGGATCACGATAACGCCTGTTGAAATGGCGGCATCGGCGATATTAAATACGGGTCTGAAAAATTCGAAATCATCACCTCCAAAAAAAGGCATCCAGGCCGGGTAATGCGCATTGGTAATGACAGGAAAGTATAGCATATCTACTACTTTACCATGCAGCACGCCCGCATAACCTCCGCCTTTCGGAAACAGGTGGGCAATATTCTGGGAGAAGGGATTGCTCTGGTCAAAGATCAAACCGTAAAAAAGACTGTCGATCAGGTTACCCAATGCGCCGGCATAGATCAGGGCGGCGCAAATAATAAAACCTTTATGGTAATGTTTGCGGATAAAATCGCGTAATAAAAAACTACCCCAGATCACGGCCACCAAACGGAAAAGGGTCAATGCGATCTTGCCAAACCCACCGCCAAATTTCCAGCCCCAGGCCATTCCTTCATTTTCTACAAAATGCAGCCGGAACCAGCTGCCCAGGATCCTATGTTCTTCACCCGCATAAAAATGCAGCTTGATATAAAATTTCAATGCCTGGTCGGCAAAAATGATCAGCAGGATAATAAATATGACTTGTCTTCCTTTCACAGCCTGATTTTTTAGGTGGGCAAAGATAGGATAATTACTCCTCCACATACACCCTTTTCACCCGCTGGCTGATGCCCGTCATGATCTCGTATGGGATGGTTCCGGCCCATTCTGCTACCAGTTGTACCGGTAGGTTCTTCCCGAATATTTCTACCGGTTCCCCTTCCTTCAAATCGGGTAACCCGGTGATGTCTATCATGGTCATATCCATACATACATTACCGGTTACCGGAACCAGGTGGCCCGCAACAAACATTTTTCCTGCGCCGTTACTTAATCTCCGGCTAAATCCATCTGCATAACCAATGCGCACCGTAGCGATCAGGCTGTCTTTTTCGATCTTTCCTTTCCGGCCGTATCCTACCGTTTCACCGGCACTCACTTTTCTTACCTGGGCAATGGTCGACCTTAGCGTGGCCACTGTTTCAAGTGCCACCGATTGGCCCTCGCCACTGTCTACTCCGTATAAACCAATACCTAGTCTTACCATATCAAACTGGTAGGCAGGGTTGCGGTGTATGGCGGCTGAATTGGCGATGTGTTTGATAAAATCATAACCGATCCCTTCGCGTAACCGGGCACAGGCAGTTTCAAATAAATTTACCTGCGTTTGGGTGAACCCATCATGTTCTGCGCTCTCGCTGGCTACCAGGTGACTGAACACAGATCTAACAGCCATGGTTTGCTGGACTTTTATTAAAACGGCCAATGCTTCCGCTTCAGCTACCTCGAAACCCAGCCGGTTCATCCCGGTGTTGAATTTGATGTGGACGGGAAACCCATTCAGACCCTGCTGGCTAAGATACCCGTGAAAAGCAATGCATACCGGGAAGGAATAGATCTCAGGTTCCAGATTATAGCTAACCAGTGCATCAAAACCTGCCTCATCCACATTCATCACCATAATGGGTAAACTGATGCCTGCCTTGCGCAGTTCAACACCTTCATCTGCATAAGCCACCGCGAGGTAATCTACTTTGTGAAACTGTAATATCCGCGCCACTTCCATGCTTCCGCTTCCATAACTGAATGCTTTTACCATGGCCATTACACGCGTGGATGGCTGTAACTGTGCCTGGTAAGCTTTCAGGTTA
Organism: Bacteroidota bacterium; assembly: GCA_025352905.1. Classification (GTDB taxonomy): domain Bacteria; phylum Bacteroidota; class Bacteroidia; order Chitinophagales; family Chitinophagaceae; genus Sediminibacterium. Next base: position 7,505 of record JANXRX010000160.1, on the reverse strand, counting down.
TGGATCATCGCCGTAAGATCGATCTCCATTACGGTTTGGTGTACTTTCTGCTCCAGCCAATGAGATATTTTTTCGAAAGCAAATATCCTTGCACCTTTTAATAAAATGTATTCGCCGGAAAAAACATGTGCACCGGCCTGCTGTAAAAAAAATTCTGTTGATGGATAAAAAGAAGCCGAAAGGGAATCCCACACAAATAAAGGCGACTGTCTTGAAATAGCCTGCCCAATCCCTATCAACCGGTTGATGCCCCTGTTCCTGAGTGTAGCAGCAATAGTATGGTAGAGGATCTCTTCGGGTTGACCGGACTGAAGTATATCAGACAGGATCAATACCGTTGGCTCACTGCCGGCCTGTTGCTGCAGGTAATCGAGCGCAAGGTCCAATGAGGCCAGGTCGTTACTGTAACTGTCGTTGAGTATATAGCAATTGTTGATGCCTTTCTTTAATTGCATACGCATATCCACCGGCTCGAGCCGGAGCATCCTTTCACTGATCGTTTGCCCATCATATCCCATAGCCAGTAATACCGTCCAGCAGGTAATGCAGTTATTAATGGATATCCGGTCGGTAAAAGGGACCGTAATTGAAACGGATTTGTCTTCGTAATTACCTGTGATGATTGTGCGGCCGTTATTTGTTTCTTCCTGTACAATGCCAAGCGTTGCTGTTTTTTCCCTGCTCCATGAAAAAAATAAGGCTTCGTTTTGGAAAAGTGTTTTGTCTTTTCCATCCGGATCGATGACCCCCGTTAAGGTATCTCTTCCAAACACGATGGCTGCCGCATTGCGGAACAGTTTTGCTTTTTCAACCGCTTTATGCCGGTTGCCTGTAAACCCTTCGCTATGTGCATCAGCAATATTGGTCAATACCCCGAGCGTAGGCTGAATGATCTCTGCCAACCGGACCATTTCATTTTCCGTAGAAATACCGGCTTCAAAAATAGCGAGCGTGTACTGGGTATCCATTTGCCACACGCTTAAGGGAACGCCTACCTGCGAGTTATAACTCCTGGGGCTGCGTACAATGGTATGATCTGCTCGGAGCAACTGGTACAACCATTCTTTTACGATGGTCTTTCCATTACTTCCCGTGATGCCGATCACCGGTATATTGAATTTTTGCCTGTGAAAAGCGGCCAGTTGCTGCAGGGCCAGCAATACATTTTCTACTGCCAGGAAACAGGCGCCGGGGAAATTACCGCTCGCAAATGTTTTAGCAACCACGAAGTTTCGTACCCCGCGTTCATATACTTCGCCGATAAAATCATGACCGTTCCTGCGGGGGCCGCTGATCGCGAAGAACAGCGACTGTTGCGGGAACACGATCTTGCGGCTATCGATCAAAAGGTGTTCAATACCGTTTTCAGCGGCTACTTTCGTATCCGCTCCAATAATCTCGGCAATATTCGGGAGGGTATATATCAATGTGCTTGTATTCAGTTATAATGCATCGTCTTCCCAATCAACAGGCAGTCCCTTGCGTTTCATGAATATCGAATAAAAAATGGAACCGGTTATGCAAACCAGTATCACACCCAATGAAATGATCACTTGTGTGTTCTTGCCTATCCATTGGCTGATATAATGTTCACCCAGCATTTTTATACCAATAAATATCAGCACAATGGCAATTCCCTGTTGCAGGTAATCAAACTTTGATACGGCGCTGCGAAGCAGGAAGAACAGGCTCCGCAAACCCAGTACGGCAAAGATGTTGGAAGTATAAATAACCAATGGGTCCTTGGAGATTCCCATTACCGCAGGTATCGAATCAAGCGCAAATACCAGGTCTATCCCTGCCAATAATATCACCACCACAAAGAGGGAAGTATATACGGTGCTGCCATTCTGCGTAAGAAAATATTTGCCGTCGCCATCATGCTCTGTGATCGGTAATATTTTTTTCAGGAACTTATATAATCCAGATGCCTGGGGATCAAACTCATCCGATTCTTTGGCAGTAAACATGGTATACCCGGTGTACAAAAGAAACCCCCCAAACAGGTAAAGTATCCAGGAGAATTTAGCAACAAGGGTTACGCCGATAGCGATAAATATCACCCTGAAAATAATGGCCATGAGTATGCCCACAAGTAATACCCGTGGATAATGCTTTTCTTTTACATTGAACGCGGTGAAGATGAGGATGAAAACAAAGATATTATCAATACTCAGGCTCCACTCCATCAGGTAAGCGCTGATAAATTCAAGCGCCAATTGTGAGCCTGTAACCGATGCGGCAGCAGCTGTATGCACCGTATCTTCCGAAGCAAGTGCCGGCCCTTCTATCCACATGAATATAAAAAAAATGAGCGCAAGCCCCACCCAGAAACAGGTTTGGTACAGGGCCTGTTTAATAGTGATCGTTGTATTTTTTTTGCTGAGCAGGCCAAGATCCACAACCAGTGCCGCCACCAGCACGATCCCGAATACTAAGTAAACAACCTGGTGTGCCGACATGTGTGTGTTTTATACCGTAAAGATAAACCCGCCGGGCTGCATTAAGCTATTGTTCATATTTCTTTTTACGGATCCACTGGAAAAGGATCCCCGAAATGATCACCAGCAGAACAGGCAATACGATATTAATGAATTGCCAGGTGGTTTTTTGCGCTTCTACTTTTGTTTTATCCAACAGGCGCAATATGAAATCTTTGTTGCGGCTTTCAAACAAATTATTATTACTGACAAGGTAATCGATCGAATTCAAAAAGAATTCCCGGTTGGCAAACCGGTAATTTTCGAGCGGGAGCAGTCCCATAGCCAAGGGCCCCACCGTTGCGCTTACCGAATTGGTAACGATATCTCCATCAGACACTACGATCTGTTTCCCGTCTGTAACTGCTGCGCCAAGGAATGGCTTCCCGGTAACACGCTGAACAGAATCCATCACCGTTTGCCCGGCCCTGCCGCCAAAAAGTGACCTGAATTTTCCTTCCAGTAAAACCGCTACCGGGATATATTTCCTATTGAAACTGGCCAGGTCCTCATCACCCTTTACACTATTGATCTCTACAATGGCCGGGGAACTGATGGTACGGCTGCTGCTGTCTGTTGCCAGCAGGATGGTTTTACGGATACCCGGCGCCTTCACCGTATCTATGCTCGAAGGAAATATGGGCAGTACACGGTCAAGATTATTGGAAATAGGGTTGTTACTCCGCGCCGCAAGAAATGGGTAATAGGGCCAGGGTACACGTTCCATTTTAGGGCTGCCATCTGCGTTCTTACCGATAACGATCGGTAGCTTTGAGCAATTCAGATCCTGCACCAGGTCAGGATTAATACGTACCCCGTATTTAAAAAGGATATCATCCAGTTCCAGTCCCCTGTCAAAAGCAGTGTACTGTGCCTGGCTTCGCATCAGACTGTCTAATTCTGCATGCAGTTTATCGATGAACCAGATAATATGCCCCCCGTTCATGACATACTGATCGATCTTAAGTTTATCTTCTTCCGTGAATGGTTCTGTAGGTTTTACGATTACCAGTGCATTAATCACCCCTGCATCGGGGAAGCCTTTCTTAAGGTCAAATTTACCCAGCCGGTATTCATTACCCAGACTTTCGCCAAGGTCGTTTACCCGCAAGTCTGCCGGCTCTCCGTTGCCTGTGAGGTAGGCCACAATAGGTATATACTTGCGGGTAAGTTTATTGATCGCGTTCGCAAATTTGTATTCGAGTAAAGCTTCCGCCGCATTTCGGGTAGCTTCCACATCTTCCTGCGGGTTATCATTGATCACATTGTATTGCTTATATACTTTTCGGCTGCTCCGCAGATCCACAGCAACCGGCTTTTGCCCGTCGCGGAAACTGACCAGTGCCGATGGGATGATCAACTGGTTGGTCTGTTTTTCTTTTTTTTCCGAAACACTTTCACTCTGTTCAAATACCACACCCAGCCTGGCAAGGCTATCATAGAACAATACTTTAGCCGTATCGTTCGTGATCGTTTCACCGGGTTTTTCAAAACTGATTTGTATATGGTTACCCGATAAGGACCTGAACTCATCCAGAAGGTCCTTTGTGGCAATACTTAGTTTTTTATAATCCGCCGGAAGTTCGCCCGTAAGAAATACATGAATCGTGATCACGCTATCTATTTCTTTCAACAGGGTTTTGGTAGACGGGGTGAGGCTGTATCTTTTTTCAGCGGTAAGGTCAACCCGGTAGAAGAACAGCGTAGAAAGATAGATCACCGTTATGAACAGTAAGGCCAGCGCCGGGATTCCATATTTATGTTGCCACAGTTTCTGCATAGCGTTATCTTTTGACCAGGTTTCGCTGCGTGATCAATAAAAACAGAACAATTATGCCGAGGAAATAAATAAGATCCCTGCTGTCAACCACGCCCCTGCTGATACTGCGGTAATGGAAATTGATACCCAGCATTTCTATATAGTAATCGGCGCCGGCTTTGAATACGGGGAGTTTACTGGTGGCATCAAAACCGCTGTATAGTAAAAAACAAATAAAGGCCCCGGCAATAAATGCCACTACCGTATTATTGGTAAAGCTACTTGCGCAAATACCTACGGCCGTAAATACCGCTCCCAGAAATACCAGGCCGAGATAACTGCCAAGGGTAGCGCCGATATCAATTCCGCCTGTTGCACTTAACTGCTGAACGGATACCGCGTAAATGACCGTGGGCAGCAGCGCGGTGACCACGATGGCAAGGGCGCCAAAGAATTTACCCCACACGATCTGCGGGGAGCTCAGGGGCAATGTTTTTAATAATTCAAAAGTGCCAGAGCGGTATTCATCCGACAGGCTGCGCATGGTGATGGTGGGTACAAGAAAAAGCAGGATCCATGGGGCGAGGTTAAAAAAACTACCCAGGCTGGCATATCCAAAATCGAGGATACTGGTATCGGGGAACACAAAAAGAAACAATCCGTTCAGCAAAAGAAAAACCACGAGCGCTATATAGCCGGTGAGGCTGCTGAAAAACTGTTGCCATTCTTTTTTGCAGATCATCCACATAGTTCAAAACTAAATGTTTTTTTCTGTGGTAATCTGTGAAATCTATGGCAAAAATAAGCCGGAGAAGCATTTCTCCGGCTTATTCTATAATTTTCTGAATTGTTATACGGCGAAACTCTCCCCGCATCCGCAACTCCGGCTTGCATTGGGGTTGTTAAAATAAAATCCCTTTCCGTTCAGGCCGTCCGAAAAGTCCAGTTCTGTATTTACGAGATATAAAAAACTTTTGAGATCGGTGACCACTTTAATGCCGTTGTCTTCAAATACCTGGTCCATAGGCTTAACTTCATTATCAAAATCCAGCTTATAGCTCAGTCCCGAACAACCGCCGCCAACCACACCCACGCGCAGAAAATACCTGTCATCCCCCGTTACACCTGCTTCTTCCATCAGCTGGTGAACTTTTTTCTTCGCCTTTTCGCTTACGTAAATACTGTTTTCTGTAGCTACCATTTTAATTAGTAATTAACAATTAATAATTAAAAATTATTAGTGAATTTTCTCTTCGAATACCAATTCTACGAGACCATTCTTTTTACGGTAATCGTTGATGGCTGATTTGATGGCATCTTCGGCCAGAACAGAACAGTGGATCTTAACCGGTGGAAGATTCAGTTCTTCTACGAGGTCCATATTATCGATCTGAACAGCCTGGTCAACCGTCTTGCCTTTTAACCATTCTGTAGCCAATGAGGAAGAAGCAATGGCAGATCCGCAACCGAAGGTTTTGAATTTAGCATCGGTGATCATACCGGTTGCGTCGTCCACTTCTATCTGCAAACGCATTACATCGCCACACTCAGGCGCGCCCACGAGGCCCGTACCTACATTTTTTTTCGATTTATCCAACGTACCAACGTTTTTCGGATTGTTATAGTGATCGATCACTTTCTCTGAATATGCCATATACTTATTTTATTCGTTTATCAATCCAGTCAACAACCCCCTCCCAGGGGCTGGGGTTTAATGGTGCGCCCATTCTATTTTGTCTATATCCACTCCCTCTTTGAACATTTCCCAAAGCGGGCTCATTTCACGTAGCTTAATCACTGTATCGCCCACTGCTTTGATCGTGTAGTCGATCTGTTCTTCAGTGGTAAAGCGACCCAAACCAAAACGCAGTGAACTATGTGCCAGGTCATCGCCCAGTCCTAATGCTTTTAACACATAGCTGGGTTCTAAAGAAGCCGATGTACAGGCAGAACCCGATGAAAGGGCGATATGTTTATTAAAGCCCATCAGCAAGCCCTCTCCTTCCACGTATTTAAAAGAAATATTCGTTACATGTGGCAGGCGGTGATCGCGGTTACCGTTTACATAGGTTTCTTCGAGTTGTACCAGGGCTGTTTCCAGTTTATCACGCAGTTTGCTTAAACGCGCTGCATCATCGGCCATTTCCAAACGCGCCAATTCACAGGCTTTACCAAAACCAACGATACCCGGTACATTCAATGTACCGCTGCGCATCCCTCTTTCATGACCACCTCCATCCATTTGCGCGGTTACTTTTACACGCGGGTTTTTCCGGCGAACATATAAAGCGCCAATTCCTTTGGGGCCATACATTTTATGCGCAGTGAATGCCATTATATCAATTCCGTCCTTAGTTACATCCACAGGTACTTTACCAACCGCCTGAACGGCATCCGAAAAAAACAATACGCCATGCTTTTTAGCAATAGCACCGATCTCTTTTACCGGCTGAATCACACCTATCTCATTGTTGGCATACATGATGGCAATGAGTATGGTAGTGGGCTTAATGGCCGCTTCCAGTTCTTTCAGGTCTATCAGCCCGTCTGCTTTTACTTCGAGGTAAGTTACTTCCCCGCCTGAACGCTCGATATGTTTACAGGTATCCAGAACCGCTTTATGTTCGGTAGTGCAGGTTATGATATGATTGCCCTTGCTGCTATACATTTCAAACACACCTTTGATTCCAAGGTTATCGCCTTCTGTAGCGCCCGAGGTAAAGATGATCTCTTTCGGATCGGCTCCCACCAACTTAGCCACCTGCTCACGGGCATAATCAACCGCTTCTTCCGCTTCCCAGCCAAAAGGGTGGTTACGGCTGGCCGCATTGCCAAAATGCTCGGTGAAAAAAGGTATCATCGCTTCCAGCACACGGGGATCCATCGGAGTGGTGGCATTGTTGTCTAAGTAAATCGGTAATTTCAACATATCGCTCTAAACAGTTTATTAATATTTATAACGCAAAAGTACTGCAATAGGTTCTATAAATTTGCCGGGAACAGCGGCCGCTACCCGTTTTTCCATATTTCGTAAAGCCAGTTTGCAGAAATAGACTATTACAAGGCAAATAGTGCTGCATGGGGTTTGTGAGACACAAAATTGGCTACTTTATATTTAAATAAAATGGCAATGATATACATTTTTACACCAAATATTTGGAAATGTAAAATAATGAGCATATATTTACACCACAAACGAAGTATATGTTCCCCGAATTTAAGAGCATTTTTGATTTACTCAAAGAATTTCCTACCGAACAATCTTG
>JANXRX010000154.1 GCA_025352905.1 Bacteroidota bacterium | reverse complement strand
CCTTTCGAATTCATTCCATCTCCAAAGTCATAGGTACTATCTGCTTTACTTCTAATTTTACTAGATGCATTTTTCAATAATTCTTTAGCTCTTTCTTTCTTAATATTAGGAATCATAGCCAGACTTCTTATCTCATAGCCTTCTTCTCCTAACTTATGTGAAAATAGTGTGCGCATAAAATGCATAACTGATCCATAATATACATTCATTCGGTTTTCCTGCCATTTTTTAGTTTTTGAAGGGTAAGTTTGAGACAAATCCTTAAACAATGGGTAGCCATTATAGGTGACAATTTTCTTAGAAAAATCGTATTCGAAATCTTCTAACTTATATTGAATTTCATAGCCAAGTCTTTTGTTATCAATTAAAAGCGGAACATTCGCAACTACATTTAGTATGTTTTTTATTTTGTTAAATCTAAACTTGACAACTTCTGGATTATTTAATTTACAATCTCTGGCATAGCTGGAGGTGCCAATGAACATTTCTGTAAATAAATCTCCATATTTTTCCCATCCATATACTTCCGACGATTCTAATATAACATCTGGCAATCTCGCTAAAATAGGGTTTAGTTCAATAGTAAGATCTTCAGGAAGGCTTTTGCTGTTTAATATTGTTGTATATGTTTCATAGCCGATATGGGAAACAACTAATTTATATTTACCCGATGGAATATTATTAAACGAAAAAATGCCATCCTTATTTGTACTAACTCCAATAGAAGTATTATTTAAAAATATTGATACAGCCTCAAGAGGTTTTTTACTATCGCTGCTTATCACTTTACCAAAGAATATAGATTGTGAAAAAGTAGGTTGGAATAAACAGATTGAAGCGATAAAAAAAATATTTCGAAGTAGTGGTTTAAAATTATTTTGATAATTCGTACAAATGGATTTATTATTTTGCAGGATGTCCTTAATTGAGCGATTGTTATTGCTGATTTCAGACTTTTTTTGTCCAATAGGTTCAAAAGTATTAAAAGGAAGCTTCATATTTAATGATTTATTACGAACCATTATTTTACATTTGTAAAGAAAGATGCCGCTTAACTATTCATATTTTAATATTTCTAAAAATTTAATTTTGTTAAATATCACAAAGTCACGTTTCTTTCCTGGCTATTAAATTAATAAAATTTGCTTAAAACCATCTCGAGTTTTACATACTGAATTTTATCAATAAAGTCTATTTTTACTTCCCAAAAAAATCCTTCAAAGGTTTATTAAATAAAGAAATTAATATTAACTATAGGAAATTGTTGGTTAATGTAAAATATAAGTATTCATTAAATGGAAGCTTTAAATATGTAGGGGAGTCAATGCAACTGTATTACGAGGGGCAATATAGGGAATTATAATAATGATAGTTGCCCGCAGATAAATAGACAATAGATTGTCATCCTCATGCTTAGTTTTTTTGCCCAAAAAACAGAACACCTAATCTCGCTTCCATAGAATTCCCGATTTACTGGTTAAAAATAGATTTTAGATCCCCGAACGGTCTGAGGTTCAAACCGAAGAAGAAGGTGGGGATCATGGTGAACTGCTTTAATATCCATCATTATCTGGGCAGAAAGTTTTAAAGGAGCGTCCTGCAATAGCCGGTATTCATTTTTATTTTCCTTTGTTAGCAGGTAAGCTGCCATGCGCGCGGCCTGTTCCGGGAAAATATAGTGCCTGTTAAAACTGTCGCAAATAGAATTGATCAGGTACTTAGTGTTTAACTGCGCAAATGATGTTTGTTGTAACAGTATCACCAAAAGATCAGAATACCCGGTATTTTGTAATTTTTCATAACCTTTTCCATTTACATGAACCCCAATTGTTTCATTACAGTTGTCCTGTCAAATACCTGGTAGTGACCGCATACTTTTCCATCATTAAAGTAATAGATCGTAGTGCCTGCGGTCCTGATCTCTTTATTTGTAGCAGGATAACCACCAATGCAACCGAGATTAGTGCCGGTCATGATCCATGTGATCGCCACATGATCGCCATCGGCGATAGCGGATTGAATTGCAAAATGTATATCGGGAAAGGAGTTGAACGAATAATTTAAGCGGATCGCAAAATCTGCATGGTTCAGTATTTTTCCTTCCCAAGGGTCACCTGCATCCAGGTGGATGGTGTATGCTTCATGTACGTATTCATCTATCGCATCCGTGTTCTTTTCATTCCAGATCTTTTGCATAAAGGTTCTTAAAATCATTTCGTTGTTCATATCAATTGTTAAACGACATCCTGATTGTCGGGTTGAGATTATATTTAGTTATCAGTTGACCGGAACCCTTTGATGACTAGGTAAAGCCCCAATGAAAATTCAAACACCGCCACCATCGCTGCCGACAGACCTGCAAGGGCACTTCGTTGTTCAATCAATCCAAACAAAACAGCGAGGTATCCTGCGATAAGTGGAAGTGCACCAATAATTCCGATTAGGGAAAGTGCCCGGGGAACAAGGCGGGATCTGTATAAGAGAATACCTAATATGAAATCATCAATTGCAGGCAAAAAACTCTGCCCCAGCAGGAACATTCGATCATACATTGTCACCAGGACATGGCCTGCGACAAGGCTCTCATTTCGCGCACCTTCCACGCGAAGTGCCACGATGGTTACCAGGAACGCAACCCCTACAAACATGGTAGCAGCTTCCAGTGTCCGGACAGCAACCAGGCCGAGCGCCATGCCTTCGTTTTGTTTTTTGAGCGCAGGAAACAATGCTACGGCTGTTCCTATACCCGCAAGGCCAACAATTATTTCAAGAAGGCAACCGATAATAATGTTGGTGTTGGGTCCAGTCCCTGTTATATATCCGGCCTTATGTATCGGCAGGTATAAAGCCAGGGTCGGGATCGACACAAAAGTGATCAGATAAAGTATCCCTGCTGACAATGAGGTTTTGCGCGAGCGGCTTAGTTGATTGAATGTTCTCATGATTTTGATTGTAAAGGGTTTTTCTTCCAGGCTCTTGAAAAGTGAATGCTTAAGATGAAACTGCGGTTATACGCTTCCTGCCCGTTTGAGATATTGGTCAGACCATAGTTGTACCGTAAATCAATAACCACTCTTTTTTGTTTGAAAGGAAATTCAAAACCTCCACCAGTCTGTATGCCTGCATCCCAACGTTTGAATCCCACCATTGTATTGTTGAATGCGATATCCTTGGATGAATTGTCAATTTTATTGGTTCCCGCAATATTGTAGGCGATGGAAGGACCGGCATTCAAATAAACCTGCCCTATGTGTAAACGCGCGAGTACGGGCAATTCAAGGCTGTACAAATGCGTTGTTGTTTCTTTGCCGTTAAACGGATTGTTCTCTTTCAGTTTACCGCCTTTAGACATGAAATAGAATTCAGGAACAAGTGAAAAGTGTTTGGTGATACCTGCCTGGAAAGTTGCACCGACCTGTACGCCCAGTACTGATCTTTTGTAATCCTTTACCGAAGCGTTGGCATTGCCATAGTTGAAGTTGGTACCAACCAGGTTAATAACAGGATCGAGATAAGTTGTCTGTCCAAAGGATTGCAGGCCGGACAATAGCATGCCTGTCGCGATGATCGCGGTTAATTTGATTTTCATGTTTGTTTGTTTTAGTTGATAGTGTAAAAGTAGTTTTGGTTACCAGCTAACGGGTAGCACGATGATCCAGTTGAACCGGATAGTATTAAAGTTTTTCGTGGCTACCAGTTATTGCTGATTGACAAGACAAAAGTAGCTGCGAAGAAGGGGGGCAACAATTGGAGTATGCAAAGGGGGAACAATTATCTACGTCCTGCCCCTTTTGATCTTCAAGCCGGATCAGGCAAGCGGCTTATTATTGATGTGCTGGTAGAATGCTTCTTTGTATGTTTCAGAAACAGGGATCAGTTCCTGGCCGATCTTGATACGGCTACGTTCTATAGACTCTATTTTATTAAGTGATACCATATAGGATTTATGAACACGACATACGAGATTGGCAGGTATCAGTTTTTCAAATTCACTGAAACTTTGCAGGGTCATGATCTTCTTACCCACCGTATGGATCTTCAGATAGTCCCGCATCCCTTCAATATATAGGATCTCGTCTATCATGATCTTTTCCAGGCGGTTCTCTGTTTTGACAAAAATAAATTCAGGTGCGGACTGGTCTGTACTGCGCCGCACGATGTTTTCCTGGGCCTTGTTAACTGCCTGCAGGAAGCGGTTAAAAGTGAAGGGTTTCAACAAATAATCTGTAATGGAGAGTTCATATCCTTTCAGTGCATATTCCTGGTAAGCCGTGGTAATGATCACCTGGCTTGATATCCTGGTACTTTCGAGTAATTCAATACCGGATAGTTCATCCATATTAATATCCAGTAACAGTATATCGACATTGTTATTGTTGAGGTAGGCGAGACCAGCCAACGCATTATCGAAGGTGGCACTTAAGTCTAGGAAAGGAACTTTGGCGACAAAGCTTTTTGTCTTGCCCAGGGCCAGCGGCTCGTCCTCGATGATGATACAGGTATATTTATTCATAAGGAATGGTTAGGTCTATACAATAGCGGTCATCAGTTCTGATTATTTGCAATTTCTGTTTGCCTTTATAGATCAGGTCAAGCCTTTTTTCGATCAGGTCATTACCTAAACCACCATAGGCATCCGGCAGAGAAGCTTTTAAGTCAAATTTGTTTTCGCAAACAAGTTGAACAGTTTCACCCATGATATGAATGCTGACAGTGATGGCGTTCTCCAGTTTTTTGTTATTAGCGTGTTTGAAGGCGTTTTCAATAAAGGGAATGAAAACCATCGGCGCAATGCTTTTGGCACCTACGATCCCTGTAACTGTAAAGTTTACATAATTTTCATTCGCCGTTCTGATTTTTTGTAAAGAGATATACTTCCCGATATACTCAATTTCCTTTGACAGCAGGATTTGATCAGGTTTTGTTTCATAGAGGATGAAACGCATGATGTCTGAGAGTTTGTTCAAATATTCGGATGCAGTCACAGAATCAGTTAAGATCAGTGCATCGATATTGTTTATCGTATTAAAGAGCAGGTGGGGATCGAGCTGAGATTTGATTAGCGCCATTTCCATCTGATGATTCTTTTCGCGGAAATTCTCTTTGAGTTTGATCTCGTTCACCCACGTAATAAAGCCCTTTATGATGAGCGCAACCATTCCACAGATGAAACCGATGAAAGTCATCACGGCTATTACCGAGAGGGCCGTGGACCTGCCATTCTTGCCCCCCTTGTCCATGTCCTTTAAATTGCCGGTCTCAATAGCAAGCCTTATCAGGATATAGCCAACAAGCGCTGCTCCTGCCGCAATTCCTATTCCCAGGATCACAGAGAGAAAATATTTTTTTTGCTGGAGGTATTTGGGAAACAGAAAAAAATAGTTGAAAAAATAAGCGATCACGGAGGGGACAAAGGCAAAGATCATAATGCTTTTTAATGCATTGATCACTCTTGGTGTCTGGTTGACCGCATGATCGCTGCTCCTGAAATAAACACCCAGTACGATAAAAATCAGGATAAAATAGCAGGCCCAGAACCCAACGTGTAACAATATGATAAAAGACTTCTTCATGACAGGTAGTAACGGGTTGGTTTTGGTGTTCAGGCCCTCAATAATGGTAATCCACTCAATACTGCCGCGATTATCCTGGGAAGAAACCCCGATATCATCGTACCTCTGGAAGAAGTAAGGCGTTCAACTTGTGTCTTGTTTCTCCGATTTCTTCCAAAGCCAGTGCTTTTTTAAACCGTTCAATGGCATTTTTCTTATCACCTATTGCCAAATAATAATCACCGTATGAATCCTCACAATTCGCATCTTTCGGGTAATTCATCACATTTAGACCAAGCAATTGCCCGGCCACTTCAAACTGCTTTTCATGTAGTGCCCGATAGCCAAGGCTGTTAACGAGTGAAGCATCCGGAAGCACGCTGTAGCCCAGTTGTTTAGAGATGGACAGATAGTGTTCGGTAATGACAGTAAGCAATTTAGGATTGGTAACCTGGTGATTCCCATCTATCGGGAAAGCATACTCCTTAAATATAAAACGAAGCGCGTTGTAGGCCGAGATAAATGATACCGTGCCATGTGTTTCGTTTTCATAGTAAGCATATCCAAACCTTAATTTATTTTCCGGGTGTTGCTTAACGTAATGGATCAGGTCCAAATTGTAGCGGATCAGTTCTGTATTACCCGAAGTATCTGTTTGCACAGCTAAGGTATCCATTCCTTTTCCCATGCGGTTGGCCATAGACATGAACAGGGTTTTGTTTTCATACATGGGTTTATTAAATACCTGTTTGCTTCGCTTAATAATTGTATGATCATCCCACCATAACGCTGCATCAATGGAAATGTAGGCATTAAATAAGTCAGGGTGATGCACCAATGTGTTTATCACCATTAACCCGCCAAGCGAATGCCCCATCAATAATTTATAGGAGGATGCTGCATAATTATCTTCCATATAGCGCACTAATTCCTTCTCTATAAAAGCCATGAACTGGCCACCTCCACCAGAGTTTTTTATTCCGTCGGGACCATCAACGACTGCGGTTGGGGTAAGGTCGCGTCCCCTGTTGGTATTGGGTATGCCTACGACTATCATCGGAGGGCAGGAACCCGTACTGATCAATCGTTCCACCATGACTGCAACCGAACGGAAGTTATTCTCACCATCCAGGACATACAGTACCGGAAAGGTTTCCTTGTTTGATTTCCTGTCTTTTTTGCCCTTATAAGGAGTATATATCATTAAAGGCCGCTGCTCTTTAAGGATAGTGGACGTAATGCTGTCTGCAAACCCCAACGTATAACCCGGTTGCGCCATTAGTGGCACTTTCGCGAGGAAGTTCAGGAATACGTAAATGAAAAGTATGGTAGATTTTTTCATGATGCGAAGGACTGGTTTTGTGAATAGTTTGTATTGACTGATATGCAAAATGGATAAAAACGTCTGCAACCTTTAAAACTTATCCATTATCATTTTCCTGCTCAGGCACATGCCGACTGCAGTTCTCATGGAAACCGCACCTGCGACAGTCCGCCATTTCGTAGCGTTATCACCAACCACATATACGCCACAAACCGTTGTCTCAAATTCTTTTGTAATCTCAATGTAACCTTCTTCTGTCAGCTTGCAACCTAATGATACCGGGATAGCAGAATGTTGCTCAAAAGGCACAGGGGCATATAGTGCAGCCATCGGAAACATGCAGGTAAGTCAGGTATCCATTGATATGCTTTATGCTTTCAATCACCGTCTCCACGATTTTGGTGTCCTAAAATACCCCCTTAAAATAGATCAGTTAAATGATGGTATTTACGAAGGTAGAGGAGAGCGAAACTATTGATATCAGTGGGTTAGAGAGAAATACTTAAAAAGTGAAGGGGGAAGTATTATGGACCCATGAAATGAACCTAAAAACAAGAAACCCTTGCTGGGCAAGGGTTTCA
>JANXRX010000115.1 GCA_025352905.1 Bacteroidota bacterium | reverse complement strand
AAGAGAAACCAGTCGGTGATCAGACCATTATGGATACACTGGTGTATAACGGCCCGGTTGATTTCATCAGTCTTAAATTGTAACGATACCCAGAGTCCCGCGTTCTGTCGGGAGATAATAGCCGGATGTACCAGCAGTTCCAGTAATATCTTTTCTTTTTGTTTTACCTCACTGGTATAATTCCCTTGCAGTAAAACCTCCATCGCCGCTTTACCTGCTGCACAGGAAACGGGATGGCCCCCAAAAGTGGTGATATGCCCTAATACCGGGTTATATGTCAAGGCATTCATCAGTTTTTGAGAAGCGATAAATGCGCCTAAGGGCATTCCGCCACCCAGGGCTTTACCTGCTAATAATATATCCGGAACAATACCAAACTGTTCAAATGCCCATAGCGACCCCGTTCTTCCAAAACCGGCTTGTATCTCGTCAAGCACCAGCAATACACAATGCTCATCGCATTTTTTGCGGATGGCCTGCAACCAGGCTTTTGCCGGCGCAGTAATCCCGCTTTCCGCCTGAACCGTTTCCAGGATCACGCAGGCTGTCTGTATATCAATGGCATCCAGAACGGCTGTATCGTTGTAAGTAAAATGGTGTATATCCGGCAATAAGGGTCTGAAAGCGTTTCGCCAGTATTCGCCACCCATTACACTGAGCGCGCCCTGGGTACTTCCATGATAGGCATTGTGAAAAGCAATGATCTTAGAGCGCCCTGTGATCCGCTTTGCAAGTTTCATAGCGCCTTCTGTGGCTTCTGCCCCGCTATTGGTAAAATATACACAATCGAGCGAAGTCGGCAGGTGATCTGTCAATAACCGGGCATAAGCGGTTTGTGGTGATTCGATGAACTCACCATACACAATCAGGTGCATGTATTCTGCCGCCTGGTCCTGTACGGCTTTCACAACAGCCGGGTGACTATGACCGATATTGCAAACACTGAATCCCGAGATAAGGTCCACATATTGTTTACCGTTCACATCCCATAAATGAATGCCGGAAGCCTTTACCATCTCGATGCCGATAGGAGTAGCGGAGGTCTGTGCCACATGGTTTAAAAAAAGCTGCCGGTTGTTCATATATACAATATTAGATCATACCGCAGGAAAAGATATTCGTAATTGCAGAATTCTTTTATTACAGTTATCTTCAACCTGCAAACCTTCAATTGATTCCTATGGCAACGATCCTATCTGTTCTTGGCAAAACACCCCAATTTGGCACGAATTGCTTTGTAGCCCCCAATGCCACAATTGTTGGCGATGTAGTGATGGGCGATGACTGCAGCATCTGGTTCAATACCGTGATCCGGGGTGATGTTCATTATATTAAGATCGGCAACAAAGTGAATATACAGGATGGCGCCATCATACATTGTACCTACCAGAAGAACCCGACCGAAATTGGTAGCAATGTGTCTATCGGTCATAATGCATTGATCCATGGTTGTACCATACAGGATAATGTATTGATAGGCATGGGTGCGATCGTGATGGACAGGTGCCTGATCCACAGCAATTCTATTGTTGCCGCCGGTACGGTCTTACTGGAAGGCACCATTGTGGAAGCGGGGAGTATCTATGCAGGGGTGCCCGGCAAAAAAGTAAAAGACATTTCCAAAGACCTGATTAGCGGCGAGATCGACAGGATCGCCAATAATTATGTGAAATATGCTTCCTGGTTTGTTGAACATAATGAGGCGCCCACTAAGTAAAAAACTACTTATGAAAAGATTTCTTCTATGGGTCTGTTTTCTAACACTGGTTTCTTCCTGCGGAATTTTCCGCTCACAAAAGAGCGGCTGTCCAACCAACGGTAAGAATATCGGCGCCGAAAAGATCCTGGCAAATGATCCGGCAGCCATTAAAGCGGCCAGAAAGGCCGGGAAGTTTGTAAAACAATAATCTATCAGTAAAGAAGGTCTTCCATTGTATCCAGTATCGTCAGGTAACTGATATACCGCTCTTCTGAAACCGTTCCTTTATTGACTCCGTTTTTTACACCACAATTTTTTTCATTGATATGCATACAGTTATTGAACTGGCAGTCATTGATCAGCACCCGCATTTCAGGGAAATAATGCGAAAGTTCCTGTTTGGGAATATCCACGATCCCAAACTCCCGTACACCCGGCGTATCAATGATCCTGCCGCCCATTTCGAGGTCGAACATTTCTGCAAAAGTGGTTGTATGCAGGCCTTTCCCGCTCCAGTCGCTCACTTCCTGCGTACGTAATTCAAAACCCGGGAATACCGCATTGATAAAAGTAGACTTGCCCACGCCGCTATGCCCGCTCAGCAAACTGGTCTTATCCTTCAGTAATGATTTCACTTCTGCCACACTTTCACCGTTCTGTACACTGGTGAGTATTACCTGGTAACCTACCGCCTGATATATTTTTTTCAGCAGTTCAAACCGCTCTTTCTCTTTCTTCTTATACAGATCAGATTTATTGAAAACAATAATAGCAGGAATATGATACGACTCGCAGGAAACCAGGAACCTGTCCATAAAACCCTGCGATGTTTTCGGCTCTTTCAGTGTCGCAAACAGTATACTCTGGTCAAGATTGGAAGCGATAATATGGTGTTGTCTTTTATTATGGGGTGATACCCTTGCCACATAATTCCGCCGGTCGTATATATGATCGATCATGGCCGATTCTTCCTGTATGTCTTCGATCTCCATTTCCACTTCATCGCCAACGGCGATGGGATTGGTGGATGTAATCTCATCTATTTTAAATATTCCTTTGATCCGCGCATTATACAACTTGCCATTTGCGGCTTTGGCCACATACCAGCTCCCAGTTGATTTATAGATAGATGCTTTCATCAATTACGAAGATAGTTAAATCGGTTTGGGGTTTGGAGTTTGGGGTTTGGAGTTGGAAACAACCGATAACAAACCATTAACAACCTCAAACTCCAAACTCCAAACCCCAAACCGTTTTCCGTATCTTCGCTGCTTATGGCGAAATTTGCGCATGATGAGATCGTTCCCTACCGGGAGAGCGGCCTTGACAAGAAAGAGCAGGTTGCGGATATGTTCAACAGTATTGCCCACCGGTACGACTTCCTTAACCGTTTTCTCAGTGCAGGTATTGATGTTCAGTGGAGAAAGAAAGCCATCCGCCAGCTAAAAGAGCTTGCACCAAAAAAAATACTGGATGTTGCCACCGGAACCGGGGATGTGGCCATCCTTAGTTATCAACTCCTGGAGCCCGAAAAAATCATTGGGATAGATATTTCGGAAGGGATGCTGGAACTGGGCAGAAAGAAAATTGAAAAATTAGCGCTAAACGGAAAAATAGAATTACAAAGTGGCGACAGTGAAGTGATCCGTTTTGATGACAATAGTTTTGATGCGGTAACGGTTGCTTTTGGCGTGCGTAATTTTCAGCACCTGGTCAAGGGATTGCAGGAAATGTACCGGGTACTGAAGCCGGGTGGAAAACTGGTGATACTGGAATTTTCAAAACCCACCCAACCGCTATTCAAAAATTTGTACCATTTTTACATGAATGTGGCCGCTCCCGCCATTGGAAAATTATTTTCTAAAAACAGGGATGCATATCAATACCTGAACGATAGTGTTCAAGCCTTCCCGGAAGGACAAACCTTTTTAACCATCATGCATGAAGCAGGATTTACCCAAACTTATTTGAAAAAACTTAGTTTAGGAATATGCACTATCTATTGCGGAAGCAAGTAGTCCTGCCCATCATCGTCAGCCTCTTTTGTGCGTCGCAGATTTATGCGCAGAAAGGAACAGAGATCTATCGTCCGTACCACGATAATCTTGTCTATTACTTTGGTCTTACGCTTGGTTATAACAGTTCTTTTCTTCATCTCGCTAAATCAGATAAGTTCCTGCAGAGCGATAGTATTACCGTTACAGAACCCGGCCGAAGTGGCGGTATCACCATGGGGCTGCTGGCTACAGCGCGTATGAACGATCATTTCCAGTTCCGCATTAACCCGCAATTGGTCATTGGCGGTGCTAAATACATTGCCTATACGCTTGGAACACCCGGCCGGGCAGAATCACTCCAGCAAAACCAGGTATTGCCTTCCACGCTCGTAAGTTTTCCTTTCCAGATCAAATTCAATTCAGACAGGATCGATAATTTCAGAACTTATATGATGGCTGGTCTTAAATATGATATTGACCTCTCAAGCAATTCGGGCGGCCGGAATTCGGGTGACCTGATCAGGATCAAAAAATACGATGCGGGTTATGAGCTGGGACTGGGTTTCAATTTCTATCTGCCATTTGTTACCATCTCACCCGAGATCAAGATCAGTAATGGTCTCGTAGATATTCACTACCGCGACCCTAATCTGAAATACTCCAATGTACTGGATAAGATACTCTCCCGGATGATCGTATTTTCAATCCATTTTGAAGATTAAACTTTACATTGCCCTGACTATCTTCCAGAAAACACCGCTATATGAATATCTATCTCATCAAAGACACCTGCATTGTAAATGAAGGGAAAAAGATGTACGGGGATGTATTGATTAAAAATGGCCGGATCGAAAAAATAGCTACAGGCATAGAACCTAAAGAATCTTTTATTCAGATCAATGGAAAGGACCGTTTTCTTTTACCCGGGGCGATCGATGACCAGGTACATTTTCGCGAACCCGGGTTAACACATAAAGCCACCATTTATACCGAAGCAAAAGCAGCTGTGACCGGGGGTGTTACTTCTTTTATGGAAATGCCTAATACGCAGCCGCCGGCATTTACACATGTTTTGCTCGAAGAAAAATACGAAACCGCCCGGCAAACATCGCTCGCCAATTATTCTTTTTACATGGGCACGTCTAATACCAACCTGGAAGAAGTGATGCGGACTAACGACCGGAAAAATGACATCTGCGGGATAAAAATATTCATGGGTTCATCTACGGGTAACCTGCTGGTTGATAATTCACTTGTGCTTGACAGGATATTTTCAACCAGTGAAGTACTCATAGCTACCCACTGTGAGGAAGAGCGAATCATTAAAGCCAACCTGGCCGAACTCAAAAGTAAAAAAGAAACATTAGAGCCCTCCGATCACCCGGTGATCCGTAATGAAGAAGCCTGTTTTGAATCCTCGTTTAAAGCCATCCAGTTTGCCAAGAAACACAATAGCCGGTTACATATCCTGCACATCAGTACTGCGAAGGAGATCCAGTTGTTCACCAATATGATACCGCTGGAAGACAAACGCATCACCGCTGAAGTATGCGTACACCACTTACATTTTACAGCCGATGACTATGCACGGCTGGGCAACCAGATCAAATGTAACCCGGCCATTAAAGCGCCGCATCACCGGGAGGCCCTGTGGGAGGCTTTACTGGATGACCGTCTTGATCTCATAGCCACCGATCATGCGCCGCATACCTGGCAGGAAAAACAGGAAGATTATGAACATGCCCATGCTGGGTTACCATTGGTGCAACATTCCATCCAGTTAATGCTTCATTATGTGAAGGAAGGAAAGATCAGTATGGAGAAAATGGTGGAGAAGATGAGTCATTCGGTAGCCCGATGTTTCCAGGTAAAAGAACGCGGCTTTATCCGGGAAGGATATTATGCCGACCTGGTGCTGGTGGATATGAACGAAGGGAGCACGGTTGCAAAAGAAAATATCCTGTACAAATGCGGCTGGAGCCCGTTAGAGGGCACTCATTTCCCTGCTTCCATCACCCATACTTTTGTAAACGGTCATCTCGTTTATGGAAATGGGGTATTTGATGAATCACAGAAGGGTATGCGCTTACAGTTCCAACGCTAAACAATGTTGGATAAGATAAACACTGTAATCAATTCCGTGCAATACTTAACTTCAAACCCCAAACCGAAAGGATGCAGGTAGATAAAACAACACTCGCCGATCTCTCCATTTTTCATGCCGATGAGGAGCAATCCATTTTTCATCACCTCAATTTTACCCTGACCAATGGGGGGCGGGAGTATCTGCGCCAACTCCTTGGCAGGCCGCTTGATTCGCTTGGGGAAATACTGGATACACAAAATACACTCCGGCAATTAATGGTTATCTCCGATAAATGGCCCACCACTACGGTTACCAATGGAACCGTCATGGTAATTGAAAAATTCTTTGATACCCCCGTAAGCAGTATTTCTTCGTACCCGAATGCCGTTAACAGCATCGTTTATAAAATTATCAATGCGCCGGATTATTCACTGATCCGTTATTCAGTTGAACATACGATCAATTTTACAAGGGGATTGCAGGACATAATAGATCTGCTCAGGGAACAGACTATGAGCAGGCAACTGGTTACCTGGACCACCCGGATAGGCATGCTGCTAAATAAACCCACGATACAGGATCTGATGCGCGAGGATAAAAAATTATTAAAACCGGTTGATATACTCAGGTACGGCGGCTTTATCCGTAAACATTATAAATCGGCCGCTTTTGAACTCGTTGATATTTACAGCAAGCTGGATGCCTATCTAAGCATGGCGGTTTCCTGTAAAAAATACGGTTTCTGTTTCCCTGAGATCACGGATAGCTGCGACCCGTTCATCAAAGCGGACGGGTTATATCACCTGCAATTGCGTGTACCCGTATCGTATGATATAGAATTATCCGTTGAAAAGAATTTCCTGTTCCTTACCGGGGCCAATATGGCTGGCAAAAGCACTTTTATCAAAGCCATAGGTATCTCTGCTTACCTCGCGCACCTGGGCATGGGCGTTCCGGCAAAAAAAATGCAGCTTAGTTATTTAGACGGTTTATTGAGTAATATACAGGTAGTCGATAATATCCTTAAAGGCGAAAGCTTTTTCTTTAACGAGGTACAAAGGATCAAAAACACGATCGAAAAGATCGGCGACGGTAAAAAATGGCTGATCCTGATTGATGAACTGTTCAAAGGAACCAACCAGCAGGATGCGGTCAAATGCAGTACCACGGTGATCGAAGGGTTACGTAAAATGAAGAATGCTTTATTTATCCTCTCAACCCATCTCTATGAAATAGGCGATGACCTGAGAAAATATGAAAATATCCAATTTCATTATTTCGAGACCTCGGTCAAAGACGACCAACTCCTGTTCAGCTACCAGCTAAAAGAAGGCATCAGTAACGACCGGTTGGGGTATCTTATCCTGCGCAGGGAGGGCGTGATTTCGTTATTGAATAAATTATAATATCTTGATGGAAATTTAGCCTGCCATGAGAAAAGCGCTGTTACTCATTTTTGGGTTGCTTTTTTTGATCGCCCTCGAGATAGCCAAAGTCTATTTTATTATGCCCTTCCCCGGCAGCCAGCGATCCAACTCAATATCTTTCGCCTATTTTCTGCACACGAATATCTGGTGGTTACGTATACTCGGCATCCTCCTTATTGTAAATTCCTTTACCTATTTTATTACCAAAGGCAGGATCTGGCAAAAGATCCTTTTGGTTATGGTGGTTTTGTTTTATGGATTCATCTATTATATGTTCAATTTCCGTTTCCTGGCCGATAAAATATTTCACCAGCCCAAACAAACCGTGTTTGTTTCGGCCGCAAGTGATACGACTAACAGAGACAGGCTGGTAATCGGGGTAGTCATTGATAGCCAGGCCAAAGCTTACCCTATCGAGATCATCGGCTATCACCACCAGGTACAGGACAGTATCCATAACCAGCCCTTTATCGTTACCTATTGCACGGTTTGTCGCACGGGCCGTGTGTACAGTCCTTTTGTAAACGGACAAAGAGAATATTTCCGTCTGGTAGGCATGGATCATTTCAACGCCATGTTCGAAGACGCCAGTACCAAAAGCTGGTGGCAACAGGCCACCGGTATCGCCATAGCGGGTAAACTGAAAGGAGGTCACGTCGCGCGAGAGCGCCACGATCGCCGGCGCGCCGTCGAACATCACCTGCAGCGCGACGACCTCGGCCAGGCCGATCGAGCCGTCGCGCTTCAAGAAGCGGTCTTCGCGCATCTCGAGGGGCTTGCCCGTCGCGGCGATCCGCGCAAGCCGCCCGGCCACCTCGGCGCGGTCGTCAGGGTGGATGATGTCGGCGACGGGCCGCCCCACGAGCTCGCTCGCGGCGTCGTAGCCGAGCCGGGTGACGCCCTCGGGATTGACGTAGAGAATGCGCCCGTTGCGGTGGACGACGACCCCGTCGGGCAGCAGCTCGATCAGCGCGCGGAAGCTCGCCTCGGATCGACGCAGCGCCTCCTCGGTGCGCTCGCGCGCCGTCACGTCGCGGAGGATG
>JANXRX010000116.1 GCA_025352905.1 Bacteroidota bacterium | reverse complement strand
TTTCCTGTTTTGGCTACCGAATCTTTGATGGCTGCATAATCCAATGGCTGTAATGTTCGCAGGTCGAGGATATGTAAAGAAGTTTCGGGATGCTGCTCCTGGTATTCCATGGCCCAGTGTACACCGGCGCCATAGGTGATCACAGAAATATCTTCTCCTTCTTTCGCCAGTCTGGCCTTGCCTATTTCTATTTCATAATATTCTTCCGGCACAGGGCCGCTGATGCTTCGGTATAATGCTTTGTGTTCGAAGAATAAAACAGGATTGGGATCATTGATGGCGGCTATCATCAAACCCTTTGCATCTGCCGGCGTGGCCGGGTACACTACTTTTAATCCTGGCACATGCGTGAACCATGCTTCATTGCTCTGCGAGTGAAACGGGCCGGCGCCAACTCCGCCACCTGTTGGCATTCGTATCACCACATCTGCATGTTCGCCCCAGCGATAATGCAGTTTGGCCAAATTATTTACGATCTGGTTAAACCCAACCGTTACAAAATCGGCGAACTGCATTTCCATCACCCCTCTAAACCCTTCGAGGCTCAGTCCTAAAGCTGCACCTACAATTGCGCTCTCGCATAAAGGCGTGTTGCGTACGCGCGCCTTACCAAACACGTCCACAAATCCCTCTGTTATTTTAAATGCGCCCCCATACTCCGCAATATCCTGCCCCATCAGTACCAGGTTGGTATGTTTCTCCATGCTTTGAAAAAGCCCTTCCTTAATCGCATCGATCAATCTTTTATCGTGATACGTGAAGCGTGAGACGTGAGTAGGCGCTTCACTCACGACCAACTTCTTCGCATATACATCCCGAACCTCTTCTTCCCCATCAACTATCATCTTCCCTTCTTCACCCGCCAGTCGCAGTTCTTCTTCGATATATTCCCTGAACTCATTGCGTATATCGGCTACCTGCATTTCGGTAATGGCGTTTTCTGCGACGAGGAACTGTTCAAAATTTTTGATCGGGTCTTTCCTGCCCCATTCCTCAAACATTTCTTTGGGTACGTATTTGGTGCCGCTGGCTTCCTCATGCCCACGCATGCGGAAGGTCATACATTCAACGAGGTAGGGCGCCTGGTTTTTAATGCAGTAATCGCGAACACCCCTTATGGTGTCATATACTTCCAGTATGTTATTGCCATCAATACACACGCCTTCCATACCATAGCCTTTGGCTTTATCTACCAGTTTTTCGCAACGGTACTGTTCATTCACTGGTGTGCTTAAACCATAACCATTGTTCTCGATCACAAATATTACGGGTAGGTCCCATACTGCTGCAACATTCAGCGCTTCATGAAAATCGCCTTCGCTGGTACCTCCATCGCCGCTGAAAGCAAGCGCTATTTTATTTTCGTTCCGGAGTTTATGCGCAAGCGCTACGCCATCCGCGATAGCTAATTGCGGACCGAGATGAGAGATCATGCCGCAGATATGATTGGCCTTACTGCCAAAATGAAAACTTCTTTCCCTGCCTTTGCTATAGCCGTCTTTATTACCCTGCCATTGCATAAAAAGTTTGTGTAACCGCATTTGTCGTGAAGTAAACACACCGAGGTTCCTGTGTAGTGGCATGATCCATTCATCATGCTGTAAGGCAAGTGTGCAACCCACCGAGATCGCTTCCTGCCCGATACCGCTGAACCACTTACTGATCTTTCCCTGCCGAAGCAGTACCAGCATCTTTTCCTCGATCATCCGGGGCATCAAAAGGTTACGGTACACGTAAACCAACTCTTCGTTTGTAAAATTTTTCCGGTTAAAATCCATGGCAGGGCTAAGTTACTTGATAAAACCTGCAATAAAAAAGCCATCCCCAAACGGGAACGGCTCTTATACTTTTAATAATTACGTTAGTTCCTGTTGCTCAGCTTGCTTAATAGTTTCAGTATCTCTATATACAACCATACAATAGTAACCAGCAGGCCAAAAGCGCCATACCATTCCATAAACTTAGGCGCTCCTCTTTCCGCCCCCTGTTCTATCATATCAAAGTCCATGATCAGGTTCAATGCAGCTATGGCAACAATAAAAAGACTGATCCCGATACTGAGTAAACTGCTGTCGTAGGCAAAACTCACATTCACGCCAAAAAGACGCAGCAGCATGGTTAACAGGTAAAAGATCCCGATACCCAGAGTAGCGGAGAAAACAACCGACTTAAATCTTTCTGTTGCCCTGATCACCCGGAAATTATATAAGAGGAACATGGCAATGGCCACACCAAAAGTTAAACCAACCGCCTGCATAATCAGGCCCGGGTTTGATTTGGCGAAAGCTGCATTCAGTATGGCAGAGATGCCGCCGATAAACAAACCCTGCATCAATCCATATAAAGGAGCCAGGTAACCTGCCCAGTTGGGTTTAAAGGAAATAGCAAAACCTGTTATCAATCCCCCAAAAATGCCCACGAACATCAATACCATCATGGTATCTTTTTTCAAAACCTCGTACAGGTGCCAGTTATACACCGCCCCTGCCATCACCATTAACAACAGGAAACCAAATTTATTGATCGTACCCCGCACACTCATCACACCCTGCACATCTGCTTCGATAGTAGCACTCCTGTCAAATATCTTCTCTGTTAAAGTTGGATTACCCGATTTAAAAATTGCCATAGTTCTTATTTTTTATAGATACAAATATAGGTAAAGTTGCAGGGAGGGGGCTATAAGGAAAGTTTAAAATTCGGGGAGGCGGATGGATCATAGTTCCTGGCAAAAAATACAATTAGTGTTGCCATGATCCATAAGCTATAAACTCACTATTTACCAACCCGCGGCCTCTTCAACCCCGGGTAATGATCCACCGTTTCAAGCACATAATTGGGGTTCTGTTTAAGCAGGGAGATGAATTTGGCAAGCGAATCCGCATCGCCCGGGCGCTGGAACATCCGGTCGTGCGACAGGATAACCAACTGGTTCTTTACATGTGTATGGTTGCGGGCAAAGGCGCTGTCTACCTCGGCGGCTAATTTTTCGGGCGTTTGTACCGGGCGGGCATTTTTATGATTAAACCGCCATTCTACATCCCAGCCGATTACATTGTAACCGGCGCTGTCGAGCAGTTCGGTTACCGGTCTTACCAGATGTGTCGCTTTTACCTCCTGATCTCTCGACCAGGCGCTGTTGCCAGGCAGGCGGATGATCTTAAAAGGCACGTGCAGGGAGTCCTGCGCCTTATAAAAATCGGCTTCAGCCATTTCGGGGTGATGGTAAAAATAGAGGTACTGGTCGTTGGCATGCGTATAACTGTGATTGGCCAATAAGATCTGCGGGTAGCTTTCCCGGATCTGCGCCACGATGGCCTTTCCATCGCTTTTGCGGGCAGCGTGCAGACCCACCATAAAAAAACTGGCCTTAATTTTCTCCTGTTTGCAGAGGTCATAGCAAACCAGGGTGCCATTCTGTGGGCCATCATCAAAAGTGAGGTAAATGTACTGCTTGGTACTGTCGTACACCAGGGGCTGCCAGTCGAATTTATTGGTCGTTTGTACAGGCTTTGGTACCATCCCCGGCTGTACCGAATCCCGTCCCGGGATTGTATCCACGGGGTTATTGCTACAACCGGTAAAATAACTTATCAGCAATATGCTTATTATGCCTCCCATAAGGTTCTTTTTTATCTCTTTCATACCGTCACCTGGTCATTTGAACCGCAAGATAACCATTGCCCCATTCCGGTTTGGCCATTAACTGAATAATTTGCTGAAAAACCAATTAATATGGTTCAAAAATTAGGCATTGATGAAAAGCCTTAGTCATTATCTTCGTAACACAATTCTAATTGATGAATAATACAGATTCCGTTTTACAAAGTGTGGTAATAAAGTTTGCAGGCGACAGCGGCGATGGTATGCAGTTGACAGGGCAGCAGTTCACCAACAATACAGCCATGATGGGTATGGACCTGGCAACCTTTCCCGATTTCCCCGCCGAGATCCGTGCCCCGATAGGCACTCTGCCAGGCGTAAGCGGTTTCCAGCTGCACTTCTCTTCGGATAAGGTGTTTACACCGGGGGATATTGCAGATGTATTGGTGGCCATGAATGCGGCGGCGCTGAAAGTGAACCTCAAAGCCATCAAACCCGGCGGTAAGATCATTGTAAATACCGAAGGCTTCGATGCCAAAAATCTCCGTTTGGCCAATTATCCCGAAGGGGTTAACCCGCTGGAAGATGGCAGCCTCGATAGTTATGACGTAACCAGGATAGATGTTACCAAACTTACCAGGGAGTCCCTGAAAGACTTTACAGAACTGGGTAACAAGGAAAGGGATCGTGCCAAGAACATGTTTGTGCTGGGTTATATCTATTGGATGTATAACCGCACCCTCGATAATACCATTAGCTTCCTGAAAGAGAAGTTTGGCAAAAAACCAACCATTCTCGATAGTAATGTCAAAGTATTACAGGCCGGGTATAATTATGGTGATACCACCGAAACCTTCACCACCCGTTACAAGGTAGAAAAGGCAAAAATGACCCCGGGTGTGTACCGCAGTATTATGGGTAACCAGGCATTATCGCTTGGATTGATTGCCGCCGGTGAAAAAAGCGGACTGGAGATTTTCCTGGGCGCTTACCCGATTACCCCTGCTTCTGATATCCTGCATGAATTAAGCAAATACAAGAGTTTTGGTATCAAGACCTTCCAGGCAGAGGATGAGATAGCCGCCATAGCCGCATCCATCGGCGCAAGTTATGGTGGCGCATTAGGGGTTACCTGTACCTCCGGCCCGGGAATGGCTTTGAAAACGGAGGCGATGGGATTGGCTGTTATGCTTGAAATTCCTTTGCTTATCATCAATATACAACGTGGCGGCCCGTCTACAGGGTTACCTACCAAAACGGAACAGAGCGACCTGATGCAGGCTTATTATGGCCGTAACGGCGAGTGCCCCATGCCTATTATCGCCTCATCAACGCCGAGCGATTGTTTTGATGTGGCCTATGAAGCGGTGCGCATTTCCGTTCAGCATATGACACCGGTTATCGTTTTAAGCGATGGATATATTGCCAATGGTGCCGAACCCTGGAAGTTTCCAAATTCGGCCGACCTGCAGCCGATCACGGTGAATTTTAAAAAAGAACTGGCGGAAGATGAACCAAAATTTCAGCCTTACAGAAGAGATGAAAAATTAGCGCGCTCCTGGGCCATACCCGGAACCGCCGGTTTTGAGCACCGTATTGGCGGACTGGAAAAACAGGATGTAACCGGTAATATCAATTATGAACCTGAGAACCACCAGCATATGGTGAATATCCGGCAGAAAAAAGTGGATATGATCGCCGATCATATTCCTTTACAAAAGATAGACAGCGGCCCCGAAAAAGGAAAAGTGCTGGTACTGGGCTGGGGCTCAACTTATGGCGCCATTAAAAGCGCGGTATTGCAGTTACAGGCAGGTGGGCATGCGGTTAGTCATGCACATATCCGTTACCTGCGCCCGTTCCCAAGCAATCTCGGTGATATCATTAAGAACTTCGACCAGGTGCTTATTCCCGAGATCAATAACGGCCAACTGGTAAAGATCATCCGTGATCAGTATATGGTAGATGCAAAAGCGTATAATAAAGTGATGGGAATACCGATCACCAAGGGTGAATTGGTGGAGGTGATCGGAAAGATGCTATAAAAAATGTCGAATAGTAAATATTGAATATCCAGCTGATGCATCTTGAGGATCTGCGCGAATATGTTCTTTCCCTGGCTGGTGCCGAAGAAACGCTTCCTTTCGGACCGGATACGCTGGTATACAAGATAAATGGTAAAGTGTTCCTGCTAACCGGTATGGACCGCCATCCTTTGCAGTTCAATGTAAAATGCAACCCCGATAAAGCCATTGAGCTCCGCGAAGAATATCCTCAATGCGTATTACCCGGCTACCACATGAACAAAAAACACTGGAACACTATTGTGGTGGATGGTACTTTGAGCAATAAACAGCTGAAGGGATTTATTGATGATTCTTACACTTTAGTGAAAAAATAGATCCTTTAGGGGAACGCTGTTAAAGAGAGGCTTTATAATATTTACAACATTCCCGCAGCCCGCACTCGGCATGTTTGGGATTACGGGCTAAACAGGTATAGCGTCCGTGCAATATCAGCCAATGATGAAATTTATGCACTAACTCGGTCGGTATATTTTTGATCAGTTCTTTTTCAACCGCTAAGGGTGTAGTTGCTTTTTCGCTAACCAGGCCTATCCGTTTACTTACCCTGAAAACATGCGTATCAACAGCCATATTGGGTTGCTTGTCTACTACGCTCGTAATGACATTGGCTGTTTTGCGCCCTACACCAGGCAGCTCTATCAATTCATTCACCGTCATTGGAATTTCTCCGCCAAACTTATCCAGCAGCATATTAGCCATCCCTATCAGGTGTTTGGTTTTGTTATTGGGATAAGAAATACTTTTGATCAGGGGGAAAAGTTCTTCAACCGTTGCTTTCGCCATTTTTTGGGGCGTGGGATATTTACGGAAGATAGCAGGTGTAGTCAGGTTTACCCGTTTATCGGTGCACTGGGCCGAAAGAATAACGGCCACCAGTAACTGGAAAGGATCATCATACAATAACTCCGTTTCAGCGATAGGGAAATTTTCTTCGAAGTATTCAATCACTTTCTGGTATCGTTCCTTTTTGGTCATGGGGCTAACAAAAATAGGAGAAAGGTTTAAACTGTCCATAGTTGATGGTCCATAGCAGGTTTTGCCATGGACAATGGATTAGGAACTAAAAGTACTTATCTATCTTTTTTCACCGCTTCCCTTGCGTGCTTCAAAATGGCTTTAAGTGATTGTTTGGATGGGGAACTGAGTTTCAGCTTATCCAGCTGTTTGATGCTTCGCTTCAGTACGTGTAAACGGTCCTTCAATTCAAGGTCTTCAGCGGCGGCGGCTTCAATGGCTGCCTGTTGTCGCGGGGTACAATCTTTATAGAGATACAGGATCAGCTCTTCTTCAGTAAATTTTTTCATATATCGGATTACAAGGCAATATCCGGGGAGATATCGTGCTGCTTATAAAACGGAGAATGGTAAGGGATATTGCTGCCGGGGACCAAAAGAACGGGCTAACGATTTTACACAGGAATTATTTCTTCAGATCAGCAGAATCTTCGATAATGTAGATGTCTTCCCCATCTTTTTTCATCAGGTAATGTTCCCGGGCAAATTTTTCGAGGGCGGCAGGGTTATTTTGCAGGTCGCCCAGCTCTTTCTGGGTCTTTTCTATCTCCTGAACATAATAACGCTTCTTGGCCTCCAGCTTTTTCAATTCTTCTCTCCGCTCCCGCTGCTGAAAAAAATCGCGCTGGTCAAAGAATAACATCCACACCACAAAAAAAACCAGGGATACCAGGTATTTATTGGTGATAATGGAGAGTATCTTTTTCACGGGTTAAAAGTAGGGTTAATGAGTCCTATTCAGGATCTTAATTAATCAACAGGTGTGGAGAAGGTTCATGGGTCATAGTTCATGGCCTCCTGCTATGAACTATGACCCATGAACTATGGCCCCCTCTATTTACTTCCGAACTTTATCTTTCCCTTCGGATACACACCAGTACTGCCCAGCATTTCCTCGATCCGGATCAACTGGTTGTACTTGGCGATCCTGTCGGTACGCGATGCAGAGCCTGTCTTGATCTGGCCGCAGTTAAGGGCAACAGCAAGATCTGCAATCGTGGTATCTTCTGTTTCGCCGCTGCGGTGACTCATAATGGTATTGTAGCCGTTATGCTGTGCAAGGGTTACGGCATTAATGGTTTCGGTAAGGGTACCGATCTGGTTAACCTTAACCAGCAGGGCATTGGCAATACCTTTATCAATACCGGTTTGCAGCCTGGTTACATTGGTAACAAACAGGTCATCCCCCACCAGCTGGCATTTGCTGCCCACTGCCTGTGTAAGCGATTTCCATCCGTTCCAGTCGTCTTCGGCCATCCCATCTTCGATGGAAGCGATGGGATATTGTTTCACCCATTTTTCCCAGAACTTAACCAGTTCATCGCTGCTAACCGCTTTACCGCTGCTTTTATGAAAAACATATTTTTTCTTTTTAGCATCCCATAATTCGCTGTTCGCGGCATCCATCGCAATGACTATCTGTGAGCCTGTTTTGTAACCCGCAGCTGAAATAGCTTCCAGTACGGTTTCAATGGCCTCTTCATTGCTTTGAATATTGGGGGCAAATCCACCTTCATCACCCACATTGGTACTGAAGCCTTTTTTCTTCAGTACACTTTTCAGTACATGAAAGATCTCAACACCCCAGCGCAACCCTTCACTAAAAGAGGTGGCGCCAACCGGCATGATCATAAATTCCTGGAAATCTATCTTGTTATCCGCATGTGCGCCCCCGTTAAGGATGTTCATCATGGGCATGGGTAATGTTTTGGCATTGGTGCCCCCGATATAGCGGAACAAAGGCAGGGCCGCTTCTTCAGCCGCAGCTTTGGCCACGGCCATACTAACCGCAAGGATGGCATTTGCGCCGAGCTTGGTTTTATTGGGGGTACCATCCAAAGCGATCATTTCTTCGTCGATAGCAGCCTGCTGCGCCACATCGTACCCAACTATGGCCTCAGAGATAATATCATTTACATTTTTTACCGCTTTCAGTACGCCTTTACCGCCATATTTCTTTTTATCCTCATCGCGCAGTTCGGCCGCCTCGTGTATACCCGTGCTGGCACCGCTGGGTACCGCTGCACGGCCAAGTGCGCCGTCGTCGGTAATCACATCCACTTCTACGGTAGGGTTACCGCGACTGTCTAATATCTGCCTGGCATGTACTTCAATAATGTAACTCATTAGATGCTTGTTTGGTTAATTAGGGCGCAATTTAAGCATTTACAGGGTTTTGTCGTTTGAAAAATCATCCCTCGCCCTGAAGGACGGGGCTGGGCTGGTGGGCACGTCAACCTATAGAGCCCGGTTGGGTGATATACAGCGCAGATCCTTTTGTTTTCAAAAATTTATGCCTGCGATGTTGTCAGTGTCCTGAACACCTCCTCTAAGCTATGCCCCTCCGTTTGTAGCGAAACGATATTGAGGTTATGATCGATAGAAAGTTGCAGTAATTGTTTCCGCACCTGCTCTGGAAAAATAGTTTGGAGTTTGTAGTTTGTCGTTTGGGGTTGCTGTATATCAATGATCCCGGTTACCTGTTCGATAAGTTTCCTGTTCACGGGTTCTGCGAATTGTACCGATACAATATGCATTTCCTTTTTGCCAGCCTGCAGGTTGGCAAGTGTATCATCCGCCACAATATTTCCCTTATTGATAATGATCACCCGATCGCAGATCGCTTCCACTTCCTGGAGAATATGCGAGGAAAACAGAACCGTTTTATCCTGTCCCTGCTGTTTGATCACGTTACGGATCTCTATGATCTGGTTAGGGTCGAGACCGCTGGTGGGTTCATCCAGTATCAACACTTCGGGTTCATGTATCAGTGCAGCAGCCAGGCCCACCCTTTGTTTGTATCCTTTTGATAACTGCCCGATCTTCTTTTTAGATTCAACGGTTAGTCCGGTTAATACGATCACTCTTTCGATGGCCTGCTTTTTATTTTTCAGTTGATGAATCCCCGCAATAAAATCAAGGTATTCGCGCACATACATATCATAGTACAAAGGGTTGGCTTCCGGCAGGTAACCGATCTTCTTCTTAACAGTGATGGGATCGGTAGCCACATCTACACCGCTTACGATAGCAGATCCGCCATCGGCCTTAAGGTAGCCGGTGATCATTTTCATGGTCGTACTCTTTCCTGCACCATTAGGGCCCAGGAAACCAACAATCTCCCCCTTCTTTACGCTGAAGGATACCTGGTTAACCGCTTTTTGATTTGCGTACTGTTTGGTTAAGCCATTTACCTGGATAGACATGGGTGTTTCGTTTTATTCAAAATTAATACAATGAGGTTACATTGACACATGGCGCAATGGTTAAGGGTTTACTAAGATTGGCGCAAATTCGAAAGTAATTTACCGCCATAAATTTCAATTGTATATTGCAACATACTTATGAAGTGGTTTCTATCCATCCTCCTTATTGCATCAACAGGTTTATTTACCGGTTGTGAAACCAGGCATTTGCCTGGTAGCGACAACGACCTAAAAACATACCTGTGGCTAACCATTGTTATCGCTACCATGGCCATTGTAATTGTTGTATTGATCTGGATAAATTACCGGCGCTCGCGGCAGAACATAGTTGAATTGACGGATCTTCATGATGCCCTTACCTATAAGAACCAGGCCCTGCTGCAAACACTTACAGCGCTGGAACAGAGTCATAATAATAACAGCAGGTTGTTAAAAGTAGTGGCGCATGATCTTCGCGGACCACTCGGGGCCATTACTTCCATTGCCGAACTGGGTAGTGACGGAAAAGTGCCAGATGAAAAATATAAACAGATAATGGGTATCATCTACCGTTCCGGAACAAAAGCACTTTCATTGGCCAATGACCTGTTACTGGATCTCCAGAACCTCGGCACACTTAATAATGCAGAACCTTTACACATAGACGATCAGCTGAAATACTGCGTGGAACTGTATGATCATAAAATGAAAGAAAAAGACCAGCGATCCATTCTGGAAACCATACCTGCTGTGGTAATTGGCGACAGGGAAAAAATATGGCGCGTATTCAGTACCCTGATCAGCAACGCCGTAAAATTCAGTCGCGAAGGCGGCGTGATCACTATTACCATGAAACAGCAAAAGGAGAACCTGCTTATTTCCTTCCATGATGAGGGCATTGGTATTCCTGATGACCTGAAAGACAGGATCTTTGAACCCACAGAAGCAACCACCCGCCCCGGAACTTTTGGGGAGCCTTCTTATGGATTGGGTCTGTCCATTACCCGCAATATCGTACTGCTGCATTTGGGCAGGTTATGGTTTGAGAGCCATCCTAAAACCGGAACAACTTTCTATGTGTCATTGCCTTTGGTAAGTACCGGGAACAAGTAAACAGGCTACCCCGGGAAAATTTATCCTTATCTTGGTAAGAGAAACCCCGCTTATGAAAATATCTGTTTTATGCTTCTTATTCTTCTCCTGTTTTTGTGCAACCGCGCAAAATACGCAGGCTTGGAAAAACAAGCAATGCGCCGTAGTGCTTACGTATGATGATGCTATTGATATCGATCTCGATAATGTGGTGCCCGCTCTTGATTCTTTTCAACTGAAAGGAACTTTTTACCTGATCGGCGCTTCTCCGGTAGTGAATAAACGCGTGAATGAATGGAGGAAGGCCGCGCTGAACGGGCATGAACTGGGTAACCATTCCATGTTCCATCCCTGCGATGGCAGTAAACCGGGCCGCTCATTTGTAAACCGCGAGTCTGACCTTAGCAGGTATACGGTTGCGAGGGCAGTAAATGAAGCGAGGATCAATAATACCCTCTTAAAAGCGATTGATGGCAAAGACATCCGAACGTTCGCTTATCCCTGTGGTGATACAAAGATCGGCGACACCGTTTTTTACAATGGATTGAAAAATGATTTCGCCGGTGCGCGTGGGGTGAGCGGGCATTTGCAGGCGATAGATACCATACACCTTGATAATATAGACTGTTATTCCATCAGCGATAAACCTGCTGAGTATATGATCGGGCTGGTAAATAAAGCGATGCAAACGCATACCCTATTGGTGTTCCTGTTTCATGGGGTAGGTGGCGGGCATAATATTAATG
>JANXRX010000110.1 GCA_025352905.1 Bacteroidota bacterium | reverse complement strand
CGCCTTCCATGATCATACTATCTGGGCGCGGCGTAGCTTTCACGCCCTGCTTCTGTGCCCAGTAGCGAGAGTAATACATATTCTGCATGACGCCTTTGTCTATCCAGGTCATTTTTCCCGCTACTGGGCACAGAAGCAGGGCGTGAAAGCTACGCCGCGCCCCGATAGTATGATCATGGAAGGCGGCACTGCTTCTTTGGAAGACCTGATCAAAGGAACGGAGAAAGGTATTTTGGTTACGCGTCTCTGGTATATCCGCCCGGTTGATCCGCAAACACTGCTGTTAACCGGCCTTACGCGTGATGGAACTTTTTACATTGAGAATGGTGAGATCAAGTTCCCGGTAAAGAATTTCCGTTTTAACGAGAGCCCCATCATCATGCTCAATAATATTGAAGCCATGGGCCGGCCGGAAAGATGCGTGAGTGGCGAATCGAACAACCACTACCTGCTTCCGCCATTAAAAGTGAGGGATTTTACGTTTACATCGCTATCAGACGCAGTATAACAAATTAAAAAATCTTGAAAAGAAGAGACTTCTTACATCTCACAGGCCTTGGCATGGGTGCTACTGTTTTACAGGGTATTCCTTTGTTTGGGTCTGCTATTTCTGTTGAAAAGGCATTGACGCCCGTTGATGTGACTTTGAAAAAACAGATGGCGGATATTGCATTGAATGCAGCGAGGAGCAAAGGTGCTTCTTATGTTGATGTGCGACTGGGCAGGTACCTCAACCAGTTTATTACTACGCGCGAAAAAAGAGTGGACAATATTGTGAATACCGAGTCGTACGGTATGGGCATCCGCGTGATCGTGAACGGGTGCTGGGGGTTTGCGTCTACTGATACCCTCACCACAGATAATATCGCCAAAACCGCGGCGCTTGCCGTGCAGATCGCAAAAGTGAATGCAAAATTATTGGATGAGCCTGTTCAACTCGCCCCGCAGAAAGGTTATGGTGAAGTAAGCTGGAAAACCCCCATCGAAAAAAATGCTTTTGAGATCCCGATCAAAGACAAGATCGATCTTTTATTATCCGTGAACAGCGCCGCATTAGACAATGGCGCAACCTTTGCCACCTCACAGTTATACCAGGTAAATGAACAGAAATATTTTGCTTCTACCGATGGCTCTTATATAGACCAGAATATCCATCGCCTCTGGCCAACCTTCACCCTCACCAAAACGGATAAACAGTCCGGCAGGTTCGAAACACGCAATGCATTGAGCGCGCCGGTAGGTATGGGCTATGAATACTTGATTCCGGATAAGAAAGAAGAGATAGAGACACATTTTACTGTGTATAAGAAGCGCTATGATATGCTGGCAGATGCAAAAATCGGTGCGCTCCAACTGGATGAAAAGCTGAGGTCCAAACCTGTGGAGCCCGGTAAGTATGACCTGGTCATTGATCCTTCGCAACTTTTTCTTACCATTCATGAATCGGTGGGTCATCCTACTGAGCTAGATAGGGTATTAGGGTACGAAGCCAATTTTGCCGGAACCAGTTTTGCTACCCTGGACAAATGGAAAACAAAGAATTTTAATTTCGGGAACAGGCTGGTGAATTTTGTGGCTGATAAAACACAGAAAGGTTCTCTTGGCTGTGTGGGATATGATGATGAGGGTGTACAAACAAAAAACTGGGATATCATCAAAGAGGGCATCCTGGTTAATTACCAGGCCACGCGCGACCAGGTGCATATGCTTGGCCTGAACGAATCGCAGGGTTGTTCTTATGCAGATAACTGGAACAGTGTACAGTTTCAGCGGATGCCCAATGTTTCATTGCAGCCGGGCAAATCGCCGCTTTCTGCAATGGAGATGATAAAAAATGTAGAGAAAGGCATTTATATCCTTGGCAGGAATTCCTATTCCATAGACCAGCAACGGTATAATTTCCAGTTCAGCGGGCAGCTTTGTTATGAGATCAAAAACGGCCAGGTAACCGGCCTGCTAAAAGATGTGGCCTATCAATCCAACACCCAGGAGTTCTGGAATTCCGTAGCTGCAATCTGCGATGAGAATGACTACCGTATGGGCGGTTCTTTCTTTGATGGCAAAGGACAGCCTTCGCAGGTCAGTGCAGTATCGCATGGTTGTGCCACTACCCGGTTCAACGGGGTAAACGTGATCAATACGGGAAGAAGGATCTAATTAAGGCTGATGGCCGAAAGATCCGGCGCATTAAACGTATCCCCTGCTTTCATATCGCCTGTATCAAATCCTTTTTTGAACCAGTACATTCTTTGGGCAGAAGTTCCATGGGTAAATGCATCGGGTACGATATATCCTTTCGACTGTTTTTGTAACCGGTCATCCCCAATGGCATTAGCAGCGTTCAGTGCGGAGGCAATATCGCCCGACTGTAAAATATTTTTTAGCTTTTGTGCATGATGGGCCCATACGCCTGCATAAAAATCGGCCTGCAGTTCCATTTTTACGGATAGCTTATTGTATTCTTTATCGCTGCGCTGTGCACGCGCGCGATCCATTGCATCAGAGGTGCCCAGCAGTTTCTGGATATGGTGCCCCACTTCATGCGCGATCACATAGGCCCTGGCAAAATCGCCGGAAACGCCAAAACGGTCGTGTAATTCATCAAAGAAAGAAAGGTCGATATATACTTTTTCATCGGCGGGGCAATAGAAGGGGCCGGTGGCCTCACTCGCAAAACCGCAGCCGGATTGGGTTCCGCCGTTGAACATCACCAGTTTAGGATCACGGTACTGTTCTCCCTGCGCAGTGAAGATCGAATCCCATACATCTTCTGTATAACCGAGGACCACTTTTGTAAAGGAGGCCTCATCGTTTTGCTCCTGCTTTTTTTCAACAGACTGCTGTTGTTGTACCAGTTGATTATTCTGCGGCAGATTAGAAGGGCTACCCCCTAAGAACAGGTAAATAAGGGTGATAATAACAGCGCCGATGCCGCCGCCAGCTATGATGCCGCCATTACCGCGGCGGTCCTCAACATTATCGCTTTCGCGCGCACCTCTCCAGAGCATTGCATTTGTTTACATTCATACATAAAAAAATATGCCATGTCTGGCATGCTTTTTTCAGCATCAGGGATAACGCAAGCAAAACTATGCCCGGTACAAGCACACCCCGCTATATCTTATTGCCGGTTTACAGCAAACTGGCGCAAATCATTCTCGGCATTCTGGGCCTGTTTTATATATTATATGTGGGCCAGGATATCCTCATACCACTTGTATTTTCTTTTATTTTTTCGATACTACTGAACCCCGCCGTTAACTATCTCGGTGCAAAAGGTCTTAACCGTGTCTTATCCATTTCCATTGTATTACTGATTTCTTTTTTAACGATCATCGGCATCGTCTATTTTATTGGCATGCAGTGCGCCCTGTTCGCAGATTCCCTGCCGGAATTCGAGAAGCATTTTACGGTATTGCTGAATGATGCCATCCACTGGGTATCTACCAGTTTTAATATCCCGCGCACGGCTATTGAAGGATGGATAGATAAACTAAAGAAAGATGGAATCAGTAACGGCCCGGCCATGATAGGCCAGACCTTAGGAACTATCAGTGGGGTATTGGCGGTTGTTTTTCTTCTGCCGGTTTATATGTTCACCATCCTGTATTACAAACCCCTGCTCATGGAATTCATTGCAGAACTGTTTCCAAAAAAAGAGCACGTGATGGTAGCCGAAGTACTTATGGAAACAAAAGGATTGATACAGAGTTACCTGGCAGGCTTACTGATCGAAATGGTGCTGGTAGCCGCCATGAACTCGGGTGGGTTAATGATCATTGGCATCAAGTATGGCCTGCTGCTCGGGATCCTCGGCGCTATCCTGAACGTGATCCCCTATATAGGTGGCATTATTGCCATTGCGTTACCGGTTCTGATGGCGCTTGCAACAGGTAACCCATCGCAGGCTATCTGGGCCTGTGCGCTGTACCTGTTTGTTCAATTCATCGATAATAATATTATTGTAACCAAGATCGTAGCTTCGAAAGTGAAGATCAACGCACTGATCTCAGTTGTAGTGGTATTAAT
The DNA here is from genome assembly GCA_025352905.1 of Bacteroidota bacterium. Taxonomy (GTDB): domain Bacteria; phylum Bacteroidota; class Bacteroidia; order Chitinophagales; family Chitinophagaceae; genus Sediminibacterium. Next base: position 7,360 of record JANXRX010000110.1, on the reverse strand, counting down.
TGGCGGCGCTTTATGGGGTGTGTCGGGTATGTTCCTGTCTATCCCCCTTACCGCGCTGGCAAAAGTGGTTTTTGACAGGGTGGTACCCCTGAAACCTTTCGGGTTTTTATTGGGAGATAACCAGCCTGATGTAACCAAGGAGATCTTCCGGTTCAAAAAAACGAAACCGGTTAGTAAAACATAAATAAAGAAAAATGGTATGAGCCAGGCTTTTGTAAAAGAAGGAGACAGCGAATGGCTGTCTGATATTGCACCTACCGAGATCGCGCTTACCCGTTTCCTCACAAGAGAGAACAATGGTATACGCGTATTTACGAAAAGCGCCAGGCCTGATGCAAAAGGAAGAATGGTATACGAAATGAGCAACAGCTTATCCTATATGCTCGACGAAGAAAATAAATGGCTGGTTGTTTTATAAGCGCAGCATAATACTCCGCAGCTCCGCTTCTTCAATTTTATATAAATACACTTTGTATACTGCAGCACGCACGATCGCAGTACGCCCGCATACACTATGTTTTTAATAAACATTTTGTATATTACAATATCCTGACGTAATTGCTCTTTACCATGATACGTCAGGTAGCAACAATGTTGGAGTGGGTAATTATACATTGCGGAGTAATGTTACAGGAAGCAATAATGTAGCGCTTGGTTATTATGCAATGAATGCGAATATTTCCGGGATCGACAATACCGCTTTCGGCCTGTCTTCCTTATTCTACAATACGGTTGGTAACAACAATACGGTTTCAGGAAACTATGCCGTGAGCGCTAAAGAGATCCGGGCCTGATACTTATATTTAATAATATAACTCCTTATTATGCCCATCCAACCTACTACCCGCAGAAACTTTGTTCTTAATACAATGAAAACAGCCGGCGGTCTTGCCTTGTTCTCTTTACCGCCTTCTTTTGCCCTGGCCAGCCATCCGCATCAGCAACAGCTTACCGTTCAGCAGATCATGGATCTTATTTTAAAAGAAGGCGGCTTAACGCCGTTACCCGAAACGGTAGATACCCTAAAATCCGGTGATGCCCATCAAACCGTTACCGGTATTATCACTACCATGTTTGCCACCATCACCATTATTGAAGAAGCTGCAAAGCGGAACGCCAATTTTATCATTGCGCATGAACCCAGTTTTTATAACCATAAAGACGATATAGGGTGGGTAAAGAATAATTCTATCCTGGCAAAGAAACGGGCGCTGCTTGATAAGCATAAGATCGCTATCTGGCGGTTCCATGATTATTGCCATGCGTTAAAACCCGATGCTATCCTGTATGGTGTGGCAAAAAAAGCGAACTGGCTTCCGTATTTTAAAACCGGTGAATTCATATTAACGGTTCCCCCGCTTTCTTTACAACAATTGGTGCAGCATGTAAAAAAATCGCTGGATATCGCACATGTACGTGTGATCGGTAACCTGGAACAACGCTGCGAGCGCATTGCTTTATTACCGGGTGCCTGGGGCGGGCAGCGGCAGGTTACCATTACAGAAACAGAAAAACCCGATGTGCTGATCGTAGGAGAATTATCTGAATGGGAAACCGCAGAATATATCCGCGACGGCAAACTGCTCGGTTCAAAAACCGCCCTGATTGTACTGGGCCATTCTGTAAGTGAAGAACCGGGTATGGAGTGGCTGGTAGAATGGTTACAACCCAAACTGCCGGGTTTACCCATTACCCATATTGCTTCTGGTGATCCTTTTACATGGATGTAGTATTTCCCTTTATGTTTCAAAGCATTTTATGCAATCCAGAAGACCGCACATACTGATACTATTAGGCATATTTGCCGCACTATTCTGGCTAACCGGCAGGCAGATCAACGTATACCAATATGCGTTTATCGGCAGCGTATTTGAGCTGCTCTGGTTGCCGATGCTGCTCCTGCTATTTGGCCTGCCGCTGATCTCGTTGTACTTCTGGAGAAAAGAAAAATTCAGCCTGCGTTCCCTTTATTTTTATTCGCTGATTGTTGCTGTGACCACGGTGGTATTGCTGGTATGGAAGGGATAACCCAATCGTCTCTGTTTTTTAGCTGTACCTTTATTGCACATGCAAAATTTCCAGGACATCATATTTCTCCTGGCGGTACTGATCAGTTTATCCGCGCTGCTGGAACGCATTAAAGTACCGCAACCTATCCTATTGGTAGCGGCGGGGTTATTAATCGGGTTCATCCCTTCCTTACCAGACCTTGGTTTGGATCCCCAGATCATCTTCCTGATCTTTCTTCCACCCTTATTGTATGATGCGGCATCGCAAACATCCTGGCATAATTTCAAAGCAGATATCCGGCCTATTTCGGCACTGGCCATCAGCCTTGTTTTTTTTACAACCGTAGCAGTGGCAGTGATCGCACATTACCTGGTGCCGGATTTTACCTGGCCGCTTGCTTTTTTACTTGGCGCCATCATTTCACCAACCGATGCAGTTGCGGCAAGCGGTATCATCAAAGGATTGAGCCTCAACCGCCGCATCATGACCATCCTCGAAGGCGAGAGCCTGGTAAATGATGCATCTGCGCTGATCGCTTACCGCCAGGCATTGACAGCTGTATTAACCGGCAGTTTTGTTTTCTGGGATGCGGGCCTGCAGTTCATCACCGTTGCCGGCGGCGGTATCTTATCGGGAATCATAGTGGGTTCGGTGCTTGTATTCATACACAAAAGGATCAACAGGAATGCCCTTGTGGAAACGGGATTGAGTTTACTTACTCCTTATATCGCTTACCTCGCCGCAGAAAGACTGCATGTATCGGGCATCCTTTCTGTAGTAACGGCGGGGCTGATCATTTCCTGGCGCGGACCCGAAATTTTTACCTACCAGACAAGGATGCGCACACGGATTATCTGGGATACGATCATATTCCTGCTTAATGGTTTTGTTTTTATCCTGATCGGCCTGCAACTGCCGGGCATTCTGAAACAGGTAAAACATTTTACCACCACGCAACTGATCGGCTATGGTATCGTGATCAGCGTAGTAACCATCCTGGTGCGGATCTTATGGGTATTTGCCGGAGCCTATGCAACCAAAATGTTCCATCCCAAAAAAACAGTGGAAGACGATGGCCTGCCCGCCGAGCCTGTATCCTGGAAAAGTGTTCTGATCATTGCCTGGACGGGTACGCGGGGCGTATTGTCATTAGCCACTGCACTGGCATTACCGCTTACTCTATATGCAGGCAAACCCTTTCCGCAACGACACCTGATCCTCTTCCTCGCATTCGTTGTGATCTTTGTAACGCTGGTAGTGCAGGGACTTACCCTGCCGCTTCTTATAAGGATGCTGAACCTCAAACCCGATAGCAGTGAGAGTAAAGAAGAGAAGGAACTGGAACTGCATATTGTAAACAGCACCATGCATTTTATTGATACGGAACTGCCGGTTCGGCTGGATGGAGATGCCAAAAGACAACTCAAAAACAAATACAATAGCCGGGCAGAAAAACTGCATAACGAGATCAGGATCCATAAACGCAATGAGAGAAAAGACGTTTCTGTTCCGGTAACCGTACTCACTCCCCTGCTCAATGCCGAGGTAGAGATCGGGAAATTCCAGCGGGAGCTGCTGATCAAACTCCATAAAGAAGAAGCCTTCAGCGATACCGCGATCAAAAAAGTGGAAAGGAGTATGGATATTAATGACCTTACCTTAGATCAGCAGCTACCCAAAGAGATAGAATGATCAACGTCCCGGTTTTCCGCCACTATGCCGATGGCCGCCGCTTCGCTGACCGCCACCACTACCCTGCGGTCTTCCACCACCACCTGAATGTCTTCCGCCACCACCGCCTGGCCTTGCGGCTCTTGGATTATAGGCTGGAGTGGGACCGAACTTTTCGGGTACCTGTGCTTTGGTAACGGCATGGCCTAATAGCTGTTCTATCTGTGCAAATTTCTGTTGTTCTTTTTCGGTGATGAACGTATATGCCGTACCCTCGCTTGCCGCACGCGCAGTTCTGCCGATACGGTGAATATAGTCTTCGCCATCATTGGGTACATCGTAATTGATCACCAGGTCTATGTCTTCAATATCTATTCCGCGGCTGAGTATATCCGTGGCCACCAGTATTTTCAGTTTCTTATTTCTAAAATCGAGCAATACCTGTTCCCGTTTGTCCTGTTCCAGATCAGAATGGATCTCTTCAACAGAAAAACGTGCACGCTTCAGGTCGTTGGCCAGTTGTTTTACATTTTGTTTCTTGGAACAGAACACGATCACGCTCTGGAAATCCTTGCTGCTCAGCACTTCTTTCACCAGAGGGATCTTCTGTGGTTCATACACCACGAATGCTTCCTGTACGATCTGTTCGGGTGGTTTGGATACCGCGATATTGATCTCGAGCGGGTTATGCAGGATCTTCCTGGCCAATTCACGCATCCGCATGGGCATAGTAGCGGAGAACAGTAAATTCTGCCGTTGTTTAGGCAGAAAAGAAATGATCTTCATCAGGTCGTCATGGAAACCCATATCCAGCATCCGGTCGGCCTCATCCAGTACTAAGTATTTTAGGGCCTGCATCTTTACATAGCCCATATTCAGGTGCGCAATCATCCTGCCAGGTGTGCAGATCACCATATCGGCCCCGCTGGATAATGCTTTTTTCTCCGTAGAAAAGGTGGAACCATCCCCGCCGCCGTACACGGCAATCGAGCTCACGTCGGTAAAATAAGATAACCCTTCCATCGTTTGTGCAATCTGTACCGCCAACTCGCGCGTGGGTACAATGATCAGGGCATTCACATTATGCTCATCATGCGGTTCGGTAATGATCTTGTTGATAATGGGTAACAGGAACGCGGCTGTTTTACCCGTTCCGGTTTGCGCAGAGGCAATTATGTCTTTCCCTTGTAAAATGGGTACGATCACCTGTTCCTGTACCGGGGTGGCAGTCTGGTAGCCCATAGAGCCGATGCCATCTAAAAGCCTTTCGTCAAGGCCAAATTCAGTAAAATTCAAAATGCTTAATAAAATTTAGACCGCAAAGATAAGCCGATAAGGGTGGGCGAAATCATCCTTCCGCCGGTATTCCCCGGTCATTTTGCCTCACAAAACCCAAATTCCCCCCTTTTTGACTAAGTTTTAACCACTTCTTAGCACCCATTTCTGTTATTTTTGCGCCACGGGCAACCAAATTGCAATTAACTCAACGAAATGAAGAAAACACTACTAGTACTTGTCGGCATAAGTTTTACGATTTTAGGCATGTCGCAGACCATGACCGATCAAAAGAAAGATTCGGTTACCAAGGCAGGCATGAAGAAAGAAGTGGTAAGACCCGCTCCTAAAAAGGATACTAAAAAGCCAGTCTTTACCAAGCCCGATGCTCCTAAAAAAGACTGGACCAAGATTGATCTGTCTACCCGCCCCGCCGATCACCTGATGATACAGTATGGCGCTGATTCATGGCTGGGTCGTCCGGATAGTGTGCGTACCGGTGGTTTCAGCCGGCATTTCAATATTTATTTCATGCTTGATAAACCTATTAAGAGCAACCCCAGGTTCAGCGTAGCTTTTGGGATAGGTCTTGGCAGCAGCAATATGTTCTTCAATAATACCAAGGTAGATATCCGGTCTATCAGTACCCGACTGCCGTTTTCGCCGGTGGATAGTGTTGATCACTTCAAAAAATTCAAGGTAACCACCATTTATGCCGAGATCCCCGTGGAGCTGCGGTATTATTCCAACCCGGAGAATCCAGGCAAGTCCTGGAAACTGGCGGCAGGTGTTAAAATAGGTACCCTGTTAAAGTCTTATACCAAGGGCAAGGACCTGGTAACCAAGACAGGCGCTTCCATCTATGGCACTACCTATGTGGAAAAGGAAAGCGATAAAAAATTCTTTAATGGAACCATGCTGGCGGGCACCGCCCGTATCGGATACGGAATGTTCTCCATAGATGCCGGCTACCAGGTAACCGGTGTACTAAAAGATGGCGCGGGCCCAACCATGAACAAGTTCTCACTCGGTCTTACGATCAGTGGGTTGTAGAAGCAAGGCATAAGGCGTAAGCCGTAAGGCATAAGGGGTAGGTAGAAGCGGTTGCCGCAACTATTTACCCCTTATTCTTTACCCCTCATCCCACCTTACGCCTTACGCCTTATGCCTTACGCCTTATTCCCCCCAACACACCTACCTTTGTAAAAGCATACTTAAAAAGAAAACCCTTGATCGAGAAAAAGAAAGCCATCCAGCGTGAAGAGAAGACCGTTTTGGTGGGATTGATACAGAAAGACCAGACAGATGAGCAGGTGAAAGAATACCTTGATGAGCTTGCTTTTTTATCGGAAACAGCCGGCGCAATGGCGGTAAAACGTTTTACGCAGCGGCTGCCGCACCCTGATAGCCGCACGTTTGTGGGTAAGGGAAAGCTGGAAGAGATCCGGAATTATGTATCGGGCAAGAATATTCACCTGGTCATTTTTGATGATGAGCTCACGGGATCGCAGATTTCCAATATTGAGAAGGAGCTGGGTGTAAAGACGATCGACCGCAGCGACCTGATACTCGACATCTTTGCCAGTCGCGCCCGAACGGCGCAGGCAAAAGTGCAGGTAGAGCTGGCTCAATACCAATACCTGTTGCCCCGGCTGAAGGGGATGTGGAGCCACCTGGAAAGACAGGGAGGCGGTATCGGCACACGCGGCCCCGGTGAAACAGAAATAGAAACCGATCGCCGGATCGTGAAGGATAAGATCTCTTTATTACGCAAACGTTTGGGCGAGATAGACAAGCAAGCATTTACCCAACGCAAAGAAAGGGGCGAACTGATACGCGTGGCCCTGGTAGGTTATACCAATGTGGGCAAGAGCACGATCATGAACCTGTTAAGCAAGAGCGATGTTTTTGCTGAAAACAAATTATTTGCCACGCTGGATACCACTACGCGTAAAGTAGTGTTTGAGAATACGCCTTTCCTGTTAAGTGATACGGTAGGTTTTATCCGTAAGCTGCCGCATCACCTGGTGGAGAGTTTTAAAAGTACACTGGATGAAGTGCGGGAAGCGGATATCCTTTTGCATGTAGTAGATGTATCGCACCCGCAGTATAAAGAACAGATAGGCGTGGTAAACAAGACCCTGCAGGAGCTGAAAGCCTTTGAAAAACCCATCCTTACCATCTTCAACAAAATGGACCTGTACGAAGAAAAGAATTTCGACAACTGGCTCGAGGATGATGTAAAACAGGAGATCCTACGCGAGCTGAAAGAGAAATGGGATGATGCAACGGAGAATAACTGCGTATTCGTATCGGCCCTCGAAAAGAAAAACGTAGACGCCCTGCGCGAGATCATCCTCGAAAAGGTACGTGCCATGTATAAGATCCGTTACCCATATAGAAC
>JANXRX010000021.1 GCA_025352905.1 Bacteroidota bacterium | reverse complement strand
TGTTTGAGCGCATCGGCCAGTTCCACCTGCACCACCATTCCGCTATTGGCAAAAGGATTATTTCTTTTGCTCGGGCTCCAGCCATTCACCACGAGCTCCCCTGTATTTGTAGCGGCCGGTGCAATAATACCGCCTGGGCACATACAAAAACTGAACACACCTTTTTCATTTACCTGTTCCACTAATCCATAGGAAGCGGGTGGGAGATGACCATCACGTGTAACACAATGATACTGGATAGTATCTATTAATGCCTGCGGATGTTCAATGCGAACACCCAGTGCAAACGGCTTGGCTTCTATCAATAAATTTTTTTCCCGGAACAAATAAAAAATATCCCGTGCAGAATGACCGGTGGCCAGGATGGCCGCATCGGCGTGCAGGGTATCTCCATCAGATGTAGTTACGGCTGTAAACAGGTTATCTTTTATCAGCAGACCGGTTACTTTTTTTTCAAAAAGAAACAAACCGCCGCTTTTCAGGATCTGTTCACGCATGGCCGTGATGATCTGTGGTAATTTATTGGTGCCGATATGGGGATGCGCCTCGTACAATATTTTTTCTTCGGCGCCGAATTGGCAAAGCAGGTTCAGGATCCGGTTAATATCACCACGTTTGCTGCTGCGGGTATATAATTTGCCATCGCTATAGGTTCCGGCCCCGCCCTCTCCAAAACAATAATTGCTTTCGGGGTTTACGGTGCCTTCTTTATTCAGTACCGCCAGGTCGCGTCTTCTTGCCTTTACGTCTTTCCCTCTTTCCAGCACAACCGGGCGGATGCCCTGTTCTATCAATTGCAAAGCGGCAAATAACCCGGCCGGCCCGGCCCCGATAATGATCACCTGTGTTTTTGCCTGTGTCACATCCCTGAAAATAATGTGTGCAGGCACCCTTTGATAAAAGGGTTCATTGATAAAAACTTTCAGGGAAAGGTTGATCCATACCTGCTTACTGCTGCGCGCATCTATGGATTGTTTTAACCTGTGAAAGCCGGTGATTTCCGGCTCTGTTTTACCAAGCAACCGGGCAATGGATTGCCGTACAAGCGTATCGTTAGCCGATTCAGCAGGAGTAAGCTTTAGAGAGAGATCTGTTTGCATGCGTTAGGTTTTTATCCTAAAATGCCGGAAAAGATTTTGAAATTTTGGGATTGGGAAATTTTGAAATTTGTTTTAAAGAAGCTGACCCATCAATTTCCAGAATTTCCTAATTGAACAATTCCAAAATCAAAAAGGAAGGTCATCAATATTATCAGCCGGTGGTGGCATATCACTATAATTCACCTGTCCTGCCTCATTTTCGGATTGACCAATTTTAACAATTTCCATTCGCCATGCGTCTAAATTGGTAATATAATTCTCGCGGCCATCCTTTGTCCATTTGGTTCCTTTGATGTTAAACTGAACTTTAACATCATCGCCCAGATTGAATTTATCAGGCATTGCGGTCTTATCCTGAACACATTGGAACTTTACGTAATTGGTAATCACTCTACCACCAATGTCTTCCGACTTTTCAATCACAAATTCACGTGTCTTAAAGGTTTCTGTACGTTGAACAATGTCAAACTTAGCTACCAGTTTGCCAACAATTTCATATGCCATAGTTACTTTTTTTGAATGGCTCAAAAGTAGGATTAAATTCTGCTCAGCGCTTAAAAAATATATGTGTCATTTGATTAAAATTGTATCTTTTCAAACGCAACCTGATTGACTATGAACAGAACCGTTTTTTCTTATATAGCTGCTATTCTGTTTACGGTCTCCTGTAGTCCTTCCCGCCAGGAAGCATCCCTTACTTATACGGATTATAAAATTGAAAAAGGCGCTACCGATTCCGGTATGCAACGTTTTCTGCAACCGTATGCGGCATCCATGAGTGCAACCATGGATAAAGTGATCGCTTTTAGTAATAACAGTCTTACCGCTAAGCAACCGGAGAGTGCGCTGGGTAATTTAATGGCCGATTGTATGCAGCAGATGGCTGAAAAAAAATTTGGTAAAAAAGTAGATGCCGGTTTTATTAACCAGGGCGGCATCCGTTCTTATCTTCCTAAAGGAAATATTACTGTCGGAAAAATTTTTGAGATCATGCCATTTGATAACCTGGTTGTTTTGCAGGATGTAAAGGGGACGGTTCTGAGGCAGTTTATCGACAGGATCGCATTGGATGGCGGCTGGCCCGTATCTGCAGGGATCCGTTTTGGGATCAAAGACAAAAAAGCGGTGGAGGTAATGGTTGGCGGAAAGCCGCTGGATGAAAATGCCATTTATGTGATCGCCAATTCAGATTATGTTGCTAACGGGGGTGATAACTGCGATATGTTACGGAATATACCCAAACAGAACCGTGGGTATTTATTGAGGGATGCTATAATAGAGTATGTAACGGAATTTACCCGGCAGGGAAAGCCTGTGGATGCTAAAATTGAAAACCGGGTGAGCTATGTCAATTGACCGCAGAAAATTTCTCAGGCAAACGGCTGTTGCCGGAGGGGTATTGGCTGCTTCGGGGTGGTTGCCGCTGGGTGCCCAAGCTTCGGGGCGGGTTAAAAAACTGACCATACTCCATACCAATGATGTACATAGCCGTTTGGACCCGTTTCCGATGGATGGGGGTCGTAACCAGGGTTTGGGTGGGGTGGCGGCAAGGGCGGCGCTGATACAGGAGATCCGGAAGGAGGGCGGGGAGGTGCTTTTACTGGATGCAGGAGATATATTCCAGGGTACTCCTTACTTTAATATGTATCATGGTGAACCTGAAATAAAAGCAATGAGCATGATGGGGTATGATGCGGCTACCATCGGTAACCATGATTTTGATGCGGGGCTTGAGAACTTTGCGGTACAACTGCAACATGCCAACTTTCCGATACTGATCTGTAACTATGATTTTACGGCAACACCCATGGAATCAAAGTTCCAACCTTATAAAATATTTCAGAAAGGGGATATAAAGATCGGAGTGTTGGGTTTGGGTATTGAATTAAAAGGATTGGTTCCTGAAAATTTATATGGCAATACGGTTTACCAGGATCCGGTTGCGGCCATGAACAGAACGGCGGATCTTCTGCGCAAACAGGGTTGTGATATGATCATCTGTCTCTCGCATTTAGGAGATAAGTACGATGATGATAAATTAAGCGATGAGATACTGGCCAGGGAATCGTATGATGTGGACCTGATTATCGGGGGGCATACGCACCGGTTTTTTGAGGCGCCCAAAAAATATACAAACAGGAGAGGTGGAGACATTGTGGTTAACCAGGTAGGCTGGGCGGGCATCGAATTGGGGCGCCTGGACTATATTTTTTCAGGTTCGGGGAGAAAAAATCTCTCAAATGCCCATACTGTGGTTATAGGGAAAAAAACAAGGGAATAAAAAATTTTTTTTTCAACATAAAACATACATATTCGCAACCCCAATTTATTTTAATTACTTATCCACATGTGGAGAAAATAAGATAACTTGAAGGCTTAGATATAAAATAGTAACTCATTATAATATTTCTTTTTTGTATGGCTAGAAACGCTGAATCTGTCTGGAGCAATTGTTTAAACATCATCAAAGACATTGTAGAATGGCAACATTATAAAACATGGTTTGAGCCTATTAACCCTGTTGAATTAAAAAGCAATGTCTTATTGATCCAGGTTCCCAGCCAATTCTTTTATGAATACCTCGAAGAGCATTATGTAAACCTGCTTGCCAAAACACTGAAACGTGAACTGGGTAAAGAAGCAAGGCTTGAATACCGCATCATGGTAGACAGTGGCAACACCAATGGACGGAATGGTTCCATGGATGTTCCTGCCAGCAACATGAAAACATATAATAATAACGAGATGAATTTTCCACTGGTGATAGATAACCCGGTGAAGAATCCATTTGTTATTCCGGGTTTGAAAAAGATGCAGATCGATCCGCAGCTGAACCATATGTACACCTTTGAATCTTTTGTAGAAGGAGATTCGAACAGGGTGGCCCGCAGGGCCGGAAAAACGGTAGCAGAAAAGCCCGGCGCCAATTCATTTAACCCGCTGGTGATCTATGGCGGGGTGGGCCTGGGTAAGACGCATCTTGCGCAATCCATTGGTAATGAGGTGAAAAGACTGCACCCGGGCAAAGTGGTCCTCTATGTGAGCAGTGAGAAATTCATTAACCAGTTCCAGGATCACAGCCGCAATAATGCCATAAATGATTTCATCCATTTTTACCAGTTAATAGATGTACTGATCATTGATGATGTGCAGTTTTTCAGTCGCGCCGAAAAAAGCCAGGATGCTTTTTTTGCCATCTTTAATCACCTGCACCAGAGCGGTAAACAATTAGTGCTTACTTCAGACAAGCCACCGAAGGACCTTGACGGAATGCAGGAAAGATTGCTGAGCCGTTTTCGCTGGGGTCTCAGCGCAGATCTTCAGATCCCTGATTATGAAATGCGTATCGAGATCCTAGAAAAGAAAATGAAGAATGATGGGTTGGATATGCCGAAAGAAGTAGTGAAATATGTTGCCTATAATATCAATACCAATGTTCGCGAACTGGAAGGAGCATTGATCTCTTTGCTGGCGCAATCATCGCTGAACAAGAAAGACATTGATGTGGAACTGGCTAAAAAAGTATTGCGCAATTTTGTGAAGACCAGCAGTAAAGAGATCACGATAGATGCGATACAGAAAATGGTATGTGAATACTTTGATGTATCCTACGATAAACTGCTTCAAAAAACACGTAAACGCGAAATTGTACAGGCAAGACAGATCACGATGTACCTGGCCAAGGCGTTTACCAAAAATTCGTTAAAAACCATCGGCGAACATTTTGGCGGACGCGATCATACCACGGTGATCCATTCCTGTCAAACCGTTAAGGACCTGATGGATACAGATTCTATTTTCCGCGAAAACGTGATGGAACTGACACAAAAAGTGCAGTTGGCGGCCATGTAATTCAATTTCAAATTCCATTTGGCAAATCCCGTTGGGCTGCCTATTTTTGCAACCCTCTCTGAAAAGGGAGAAATGGTGAGGTGGGTGAGCGGCTCAAACCAGTAGTTTGCTAAACTGCCGTACGGGTTAAACTGTACCGAGGGTTCGAATCCCTCCCTCACCGCCTTCGCTGAAGCTTCGGCGGTCGAAGACCGCTAGAGCAGCTTCAGCAAAGGTGAAATAACTTTGTTAAGTCGGAAGCGGGTATTATCCGCCGAAGCTTCAGCGAAGGTTGAAACAACTTTGTTTAAGTCTTATAAGCGGGTATCACCCGCCGAAGCTTCAGCGAAGGCGGGAAGTAGCGCAGGCCGGTAGCGCACCTGGTTTGGGACCAGGGGGTCGCAGGTTCGAATCCTGTCTTCCCGACGAAAATCACGAAAGTGAACCAAAAGGGGTCAAAAACGCAAGTTTTTGGCCCTTTTTTCATGTTTTTCATATCAATTTGACCCATTTGACACCATATAGGATGTGAACTAGGAGGCGACCTAAAACCAAATATTAAATTTGGGTCGCCTTTTGACCTAATACTTATAGTGGATAAGGGTTACAGCGTTTCTTGCATCTGTCAACAGGTTGTTTTCTGTGGTTTCACTCGGTTTCGAGCGAATTCTAAAACCATAAAAACAACAAATGCAAAACACTAACACTTTCGGTGTACACTACACCCTGCGCCGTAACAAATCCAAAAACGGCTTTTCTCCCATTCATGCGCGGATTACCATTAACAAATCCCGCGTAGAAATGTCCATGAAATACATCATCGCTGATGTTGACTGGAATTCAAATAAAGGATGCGCAAAGCCTAAAAACAACGAACTAAAAAAGTTGAATACCACGTTGGAAGAAGTTCGCTCCAAATTGGTAATGGTTTACCATGAACTGATAAGAGGTGGTGACTTGATCACTTCCGAGATGGTGAAAGATGCTTACCTGGGAATAGGACGGTTTGCCCCTCAAATTCAAAAGGAAGAAGAAGAAAAGAAATCGTTGCGTTGGTTAATGGCAGAACACAATAATATCATGCAAACTGTTCTCACACATGGTACACTTAAAAACTACTATAGTACCGAAAGATATATTCACAAGTTCTTGGATCGCAATTTCAAGAAAAAGGATATTAATCTTGAGGATATCAGCTACGCTTTCCTGACCAATTTTGAATACTATATCAGAACCACCCCTTTAAAGCAAGGAGATCCATGTACAAATAATGGCGTGATGAAGCACATGGAAAGGATGAAGAAAATTTCAGGATGGGCAGAAAAAAATGAATGGATACCCAAAGACCCTTTTGCCAATTACGCTTTAAAATTTAAGGCGGTCAAAACAACTTTTCTCGAATTGGAAGAATTGAAACTGATCGAAAAAAAGGAATTTGCCATACCTATGCTGGAAAACATCAGGAAAATCTTTATTTTTTCCTGCTATTCTGGATTGAGTTATGTGGATGTTATGAGTTTAAATGAAGAAAACATAGTAGATGGTTCTGACAGGTTTAAATGGATAAAACACAAAAGGGCAAAAACTGATATTTCTTTTAACGTGCCATTGTTAACCGCGGCTGAAAAGATCCTAAATGAATTCGCCGATTTGATAAGAAAGCCAGGTGAAACAAATTGTTTTCCATCTATTTCTAACCAGGAAATGAACCGTGGCCTAAAAATCATAGGTGAAGCATGCGAAATAAAAAAGCAACTAACCTTTCATTTGGCCCGACACACATTTGCCACAACCATCACCCTTGCCAATGATGTTCCAATTGAATCCATCTCAAAAATGATGGGTCATACAAAAATCACCACTACCATGATCTATGCAAAAGTGGTAAATGCCAAAATATCGAAGGACATGGCTGTATTATCCGATAAACTGCAAGGCAACATTCGCAAATTGCGGGTTGTTTAGATAGGTAAAACCGGTTGATTGTATGATTCCCGCTTGGAAAGATGTCTTTGTTTTTGCAATAGTTTAAGGGTAAACCAACAAAAAGTGAACAGATCATTACTAACGGAAAAGGGAAACCAGGATATTTTGCTGCGGCAGATTGTAACAATTGCCGATTTAAACGCATTCAAGGAGAACATTTTATCGGAGATTAAAACAATTCTAGATGCCAAAAGCGGCCAATTCACAAAGAAATGGCTGAAATCCTACCAGGTTGAAGAATTACTGGGGGTTTCAGCTAACACGTTGTTAAGCTGGCGGAACAACGGTGATATCCCCTATTCACAAATGGGTGGGATTATTTATTATGACCCGGCAGATATTGAAAACCGATTAGTGAAAAATAAAAAAGTGATCACCCGCCGCTGAATTAAAGCAATTAATGGATAAATTACTTAATACGTAAATTTTTAGGTACGTTATAAGTAATGAATAATAAAAAGCAAATATTGCTCGATCAGCTATTGGATTCTATAAATCAGGAAAATCCAGAAACTGAAAACTATCTGGTACCGGAAGAAGTTTCAAGAAAAGCAAGGTCATTAATGTCCATTAAATCGGATTTGGGTGACGCTCATTATCTGATTCAGCAACTATCTGTTATGTTGCTTATGCATACAGGCGATGGAATGATCATGACAGCACTTTGGAAAGCCGCAATTATCACATATGGAAAGTGTTTTACCAGTTCTGATGATGGTCAAGGCAAACTGGAAGCGAAGGAGTGTTTTAAAGATATTCCGTATTTTATCGGAGCTCATAATTCGCTTATGAGCATCCGGAATGGATATATCGCTCATCGCGGTGACAACGAATTTGAAGAAACTGTTCTATTTGTCAAAATCGATAAGAACCATCCGGAAGAAACAACTTACGCAATGAAATCTTTTCGTGCAGCCAACAGCAGTTTTCCAAACATGGTGGATTATTTAAACGTTATTGAACACCTGCAGCAATTTGTCGAAAAAAGGATCAAGAAAAATCTACAAAAGATCCACGACCGGTTGCAAAGCCGGGAGAACCAATAACTAGGGCAAACCGATTTGCTTTTGAATCAATAATTTCTCCCAACCCCTCCCCAAAAAAGAAACAATAACAGCCAAAAATCAATCGCCGCCTGATCAAAACAAAAAGGAAACGGAATAAATGCGTGTAATTAAAAGACCCAATAACTACTAAAGCTTGTGCAGGTTAGAAAGAATAAATGTGGATATGCGGCTTTATGCCGTAGTCTTTTTGATGCTGAATAACCCAAAAGGCCAAACACGAACAAAAAGATGCAAGCGGCGATTATCTTCGCGTTTTTTTTAGTCGATCTAATTCGATTGATACAAGAATCATAATTTTCAGAAAACTGCAAAACTGTGAATATTATTCATCCCTAATAATATGGGTTGACTTTAATAATATTTCAGGACAAGACCATCCCACTTCGTAACTGATTGCCACAAAGTGGCACCCCTGAAGAAAGGAGCGTTTTATGGAACTGTTACACTTACAGCAAAAGAAGTTCAATTTATCAGGCTGTCTG
>JANXRX010000009.1 GCA_025352905.1 Bacteroidota bacterium | reverse complement strand
GGGGCCTGGGGGGTCCAAAAAAATCCCGGCCTTTTGGGCCGGGATCGTATGTTAATTTGTTTTCGCTTTTTATGCTTTGGCAAATACTACCCGGCTTCTTTTTTCAAAGAAGTAGTAAAAGAAAAAATAGAAAGTATTTGCGATGGTTGTCTTCATTTCTATTTCAAATATAGGTATTGATCATTGTAAAATGATCTTTCCGCCGAATTATTTAACTAACAGCTATTAGCTTTTAACCCCTTCCCCCTTGGCCCCTGCTTCAGCTGGGGCCAAAAAGAAAGCCCCCCTGTGGAAACAGGGCGGCTTCTAACGATTGCTTGCCATATGAAAATTCTTACTGGAGTTACATCCGACCGGCAAACCTGGTCAACCCACAATTCTTATACCCGGTAACTCCCGGTACATTGATAACTATTTCTTGGTAGTATCCATTTTAGCCTTTGCAGTGTCCATTGCAGCTTTTGCAGTGTCCATGGCAGCTTTTGCAGTGTCAGCTACTTTTGTAGTGTCGCTAGCTGGAGTTTTTGTGTCACCTGAATTACATGCAGCCATCAGACCGGCTACGGCTAAGATTGCGAATACTTTTTTCATTTTTTGTTTTTTTGTTGTGAGTGAATTTAAACTTAATACCTGCCGGTGATAAAAGGTAACCCGGCTGCCGGCATATTTTTAAAAAAATAATTTTAGGCCTATTTTGGGTTACTTTTACCCCCCTTATCGTATTAAAAGCACAGATGTGAAAGCCGACACGAACGAACAAGCATTATTGAAAGGGCTGGCAAATAATGATTCAAAGGCCATTGATACCATTTACAAGGACAATTTTAACATGGTTCAGGCCTTTATTTTGCACAATAATGGGAGTTATGATGATGCGAGGGACGTTTTCCAGGAGGCAATGATCGCTTTATACGAAAAGGCACAAAGCGAATCGTTTGTTTTAACCTGCCAGATAAAAACCTATGTGTATTCTATATGCAGGCGGTTATGGCTCAAGCGGTTACAGCAGATGGGGCGGTATTCGAACCAGGTTGATAACCTCGACGAAACCGTTCCGGTGGAAGAGGACCTTGAGATGCACGAAAAAAGGAATGCCGAGTTTGCGATCATGGACAGCGCCATGGGCAGCCTGGGGGAGCCTTGTAAAAGTTTACTGGAGGGGTATTATATAAAAAAAATGGGGATGCAGGAACTGGCGGCTGAATTTGGATATACCAATGCCGACAATGCCAAGAACCAGAAGTACAAATGTCTGATGCGGTTGAAAAAATTATTCTTTTCGAAATATAATATTGGAGAATAGCTATGGATGATATTTTATTATTGGAAGCGATAGAAAGATACCTCGGGGGCGATATGGATGCCACTGAGCGTAATTATTTTGAAACGCTTCGTAAGAACACCCCTGAAATAGACCAGATGGTGGTAGAGCACAGCATGTTCCTGCACCAGATGGATATTTACAGCGTGCACCGTAACCTGAAACTCAGTTTACAGGCTGCCCATTCCAAGCTGGTGGAGCGTGGTGAGATCAATGAGGGTGGTGAATTAACACCTAAGGGCAGGGTGATCCAACTGTGGAACAAATACAAAAAAGTGGTGGCTATTGCCGCTTCTGTGGGCGGTGTGATCGCCCTGGTGATCAGCGGCCTGGCTATCTATTTTTCACCGGTTGTAAACGGCAATCAGATACAGCAACTGAGCAAGGCCATTGAAGTGATACAGCGTAACCAGCAGTACCAGGGTAAACTCATTAATGAAGTAAAAAGCAAGATCCCTGAAAATGCAAAACTGATCAGTGGCGGTTCCGGTTTCCTGATAGATCCCAAAGGTTTTATCATTACCAATGCCCACGTGTTAAAAGGATCAGGAGCAGTTGTTGTGAATAATAAAGGAGAGGAATTCAATGCAGTTATCGCCCATATAGACCTTGATAAGGACCTTGCTATTTTACGGATCGATGACCAGGATTATACACCTTTAGCCTCATTGCCATACAGTATACGTAAAAACAATACGGAACTGGGTGAACAGATATTTACCCTTGGTTATCCCCGCAACGATATTGTATATGGAGAAGGTTATCTCAGCGCCCGTACCGGTTATAACAGCGACTCGCTCAGCTACCAGGTACAGATCAGCGCTAACCCGGGTAATTCGGGAGGCCCTGTTTTTAACAATAATGGCGAAGTGATCGGCATATTAAGTACCCGGCAGGCAGAGGCCGAAGGCGTTGCTTTCGCAGTAAAATCAAAGAATATTTATACGCTGGTGGATGAACTGGCAAAGAATGATTCCAGTATCGAAAAAATCAAATTACCCCTTCACTCTTCACTGAAAGGAATGGACAGGAGAAAGCAGATCACCTCAGTGGAGAACTGCGTTTTCTATGTGAAGGCATTCAACAAATAATATTCTGGTTACCCTATTTTAAAAATGACCCTGTTGATCGCAGGGTCATTTTTTGTATTTATATCTTCGGTTGATAAACATCATTGCCGGGAAAATAAGAAAGTAAACGAACCGCGCCGCATAGGAAGTTACGTACCAGCCGGGAATACATAATATAAAGCCGAGTAAAAAAATGAATGCGATGGTAAGGCTCCTGACAATGGCCGATTTTCTCCTGATCGGATCATCCGCAATAAAGGATAGTTTTCTTTTTGGGTTACTGATATAGCTCCATAGAAAATAAAGAGAGAGCCCGATCATGAACATATTAAAACTGTACCACATCCACACGCTATCGACGCCAGCGTAACGCGAATTGAGGCTGCTGCTGAAAGGCACCAGCACGATCCAGAAAAGCATATGCAGGTTCAGGATCAGCAACCTGGAATCAAAGTCATTAACAAGCCCGAATAAACGGTGGTGCTGGAGCCAGAACTGGCCTATGACCACAAAACTTAATACGAATCCGAAGAATTCAGAGAACTTTCCTGAGAGGGCGTCCATTACTGCTTTTCCGGTAATGGGGGTGATGTGCAGTTCGGGGACTTTGATCTCAATGACCAGCAGCGTAATAGCAATGGCAAAAACAGCATCACTGAAAAGGATAAAACGTTCCAGCTGAAATTGTTTCCGGTTTTCAAAAAGGTCCTGGTGCGAATGAGACATTAGCAGTTGGTTTATTGATTTATTCAGGCCCACAAATTTGCTGGATATTGCCCTGCTTTTACAAGGTCATTGATGCATGCCTGCACATGCGGCGCGTCTTCTTTATACGTTACCCCGAACCATACAGCGGAAGTAGGGATCACTTTAATTACGCCCTTGCCTGCCTGGATAAAATTTTTGGTAGCCGTAGGAATAAAAAATTCCGATTTAGGTTCGTGCATGTGTTGGTCGAGAAATACATGAAACTGTTCCTCGCAAAGATCGATGAAACCCGGGGCAAAACAGAGATAATTCATACTCACCAGGCTGTCTTCTGATACTTCGTGCGAACCCGTTCCATCCGTGTAAGTGATCTTACCGTTCTCTCCCCTGAAGATGCTGGTCCTTTCATTAATATCTGTGAGGTTGTTATCCTTATCCACCTCACATACACCACGGCTCACACTTCCGTTATCGCTCAATGTATTCTTTAATTCGTAACCGATAATGCTGTATGTCTGTTCATTGCATTCACCGGTTAAAAAACGATAGGCTTTTACAAACGCATCGCTGCCATAAAAATCGTCGGCATTGATCACAGCAAAAGGTTCATTTACTTTGCCTTTACAGCATAATACGGCATGCGCGGTACCCCATGGTTTTGTACGCTCTTCGGGAACCGGTCTGCCGCCGGTAAAAGCTTCCAGGTATTGATAAACATAATCCGTGGCTATCTTTCCTTTTAGTTTGGGTTCGAAAATGGCTTTGAAATTATCCGCGAAATCCTCACGGATGATAAAAACAACTTTTTCAAATCCCGCACGCATAGCATCGTAAATTGAATAATCCATGATAGTTTCGCCACCGGGACCAAAAGATTGTGTTTGTTTCTGGCTACCGTAACGACTGGCCATGCCGGCTGCTAAAATGACTAAAGTTGGTTTCATATCTCACGTTTAATACATGCGAAGCTAAAGATTTCGCGTAAAGCAGCAATCAGTTGGTATGCGGGAAAATCTCCAAAACATACAAATCCAGGCATTAGCCTCTTTTTCTACAGAAAAGGTAGCAGTAGATATTCTGCGGTTAGATCTGATACACCCCGTGGTCAGCGGTAATAAATGGTTCAAACTTCAATATTACCTGGCAGAGGCCCTTGAACTGGGCAAAACATCGGTCGCCACATTTGGCGGAGCCTATTCCAATCATATCCTTGCCACTGCTTTTGCGGCATCGGAATCGGGTTTTCAAAGCCTGGGACTGATCCGCGGGGAGCCTCCGGAAATGCTCTCTCCTACTTTACAGGAGGCCGCCGGCTATGGCATGCAACTGGTGTTTATTGACCGGAACGCTTACCGCGATAAGGAAACATTGCGTAAGAAATGGGATCTGCCGGGAAGATACTGGATAATGGAGGGAGGATACGGTTTTACCGGCGCAAGAGGAGCCGGCGACATACTCACTATTTTTGATACGACTGCCTATTCGCATATACTTTGTGCAGTTGGCACAGGCACGATGCTGGCCGGCCTGGTCAATGCTGCGCAACCCGGTCAGCAGGTATTGGGAATCAGCGTTTTAAAAAATCAGGCTACACTGGCAGAAGAGGTTCGTTATTTACTAAGAAATATCCAAATGAAAAAAAAGGTTATACTTAACCATGCATATCATTTTGGCGGATATGCCAAGCAAACAAATGCTTTATTCGATTTTATGAAAGAACTCTGGAACACAGAAGGGTTGCCAACAGATATTGTTTACACATCTAAATTATTATATGCTGCCAGGGACCTGGTTTCAAAAGATTATTTTCCTGCCGGAAGCCGGGTACTGATCATCCATAGTGGCGGTTTACAGGGAAATCGTTCGCTTCCCATTGGTAAATTACCTTTTTAATCGCCCTACCCTTTTATATTTGTACAAATGTGGAAACTGCTTCTTTTACTCTTTTGGGCCGTCTTGTTTGTTCCTTCCGGAATAAACGCGCAACGCACCGGCAGACATACAAAAGAAAAAGGGCAGAAAAGCCCGGAACGCATTAATGTGTACCGGAAAAAAACAATTGTATTCAGGTTTACCCGGCCTGAATACCTGCATTTCAGGGATTCGATCAATAAGCAGACAAAAGATGCCTTGCATAAGATCAGCGACCACAAAATTGAATGGCGGCCCGCACAGCAGAAAACGGCGGTTGTTGCTCCACCAAAAGAATTCTTAACAGGAAATGATTTTTCCATCTACCGTGACGATAACCTGCTATGCTTTCTCGACCCGGCCGCGTACCTGAAATTTAAAGATTCGGTTTCATTTAAAACCAAGGATACTTTATTTGTGGATGCCTGGAACCGCGTGGATATTCACCCTTACCGGCATATGCTAAAACCCGATCAGTCAGGAAGTGTTTCAAAATATATTTTTATTAATCACAAAGGATATGTTGCCATCGCATTACCATTGGCAAAAACAAAAAAATATCGCGTTGTTTTTTTTGATTCAGACGGAACAGAATTGTTCGAGATCAAAGCTGTAAAAGAAACCGAGCTGATCCTCGATAAAACAAATTTTATGCACGCTGGCTGGTTCTCTTTTGAATTATATGAAGAAGAGGTATTAAAGGAGAAGAAGCGTTTGTTTTTACCTAAAGACTGAGGGCAAGATGACAGGCAAACACTTTCTCAAAATTGTTTTTCATTTTTATCTTTACTTCTTCCATGGATACCGCTTGTCCAAGTTCCTGTTGCAGGGACGTGACTTTTTTATCCTGTATGCCGCAGGGAACGATGCCCCCGAAATAAGTAAGGTCGGTATTCACGTTTAAGGCGAACCCATGCATGGTTATCCAGCGGCTGCATTTGATGCCCATGGCACAGATCTTTCGTTCTTTTCCTTTGGTACCGGGGTCGAGCCAGACGCCGGTTTCGCCCGCACTCCTATCACCGGCCAATCCATATTCGTTCAGCGTTAATATGATCACCTCTTCCAGGCTGCGGAGATACCAGCCAAGATCTGTTTTAAATTTTTCGAGATCAAGAACAGGGTATCCCACCAACTGGCCCGGCCCGTGAAAAGTAATATCGCCCCCCCGGTTGATATGGAAGTACTCAATATCTTTCTGTTGTCTTTCAACCTCATTCAGCAAAACATTTTCTGGCTTGCCACTTTTTCCCAATGTGTATACGGGGTAATGCTCTACAAATAACAGGTGATGTATGGTAGGAATATCATGTGCTAACGTATCCGTATCACGGTAAGAAGCCTTCAGCTGGGTATTAGCCCTTAATAATGCTTCCTGCAAGTCCCATACTTCCTGGTAACGCCTGGTTCCAAGATCTTCAAATCTTACCTGTTGCATGGGCAAATTTACAAAGACCGGCCCGTAAAAGCTTATTTTTGCCCTATGCGGGTAGATAATGACATTCTTGAGGACGAAAATTCGGAAACGCTGTATGAGCGCAAGGCCATTACGGTAGACAGGGGCCAGGAGCCTTTGCGGATCGATAAATTTGTTCAGATGCACCTCGAGGGTGCAACCCGCAGCAAGGTGCAAAAGGGAATTGATGCGGGGTTTCTGACCGTAAACGGAAAGGTTGTCAAAAGTAATTATAAGATCAGGCCGGGCGATGATATCGTTATCATGAGCCTGGTGAACCCGGAACATACCATTCTCAAGCGTGAGAACATCCCCCTGAATATTGTTTATGAAGATGAGGCGCTGATGGTGATCAATAAACCGCCGAACATGGTGGTACACCCGGGCGTGGGTAATTTCAGCGGTACATTGCTTAATGGCGTTGCCTATTACCTGGAACAGCAGAACCCGGATATTGATGAGGATGCATTGCCAAGATTTGGATTGGTACACAGGATCGACAAAAATACCACTGGACTGATCGTACTGGCCAAAACACCGGTGGCTGCCGCCTATCTTGCCAAACAGTTTTTTAGTCATACCGTTAAAAGAAGATACGTGGCCCTTGTTTGGGGTGATCTTGAAAAAGAGGAAGGCACCATTACCGGCCATATCGCCCGCCACCAGCAGAACCGGAAAATGTTTGATGTGTACCCCGAGGGCGAAACGGGTAAACATGCGGTTACACACTATAAAGTACTGGAACGTTTTAATTATGTAACCCTGGTGGAATGTGTGCTGGAAACCGGCCGTACCCACCAGATCCGTGTACACATGAAGCATATCGGCCATACCCTTTTTAATGATTGGGAATATGGTGGGGACAGGATACTGAAGGGTACTGTGTACAGCAAATACAAACAGTTTGTAGACAATTGTTTCCAGGTATGCCCCCGTTGCGCCCTGCATGCGAGAACACTTGGTTTTATGCACCCGCTTACACACAAGGAGGTTTTGTTTGAGTCGCCCCTGCCGGAGGATATGGAGCAGGTAATCAGTAAATGGAGAGCTTATATGCATAACAGCCGGAAAGAGGGATGATGTAAGAAACCCGCTTATATTTGCTGATAAATAAAATGTATGTCAACAGGTATCCGTAACGACTGGCATCAGGAAGAAATAAAGAATGTGTATGATGCACCGCTCCTTGAATTGATCTTCAGGGCCGCTTCTGTGCACCGGGAATATAATGATACGGCTGAAGTGCAGGTATGTACTTTATTGAGCATCAAAACAGGTGGTTGCAGTGAGGACTGTGCCTATTGCCCACAAGCGGCGCGGTACAGTACCGGTGTAGACGTACAGGCCCTTCTTACCAAAGAAACCGTGCTTTCTTATGCACAAAAAGCAAAAGATGCCGGCAGTACCCGTTTTTGTATGGGCGCTGCATGGAGAGAAGTAAGGGATAATCGCGATTTTGACCGTGTACTGGATATGGTGAAGGGAGTGAATGAAATGGGCATGGAAGTATGTTGCACCTTAGGTATGCTTACGGCCGGCCAGGCACAAAAGCTTGCAGACGCTGGTTTATATGCCTATAACCATAACCTCGATACCAGCAAGGAACATTATAGTGAGATTATAACCACCCGTACATACGATGACCGTTTACAAACCCTCGATAATGTACGCAAGGCCGGTGTTACGGTTTGCTGCGGCGGTATTATTGGTTTGGGAGAAACACATGACGACAGGATAAAAATGCTCCATACGCTTGCCACTATGCCCCAACATCCG
>JANXRX010000325.1 GCA_025352905.1 Bacteroidota bacterium | reverse complement strand
GCGGGTGAACGTGGGAAATGATCCCTATTATTATTTTGCAGGTGCTTTTTATATTTCGGATGGTAATGTTTACGAGGTAGTATCCGCACCACCGGGTGCGATCGTTTATGACCTGCCTGAAGGATGTACACAGTTTACCGTAGGAGATATCACTTATTTACAATTTAACAATACTGTATTTCAGCCGGTTACGATAGACGGTCAGGACGCGTATGAAGTGGTTGATCTTGAGGATGACAGCGACCAATAGACTACAAATGCTTTTTTGCCACAGGGGTACTGAGACGCAGAGAATTGATCTTTGTCTCTCAGTGGCTCTGTGGCTATATTTTATCTTCTATCGGAGAAATCATTAATTTTGCTCAATGAATTTCGAATACCAACACCTGATCCCCGATGATTTTCATTCCTCGTCAAGGGTATGGATCTACCAGAGTAGCCGCCCTTTCGATACTGCTGAAGAAACAGGGATTCAAAATCTACTGAACGGTTTTTTACAAAGCTGGAACACGCATGGCACACCTGTAAAAGGATATGCGGATGTATTCTTCAGCCAGTTCATCGTGATCATGGCCGATGAAACCACTGCCGGTGTAAGCGGGTGCAGTACAGATAGTTCTGTAAGAATAATGAAGCAGGTGGAGGAACAATGTAAAGTAGATATGTTCAACCGGCAGAACCTTGCCTTCATTAGTAAAGAAAAGATCCAGATCCTTCCCATTGCCCAACTCAATTATGCATGGGAGAATGGTTTCGTTAATGCAGATACCCTTTATTTTAATAATCTTGTAGCCAATAAAGAAGCATTGCTGAGCCAATGGATGGTGCCTGTTAAAAACAGTTGGCTGGCCAGGAAAATACCACAGTTAATCTGAAAATGTAACCATTTAATATGGGGTATATTATTTATGGAATACCTAATTGCGATACCGTAAAAAAGACGCTTGACTGGCTGAAAAAGAAAGGTATTGCGTATGAATTCCACGATTATAAGAAAAAAGGCATAGATCAGGCCCGGTTAAGCGCATGGAGCAAACAGGTGGGATGGGAAACAATATTGAACCGGAAAGGAACCACCTGGCGCGACTTAGATGAAACCGTGAAGGCATCGATCACCAACGAAACAAAAGCGATTGCCTTACTCGCTAAAAATACAAGCATCATTAAACGGCCCGTAGTAGAGAAAGGCGATAAAGTAGTTGCTGTAGGTTTTGATGAAGCCGTGTATGAAAAAGTCCTAAAAAAAATAAACCCCAATCACTAAATGCTGTATTAGCATTTAGTGATTGGGGTTTCGCAATTTCAACAAAGTTATTTTAGCAACTCGTTCAGCTTCCTGTTCAGGTCCTCACCCCTCAGATCTCTTCCGATGATCTTCCCGTTAGGGTCTATCAATATATTGGCAGGTATACTTCCTATATGGTATAATTGTGCCACGGCATTGTTCCAGTATTGCAGATCGCTTACATGCGTCCAGGTGAGATTGTCTGCCTGGATAGCCTGTACCCAATTGGGTTTTACCTGGTCGAGCGATACGCCTAATACGGTAAAGTTTTTATTTTTATACTGGTTATAGGCATTTACCACGTTCGGGTTTTCCATACGGCAGGGTCTGCACCAGCTGGCCCAGAAATCGACCAGTACATATTTTCCCCTGAAAGAAGAAAGGGTGATCGCCTTGCCATCAACATCTTTTTGGGTGAAATCGATCGCCTGGGTGCCTATCTGCCCCACTTGTACGGCCTGAGCCTGGGCTTGGGCCTGCGCCTGAGCCGCCTTTGTATCGCTGATCGCTTTTTCGATCGCCCTGGCATAATATCCTTTTTTGGCAGCTGCCTGCAATTGGTTATACCTGTTTTCAAGGTCGGTAACGCTTTCCATACCCGGCATCATCACCGCCAGTACCAAACTGCTGACCGGTGAAAATGGTTTGTTCCTCGTAAAAGTGGAAGTAGCATCCAGCGCTTTTATCCTGTAAGCATTATATTCGTTGACAAGCGAATCTTTTTTCCTTGTATCCGTTTCTACTTTGATCGCTGCGCCCAGCGGTCTTAGCTTATCAATATAAGGTACTACGATCTGTTGCCTGAATGCGATAAAGTCTTCCTGCAAAACAGAGCCCTTGATCTTTGTTTCCATGATCTTGTCGGCGTCTCCTGTAATGGTAACAACATCATTCTGGATAAACAGTTCAAGGCCTTCCTGGTGCCCGCCAAACCCCAGCTGCAGCAGCGATGGGTCGGCCAGGTTTCCACGCAGTGTGAAAGTTCCGTTTTTTGCCATATCTGTAGCTACTGTTTTTCCATCATTTGGATTCATCAGAAAAACAGTAGTACTGTCTTTCAACCCGCTGAATGTTCCTTTGATCAGGAACCCATCCTTCGACTGGCCCAACGTGAACAGGGGGATGAATAAAATAAAAACTAACTTTTTCATATTATCTGGAATGTCTTTTTTGTAAAATATCCACTACGTTCTGCAATTTATGCCCTTTGGCGTTAAGCAAAAGTA
>JANXRX010000107.1 GCA_025352905.1 Bacteroidota bacterium | reverse complement strand
AAGTATTGGTGGCCTCCCCGGTAAAACAGAAGTAGTGAACATCAGTTGCCCCAACGCCAAACTGTTCCATAGCCTGTTGTTGCTTCGAGAGGATAAAACCAGGATCAAAAGCCTCCGCCTGGATCCTGGATTTGTACAAATTCCGGTTCAGCAACCGGCTGCAAAGCAGGGAGAGTATCTTATCGGGATGATGGCTCCACCGTTTAATGGCATGCATAACATCATGGTCATCAATGGCGCAGAATTTCTCCAGGCTCTGACGGTTCATTGCGCCATCAAACTCCCCAAGGAAAAAATCAAGACAGGAAAGGGTTTGTAAGTGCGCATCTCCGGGCAGATAGATCTCGCGTACCCTGTCCAGTATCTTTACCAGCATTTTTTCAGCCGATAAAACAGTCTTGTGTAAATACACCTGCCAGTACATCTGCCGCCTCGATACCAGGAATTTTTCAACGCTGTATATTCCTTTTTCTTCTACCATCAGCTGCCCCTCATGTACCACCAGCATTTTTAGGATACGATCGTAACCGATAACACCTTCGCTTACACCGGAATAAAAACTGTCGCGGCTCAGGTAATCCATCCTGTCTACATCTATCTGCCCACTGATCAGCTGGTGCAGAAAAGGCTTATGGTACTGATCCGTAAAGATGCGGATGGCGAGGGTTAAACTGCCACCCAGCTCTTCATTCATCACCTGCATGATCTGTAAGGATAACTGCTCGTGATGAACACCCTGTACCAACCTGTTCTCCAGTGCATGTGAGAACGGGCCGTGGCCTATATCGTGTAAAAGAATACCGGCTTTGACGGCCACTTCTTCTTCTTCTGTAATGTCAACACCCTTGCTTCTTAATTCCATAACCGCGTTGCACATCAGGTGGTACGCGCCGAGAGAATGATGCAGCCGGGTATGTACGGCCCCGGGATATACCAGTGAGGCCATGGCCATTTGCTGGATACGACGGAGCCTTTGGTAATACGGATGCGCCAGGATAGAAAAGATCAATGGATGGTTAATGGTGATAAAGCCATATACCGGGTCGTTAATGATTTTTCTTTTAATGAGCGCCATACCTGTTGTTGAATTGTTAAATCAATTATAACCAAGACAAACAAAAGTACAAATAAGATGCCCGAACTGGCAGAATGAATAGATTTACCCTGTTTAGACACAGCTCTACCACAAACCCATTCTCTATCGCAACCATTTCTACGCACCATTCTTTTTGATTACTTTACCGGTAACACCATGGTTACAGTGGTAACCAAAAACCTTAAACAACAAACCTTAAACCGCCCAAATGGCCGCTGTAAAAATTTTATGGGTTGATGATGAGATGGAAAGCCTGCAGTCGCAGAAACTATTTCTAGAGCATAAGGGATATGAAGTGCATACCCTTACCAATGGCTTCGACGCGATCGAATATGTAAAACAGCACCCGGTTGACCTGGTACTGATGGATGAGACCATGCCTGGTATTACCGGGCTGGAAACATTGGCGCGTATCAAAGAAGTAAATGCGCAGATCCCTATCGTACTGATCACCAAAAACGAAACCGAGAACCTGATGGATGAAGCCATCGGCAGCCAGATCTCGGATTACCTGATCAAACCGGTGAACCCCAACCAGGTATTATTAAGTTTAAAAAAGATCATTGATAATAAAAGACTGGTGGCTGAAAAAACAACGACTGCTTACCAGCAGCAGTTCCGGGACCTGTTTATGGCGCTGAGTAATCAGCCTGATTACAATGACTGGATGGAGATCTATAAAAAATTAGTGTATTGGGAGCTTGAAATGGAAAAAAGCGATAGCCCCGAAATGCGCGAAGTGTTCCAGGCACAAAAACAGGAGGCCAATACAGAATTTTTTAAATTCATCAGCAGGAACTACACATCCTGGCTCGACCCGAAAAGCTTTTCGGCGCCGATCATGAGTCACCATATCTTCCAGTTTAAAGTGATGCCGCATGTAGAAAAAGGCATTCCTGTTTTTTTTATACTGCTGGATAATCTCCGATACGACCAATGGAAAGCTATCCAGCCGATTTTTGCGGAAAGCTTCCGCATACTGGAAGAAGAAACTTTTTTCTCCATTCTTCCCACCGCCACACAATATTCGCGGAACGCCATTTTTGCCGGCCTTCTGCCTATTGATATCGAAAAACAGTTTCCTCAGCAATGGAAAAACGACGATGACGAGGGGGGAAAGAATATGTTTGAAGAAGAATTTGTAAGGGCGCAGTTAAAACGGTTAAAAAAGGAAGATACGCGGTTCAGCTACCAGAAAATAGTGAACCACCAGGATGCGCAGCACCTCGTAAGCAATATCCACAACCTGCTGCAGAACGATATCAATATCATTGTTTACAATTTTGTGGATATGCTCAGCCATGCAAGAACGGAAATGGAAGTATTAAAAGAACTGGCCAGCGATGAGGCCAGCTACCGGAGTCTTACCCGCAGTTGGTTTGAGCACAGCCCCCTGCACCAGGCACTGAAAAAAATAGCAGACAAAAAAGTAAAGATCGTCCTCGCCACCGATCACGGCAGTGTGAGGGTGAATACACCACATAAAGTGATCGGCGATAAACAAACCACTGCCAACCTGCGTTATAAACATGGCCGTAACCTTAATTTTGAACCGCGTGATGTGCTGGCTTTTAAAGACCCGAAAGAAGCCGGCCTGCCGGTACCCAATGTGAATTCCTCTTTTATTTTCGCGAAAGAAGATGGGTTCCTCTGTTATCCCAATAACTATAACCATTACGTAAATTATTATCGGAATACCTTCCAGCACGGAGGCATCAGCCTGGAAGAAATGATCATCCCGGTAATAAAAATGGTAAGCAGGAGCGTAGGAGAGTAAGTATGTGGATAAAAGAAACCTATGCTGAGGACCGGCGAGGTTATTTTTGCAGGGAATTCTAAAAGGCCCCCGGGCAGGTGCATATGAAATACACACAAACCACTCTGGATAAATTAGCGGATATTCTTGGCCAGTCTGATTATGTTGTCAGGTACGAGAGGGGTACTTTTCAAAGCGGCTGGTGTTTGCTGGAAGAAAGAAGGATCGTGGTACTGAATAAATTCCTGAGTGTGGAAGGACGTATCAATATATTGATGGATATTATTCCGCAACTGGCCATCGGTTTCGATAAGCTGACACTCGAATCGCAGAAATTATACGGGGAGCTTGTCAAAAAAGCGGCGACCGAAGCCTGATTATGCGGTAAATACGTAAACCTGCTTCTTGGATTTCACGTAATTTTGAATGTGAATATTCCTTCTTTAACCATAACTTTTCTTGGCACAGGCACCAGCAGCGGTATTCCAATGATCGCCTGCCAATGTGAAGTATGTACTTCCGCAGACGCACATGATAAACGTTTACGCAGCAGTATCCGTGTGCAGTCGGCCACTACTACGATCGTTGTGGATACAACACCCGATTTCCGGTACCAGATGCTGCGTTCGGATACCCGCCATCTCGACGCCGTATTATTTACACATTCGCACAAGGACCATATAGCCGGGCTGGACGATGTGCGGGCCTATAATTTTTTTTCCCGGAAAGCGATGAAGCTTTATGCCACTTCGCTTACAGGAGAGGCGCTGAAAAGAGAATTCTATTATGCATTTTCTGATACAAAATATCCCGGTGTTCCCGAACTGGACCTGGTTACTATCGACAAGGATTCTTTCATGATAGGAGATATTCCTGTACAACCCATTTACGTTAAGCACTATAAAATGCAGGTGCTTGGTTTCCGGTTTGGCGATTTTACCTATATAACGGATGCGAACTGTATCGAAGAACCGGAGAAAGAAAAAATAAAGAGTTCGAAGATCTTAGTGCTTAACGCCCTTCGCAAAGAAAAACATATGGCGCATTTTACGCTGGATGAAGCGGTTAGCCTGGCCACGGAACTAAAAGTACCCGAAGTATTGTTTACCCATATCAGTCATCAGTTAGGGAAACACGAAATCATCAATCAGGAATTACCCCCGCATATCCGGTTGGCGTATGACGGATTGACCGTTTGTTTGTAACCCCTTTACTAACCTTAAACATAAGGGTATGAAAGGGTCATGGAAAGATTATTTCAGTTTCAATAAAAAGGAACGGGTAGCGGTGATCGGTTTGCTGTTACTGATCGCGGTTTTCATCGCACTTCCCTATTTTTTTCAGGTTAGTTCCCAATTACCGGTTATAGATCCGGCACTAAAGGAGTTTGTTGAAAAAAATGGAGTAACCGGCGATAGCGCTGCCACCGGTAAGCCTTTGCCATACCCGGATGAAAAATCCGGAACGGGAAAGACAGCGTTGTTTCGTTTCGATCCCAATACGATTGATCTGGAAGGATGGATCCGCCTGGGACTGAAACCAAAAACCGCACAAACGATCCTGAACTACCGAAACAAGGGGGGTAAATTCCGTACACCCGATGACCTGAGGAAAATATGGGGAATTGCTAAAACGGAGGCGGAACGGCTGATCCCTTATGCGATGGTCACAACCGGTCCGGACGCATTTCAATACACCCAAAAAAACCGGGTAATCAACGCACAGCCGGGTAAAACAGGTGTGGTATCACCAATCGATATCAATATTGCTTCACTGGCCGAATGGGAGCAATTACCCGGAATTGGAGAGGTGTTGGCAAACCGGATCCTGAACTACCGGGAAAAGGCGAATGGTTTTAGCGGAATCGGCCAGGTCAAAAAAGTGTATGGTATCAGTGACTCCGTTTTCGGGCTGATCCTGCCTTTTTTACAAGTTAATCCCGCCACCCTCAAAAAATTGAATCTAAATACGGTTACACATGGTGCTCTGGCTGAGCGCACCGGTATTTCCACGGAAGTGGCACGGGCGATCATCGTGTTCCGGCAGCAATATGGGCCCTATGGTTCCGTGGAGGATCTGCAGAAAATCGTTTTTATTAGCGACTCTTTATTGGCGAGGATCCGCCCGTTTGTAACTGTGCAATAAAAAAACGGCGAACTATTTGGACGTGAATAAAAAACGCATACATTTGCTATGAAAGCTAACTAACGATTGTTCGTTTTCAGGAGGTTGCCAGCTAACGATTGCTTGCGTTATGGCAACCTCCATCTATTTAACTATAACCCATGAATTTCCAGCAGAGCGAATTGACCGAACAGGTGGCACAGACCGTAAAGGATTTTGCCAACAGGCATATCAGGCCAAATGTGATGAAATGGGATGAGGACCAGGAGTTTCCTTTACACATTTTTAAAGAGCTTGGCAAACTGGGCATGATGGGTGTACTGGTTCCGCACGCCTATGGAGGATCGGGTCTTAGTTATTTCGAATACAATGCCGTGATACAGGAAATATCCAAAGTATGCGGATCAATTGGCCTGAGTGTTGCTGCACATAATTCTCTCTGCACCAACCATATCCTCAGTTTTGGCACGGAAGAACAGAAAATGAAATGGTTACCTAAACTGGCCACTGCCGAATGGCTCGGGGCCTGGGGTCTTACGGAACCGAATACAGGTAGCGATGCCGGTAATATGCAGACAACCGCTACCAAAGACGGCGATGAGTGGATACTAACCGGTACCAAGAGCTGGATCACCCATGGAAAGAGCAGCGATATTGCAGTGGTGATCTGTCGCACCGGCGAACCACGCACCAGTGGTAATTCAACTGCATTTGTGGTAGAAAGAGGAACCCCGGGTTTTACAGCCGGTAAGAAAGAAAATAAATTAGGTATGCGTGCCAGTGAAACCGCAGAAATGATCTTTGACCATTGCCGTTTACCAGACAGTAACCGGTTGGGAGAAACAGGAGACGGTTTCCGACAGGCCATGAAAATATTAGATGGGGGAAGGATCTCTATAGCCGCGCTTTCCATCGGAATAGCCAAGGGTGCGTATGAAGCGGCTTTAGCCTATGCACAGGAGCGTCACCAGTTTGATCAACCGATCTCCAACTTCCAGGGGATCAGTTTTAAACTGGCCGATATGGCCACCGAAATAATGGCTTCGGATCTCCTTGTATGGCAATGCTGCGATAGAAAAAGCAGGGGCGAAAATGTAACCAAGCAGGGTGCTATGGCTAAATATTATGCAAGTGAAACAGCTGTAAGGGCTGCGAACGATGCGGTTCAGATATTTGGCGGGTATGGCTATACCAAAGATTTTCCGGTAGAGAAGTACTATCGTGATGCAAAATTGTGTACTATTGGAGAGGGGACTTCCGAGATACAGAAATTGGTGATATCCCGCGAAGTGCTCCATGGTTGATCTCTTTGATTGCTTTCTTATAATAAAAGCCCTCCATAAGAGGGCTTTTTTGTATCGTTAAGTTTTTATTGATTAACTTTCTTTACCATTTCCTGAAGAACGTGACCAAATTTTACAGAGAACACATACGGATACTGATATGGTTCTGTTCGGCCTTCCTTTATATTGAAGTCAGCGGTGCAGAAAAAATGACGCCATCCGATGCCCGCAAAGTAGATTCACTCAACGAAATTGCCTTTACGCAAAAAAGATCGGATGTAGCCAAATCCCTGAATACACTATTTGTTTCTGAAAATCTCGCCTCATCACTTCATTACCAGAAAGGACTTGCCACCGCTTTCCTGTATGAAGCAGGCATCTTTCACCAGATCGGTTACGAGGGAAAAGCTATTGCTACTTATTACAGATCCCTTCACCTGTTCCAGGAACTCAATGATACTTTCAATATCGCCCGGGCCAGCAAAGAAATTGCTGCGGCCCTGCAGGCCAATGGCAGGACGGCTGAGGCCATTAAGCTCTTGAACAGGTCGTTAAGTGTGTATGCTGCGATGGGTAAAAAAACGGAGATCGCCAATATCAAGAACAGTATCGGCCTGATACAACTTGATCTCGGGCAATCAGTTCCGGCCCGCAAATACTTTATTGAAGCGTTGGGCATCAGTATAGCTGAAAAATATGTTTATGGCGAAAAGAAATCGCTGGAAAACCTGGGACTGCTCGAAGAAAAGCAGGGCAACCTTGTCGAGGCCGCCTCTTATTTTGGCAGGTCGCTTGAAAAAGATAAGTTACTGAACGATAAGTATGGGCAGGCGCTTAACCAGTTGCAACTGGCAGACATTCTTGAAAAACAGCATAAAAAAACAGCTTCGGTCGCTTTAACAATAGAGGCATATCACAATGCTGCTTTCGTTCCGGCATATATCTTATTAAAAGAAGCCGCTACCAAACTCATCCGCAGTTACCGGCAGAAAGGCGATAACCGCAGGGCGGCCGAATGGCAGGATTCGCTGGTGGTTATTCTGCAGGCGCAGATCGATAAAGGAAAAGAGTACGCACTCAATTTTATCGATGTGATCAAAAGCCAGGATGTGTTAAAAGTAAATGCGGAGAACGAAGTAGCAGCAACCAAGCACCAGGCAAAAGAACAATTGCTGATCATTACCGTTGGAACTTTTGTGCTCATTATCGTAGCAGTACTGGCGGTTTTGGCATTGGTCAATTACCAGCGACAGCGTTTTTTTGGCAAGGAACTCCGGAAAAAGAATGAGATCATTGAAAAGAACGCGAATTCGCTTGACCAGCTGAACAAAGAGATTTCCAACCAGAACGTTTTACTGGA
>JANXRX010000286.1 GCA_025352905.1 Bacteroidota bacterium | reverse complement strand
GTTGAAGCCTTCACCATGTATTTTGAAGAAACCAAAACCGGGGCCAACCTTCTTATTTTGTGGGATGATGTAAGGGCAACGCTCCCCATTACAATAGTAGCCGATGATCCCATTGCACCAAAGAAAAAACAATAGGGCAGGAATCATAGTTCATGGAAAAAAACCACGCCATGAACCATGAACTATGATCCATGAACTTATTACCGCATCTTTGTATCTAAACGACCTGTTATGAAACTCGCAACCAAATATATCCATGCCGGCACAGAACCCGATCCGTCAACAGGGGCCATCATGACACCTATCTATCAAACCTCTACCTATGTACAGGAAGCGCCGGGTGTAAACAAAGGTTTTGAATACGCCCGCAGCCAGAACCCAACCCGTAAGGCGCTGGAAGAAGCGTATGCGCAGATAGAGAATGGACAATTCGGTCTTGCCTTTTCAAGCGGTGTAGCAGCTACTGATGCCGTTATCAAATTATTATCTCCCGGGGACCAGGTGATCGCAGCCAATGATATGTATGGGGGTACTTACCGGATGTTCACAAAAATATTTGCCAAATACGGGATCCTGTTCACCTATGTTGATACAACCGATGTGGCCAATATACAGAATGCCATCACGCCCCATACAAAACTTATCTGGATAGAAACGCCTACCAACCCACTGATGAATATTACAGATATTGCTGCCGTGGCTGCCCTTGCAAAAAAAGCAAATGCCTTGCTCTGTGTAGATAATACATTTGCCTCCCCCTACCTGCAGAATCCTTTGGATGATGGTGCGGATATTGTGATGCATTCCGCCACCAAATATCTTGGCGGGCATAGTGATGTGATACAGGGTTGCCTGGTAATGAATGACCCTGCATTAAGGGAGCAACTCTATTTTATCCAGAAAAGTTGCGGCGCCGTTCCCGGACCGATGGATTGTTTCCTTGTTTTGCGCGGTATCAAGACCTTACATATCCGCATGCAGCGTCATTGTGAGAATGGCGAAAAGATCGCGCAGTTTCTCCGTAGTCATCCAAAAATAGCGAGGGTATACTGGTGCGGGTTCGAGGATCATAAGAACTACGCGATCGCCAAAAAACAGATGCGTGGTTTTGGAGGGATGATGAGTTTTGAGTTGAAAAATGAAAGCGTGGAAGAAGCAAAAAGAGTTCTTTCTGCTACAAAGATCTTTGCGCTGGCAGAAAGCCTGGGCGGAGTTGAATCGCTCATCAATCACCCTGCCTCTATGACGCATGCATCCATCCCGAGGGAAGAAAGAATAAAGAACGGCCTGAGCGACAGCCTTATCCGCCTTAGCGTAGGCATCGAAGATGTGGACGACCTGATAGATGACCTGAATACTGCTATCGCTTAGATCTCCGTGAAAAATTTATTTTAATTCGAAAGGAACTTCTAAAGTGTTTTTAGAGTCGCCGCCAACAAATATTTTGAACTTGCCCGGTTCTAATTTTACATTTCCGTCCCCATCATAAAAAGAAAGATCCTTACCGGATAATACAAAACTGACTGTTTCACTATCGCCTGCCTTCAGCCAGATCTTGCGAAAGCCTTTCAACTCCTTCACGGGTCTTACAACAGACGCCGTGATATCACGGATATACAACTGCACTACTTCCTCTCCATCATAACTACCGCTGTTCTTTACAGATACCGAAACGGTAACTTTTCCATTCTTATCCATTTGCGCATTGCTTAACTGCAACCCGGAATAATCGAAGGTTGTATAACTCAATCCATACCCGAATGGATAGAGCGGGTTATTAGGGATATCACGGTAGCGTGATTTCCATGCGCCATCGCCTGTTTCAGGCGCAGGCCGGTTGGTATTGAAATGATTATAATACACCGGGATCTGTCCCACAGCATACGGAAAGCTCATGACCGTTTTGCCGGAAGGATTATAGGCGCCGGTAAGTATATCTGTAACTGCATTACCTGTTTCTGTACCCAGTATCCAGCACTGAACAATGGCGCCTGCAAGATCCTGTATTTGCGTTAACACCATCGGCCGGCCGCTGTTTACCAATACAATAATGGGTTTGCCTGTTTGCTGTAATGCTTTTAATAACCTCACCTGTCCTTCAGCGATATTGATATTGGCAAGGGAACGTTCTTCGCCAGCCAGTTTGCCGCTGATACCTACAACCGCGATCACCACATCAGCGTTACTGGCAGAAGCAACAGCGTCACTTACCAGCCTGTCATCGGTAGACGCATCAGCTTTATAACCGGGTGTATAATCTACCGACCCTTTGCCAAACCTTGCCTGTAATCCTTCCTGAACACTTACGGCATCATTGGCGCTGCCATTGGCTATCCAGAAATCAAACATGTCTTCTTTGCTCTTCGCATAGTAACCGACCAATGCAATCCTGCTGGTTTTTTTAAGTGGTAGTATGTTGTTCTGGTTTTTCAAAAGAACAATGGAACTCCTGGCGGCTTTTAATGCTTCTGCACGGTTAGCGGCGCTGAAAA
Organism: Bacteroidota bacterium; assembly: GCA_025352905.1. Lineage (GTDB taxonomy): Bacteria > Bacteroidota > Bacteroidia > Chitinophagales > Chitinophagaceae > Sediminibacterium. The sequence goes on along the minus strand of JANXRX010000286.1, from coordinate 6,743 downwards.
GGGTAGCCGTTTCGCGCGCCTCATCAGAGAAGCGGTAAGGGTCATCGAAGAGACCGAGTTTGAATTTAAAATAGAGTACGCGAGATACGGCATCATCTACCTGCTTCATGGTGAGCTTGCCTTCTTTCACTAATTGCGGTAAATATTTCACCAGCACTTTTGATTCCATATCCATCATACTGCCTGCGCTAATGGCTTTATAGGCCGCATCTTTTTCGTCAACCGCATATCCATGTGGTATGATCTCACCGAATGAGCCCCAGTCGCTCACCACCAGCCCCTTGAATCCCCATTTCTTTTTCAGCACTTCTTCCACTAAAAAATGACTGGCACTTGCCGGAACGCCATCTACCACGTTAAAAGAATTCATTACGGTAGCGGCGCCAGCGTCTACAGCGGCTTTGTATGGCGGCAGGTATTTGTTCCACAAGGCTGTGCGGGATACGTCTACGTTATTATATTCCCTTCCCGCTTCCACTGCCCCATAAGCGGCAAAATGTTTTACGCTGGATAAAATATGTGACACATCATCCAGGTTACCTTGTAATCCTTTTACGCGCGCTGCTGCCACTAAGGATCCGTAATAGGTATCCTCGCCCGCTCCCTCCATTACACGTCCCCAACGCGGATCGTTACTGATATCGCACATCGGTGCAAATGTCCAGTGCAACCCTGCTGCTGCGGCTTCTTTAGCGGCAATGCCCGAATTGATCTCTATCTGTGGAAGATCCCAGCTGCAGGCTTCTGCCAGCGGGATCGGAAAGATGGTCTTGTATCCATGGATCACATCAAATGCAAATAAGATCGGTATGCCTAGCCTGCTTTCCTCAATGGCTACTTTCTGGATATTCCTGGTTTCTTTTACACCGGTCACATTCAGGAAAGACCCGATCTTTCCTTCACGAACCATCTGTACCTTACCCATCTGCCCCGCATCATTAACAGCAGGTCCCGTAAACACCCCTCCGTTTAACTGGTTCAGCTGCCCGGCTTTTTCTTCCAGGGTCATCCGTTGCAGGAGATCGGCTATGCGCGTATTGATCGCGGCTTTTGCATCTTTATAAACAGGGGTAGTAATAGGTTTTTTCTGTGCAAACAGCAGTTGGGCAACTGCCAGGAAGCAAACAAGGGATAATTGTTTTCTCATATGGCTCGGTTTAGCAGGCAATAAATATAATTTAAACCCGCGGTAGTAGGCCACATTTTCTTGAGTAGTTTCGCAGGTAATGGCAGAGAAAACCAACAGGGCGCTAAAAGAATTTTTTGATGAAAAGGTTAAACAATACAACAAGCCCTCTTTTATCAAAGACGATCCTGTTTGCATCCCGCATCTCTTCACAAAACCTGCCGATATAGAGATCGCAGGTTTCTTCGCCGCCATATTTGCCTGGGGTAACCGTACCACCATCATCAATAAATCAAAAGAACTGATGCAGCTGATGGGCCATGCGCCGCATGATTTTTGTGTTAACCACACTATAGCCGATCTTCAAAAACTTGAGGGTTTCAAACACCGCACTTTTAACGCGACCGATCTTTTATACTTTATTGATTTTTTCAAACATCACTACACCCATCATACAAGCCTCGAAGATGCGTTTCTTAAACGTCCCCCTCTCTACCAGGAAGGGCCCGGGGAGGGTCTAACACATTTCCATAATTATTTTTTCTCCCTCGAACATGTTCCTCCCAGGACCAAAAAACACATCGCCACCCCTTATAAAGGCTCTACCTGTAAGCGATTGAATATGTACCTGCGCTGGATGGTACGGAATGATCAACAGGGGGTAGATTTTGGGCTATGGAAAAAGATCAAACCGGCGGAGCTTATCTGCCCGATAGATCTGCATGTTGCACGGGTTGCTAAAAAATTCGGAATACTGCAAAGAAAACAAATTGACTGGCAGGCTGCCCTTGAATTAACCGCCTACCTGCGTACCCTGGATCCGAAAGATCCGGTCAAGTATGATTTTGCCTTGTTTGGATTAGGCGTTATAGAAAAGTATTAATTCTCCGGGCTGTGCTTCGCTTGTTTTATCCGCTTTTAACGAAAAAACGGTACAGGTTACAAAAAAACTAATCGTAAGTACCAGCAAAAGAAATATAATCAGCCTGGGGTTGCGCATAGGGTTCACGGTATTACTGCACAATCAGGAGTATTCCGCTATCAAAAGGTTGGAAATATCCCGGTTAAATTTGCCGGACAGGTTATTTACCTTTGGGGCATGGAGCCTGCAGACCAGTTACTTACCATTGAAAAATTATCGGCTGACCAGATGGAGGCTTTTATCAATGAATTGATAGAAAAAGACTTTTCGCGCCTGGTACAGATCCTTTACCGGCTGGATGTAAGCGAGGATAAATTGAAATCCGTACTGATTGAGAACCCTACGGGCGATGCGGGCAATATGATCGCAACCCTTATCCTCGAACGAATCGCGCAAAGGGAAAGCACCAAAAATATGTTTACGCAACAGGGAGAGATCGCTGAGGATGATAAATGGTAGGATGGGCAGTTTATTTCAATAATTCATCAATTCTTTTGAATCCATACCCATTCTTTTTCAAATACCCAATCAATTCATCCAGCCGGTCATACAATTTATCTTTCCGTCGTGGGTCGGTTCCGGCATGAATCAAAAGAACAACCCCGTTTAATGCGCCGGCTCTTGTTTCGTTGAATTTTTTAATTGCAGTAATAATCGCATCGCTGCTTTTATAGGAGGTTCCCATTTCAGGATAAGTATAATCTGCATTACTGGTAGTACCCGGCGTAAAACTGAACAAATGTATTCCCGCACTATCCAGCCATTCAGCAATCTCCTTATTCCACCACTCGTACGGGGGTATAAAAAAAGTTTTTACAGTTGCCCGTAAGATTCCCATCTTAACCATACTTTTCTCATTTTGTTTCAGATCGCGGAACAGGGAATCTTTTGTTACCAAACTGCTGTCTCGTTTGTTCCAGTCGTTATACAGCAAATGCATATCTGAATGTGGCCCCAACAAATGCTTTTGCCCATACAGTTTTTTAATTGCCGGTTGAAATACTTTATTCCGGTAAAATCTTCCCGTAAAAAAGAAAGATGCCTGTACCTGCTGTTTCTGCAAAGTGGCCGCTATGGTTGGTAAACCTTCTCCAAATTCATCTCCTGTAAATACGAGGGCTATTTCTTTTTTTGTTGAATCGCCCCGGATAACCGCCCCGTGCGACCATTGATAACCGGTATCGGGGTTTGTCATTTTATTTTCACCCGTTTCTTTCGCGGCCAGGAGATAGATCAGTGATGCCGTTCCATCCATCGTTGGTTCATTGGTACTGTAATCGCCATAATCATCATGATATACGGCAAGATCACTTTGAAATGCAGCATATTCATCCGCATTGTTTAAAGTAATACCAATTAACCCTTTATAAATAGAAGTATACACCGGCCCATCTACTAAGCCACCATCGATCGGGTAATTTTTCAGATGCGTAAATGCTGAATGCGGGTCAACCGGGGTATCTCCCCAGGCAGGCAATCCATACACCATACTGGTACCCCATGGATTACAGCCAAACAGCCAATCAAAATTGGCCTGTGCCAATTCATCATAACCCGTATCGCCCGTTAGCTGCTGGTACCAGTAACATTGAATCGCAAAAGAAGTCGTGAGGTTATTGCTGCACCAGATAAAAGGGATCCCGCGGTAAAAAGCATTGACGCGGGCTTTGTTCCATACTTTTTCAATCCCTTGCCGGTAGTAGTCAACAATCGTGTCTGCTTTATGCCGGAATGTTTCCTTAAATGAAGCAGGATAGCCGTAGTCCGGTCCGTACTTCTTTAGTTGCAATTGTTTCGCCAGTTCATAGTGTCCAAGATTGATAAAAGGATACCACTGGTAATGTTTGGCCGTATCCTTACCCAGCCAGGGTGTCACCTTTTCTTCCTGTGCATACTTATCTGCCATGATAAGGTAATCTCCCTTATCGCTACTGTTTCGGTCATGACTTATCATTTCATGCAATGAAGCGGAAGCAAGTTCCATATCATCTACCCAATTATCTTCGGCATAGATATAGGGCGATCGTACTGATACGGTTTGTGTAACACCCGGTATTTTCAATGCATAATTAAATGCGTCAATTGCTTTTGCATAATAGCCGTGGTATCCCCTGTCTATTGAATTTTTCCTGAAAAAAGTATTTGTTTCATATAATGTATGCGCCAATGAAAAAACGCTTGAAAATTTTGCGGCAGTAGAAGAAGTGCCTGTTGTATTGTTCATGAACTTTCCGCGCTGCTGCGGCTGGCCATTAATAAAATAAACCGGCCGCTCAAATCCCTTCCCATAATAAGGATCTTCTTTTGGTATACGCATGCGTACATGATCACGGTCATCTCCTAACTGGTTAAACATCTGTGACGGCTGGGGAAACATTTTTAATAACCAGTCAATCCCCCAGTTGGCTTCATCCAGAACATCCGCTACACCATTACTGCCATCCAGCCCATTGGCTAATTTAGTATCCCCGAATACGTTCGGGAAATCGCGGTATGCTGCCAGTAGATGATAGGTTGCATTGGCGGAGGTTGAACTGTATTGCAAATAATCGCTGGCATCATGCCAGCCGCCGGTTACATCAATATGCGTGCTGTCGGGCATTGGGCCATACAATGTATATCCATCATGTGTATGACAACTATCTTTCAAAAAAGGATTGAACCCGCTTCGCTGCTGGCGCATATACCGCAAACAAAAATCAGCCGCTCCCTTATACACTGTATCGCTGATAATGAAAACAGGCGATTGTATGTTCCCGGCTCTTAAAAAGTAACGGCCGGCTTTTGTGAAACCAGAAAAGTTTAAACGGTATGTTTGCGCAAAGGGGCCATATACACCAAATGCTTTCCCGGCTTTGTTTGTGTACACGATTTTTTTTGAAACCACTTCTACCAGCTCAAATTGTTCCAATGGTTGATCCTGCTTACTGCACCAGATAGCTGTTTTGTTGCTATGGGTAGGATAGCCCAGCTGGTTAATGCGTATCCAGGCTGTTTCCTGTGCACAGGTTTGTGAAGCAAACAAAAGACAACTGGCAAAAAGTATCCAACCGGTAACCTGTTTTTTTCGCATAGCCCTAATTTCTCCGTTAAAGATAGTTCCGTTAACCGTTGAAGCCTCCTATTTTTGGTCTATTTTCGTTGCCAAATATTGCAGCCTGTATGAAACTTGTTTCTTATTTAAAAGATGGTCATGATCAGCTGGCTTTTTTGCACGATGGTCTTTTGTTCGATTGTGATCTGCTGCATCCTGAATTACCCAACAGCATGAATATGTTCCTGCATTATTGGGATGATATGTTTCCTGTAGCGCAACAGGTAAATGCAGCTATTGCTTCGGGAAGGATCAGCAAAGACCAGGGTATTTCTACGAATGATATAGAATGGCTCGCCCCGGTACCTTTCCCTGCCTCCTGCCGCGATGCCTATGCTTTTCGCCAGCATGTAGCTGCTGCCCGCAGGAACCGGAAAGCGGATATGATTCCCGAGTTTGACCAGTTTCCTGTTTTCTATTTCACTAATCATCTAAGCATACAGGGGCCGGGCGATATTAAATGCATGCCCGATCATTTTGAGAAACTTGATTTTGAACTGGAAGCGGCTATTGTTATCTGCAAACAAGGACGAAATATTGCTGCCGCCGAAGCCGATCAATACATCGGGGGCTTACTGATCATGAACGATATGAGCGCCCGCCGTTTACAGGCAGAAGAAATGCTCCTGAATCTCGGCCCGGCAAAAGGAAAAGATTTTGCTACAGTATTAGGACCCTGCCTGGTTACTTTGGATGAACTGGAAAATTTTGAAGTGCCCTGCAAAGAAGGTCATACCGGTAAAAACTGGAACCTGTCTATGAAATGCGCGGTCAATGGTATACCGGTGAGCTCCGGCAACCTTGGTGATATGGACTGGACCTTTGCCGAAATTATCGAACGCTGTGCATACGGCGTGGAGCTTCATCCCGGTGATGTGATCGGGAGCGGAACAGTGGGAACAGGTTGTTTCCTGGAATTGAACGGAACCGCCAAACTCAATGATCCCGGTTATATTGAACAGTGGTTACAGCCGGGTGATGTTGTGGAGATGGAGATAGAAGGCCTGGGGAAACTCAGCAATACGATCGTGAAAGAGGAAAGCGATTTTTCGATACTCGCGAAGAAAAAATAATCATCATTAATGATCCCCATCCTGAAAGATGGGGCTATGGGATGAGGCTCTGCCACAGCCTTCAGGCTGTGGACAAAATCAATAAAAAATTTTTAGCTTTAGCGCCGGTCAGAGGAGAATTGCTAATTTAGAACATGGCCAAAAGATCATCTTCTGAAAGCAGGCTGTCGTGATAGGAGACGGCGGGTTTTTGTAATGCCCGGCCTTTCTCAATGGCCATCTGAACCAATTGGTAGGTATTATGCGACAATTGTAAAGGGGTAGTAGTGGCTCCATTCAGCCATTGTATCACCTGCTGATCAAAAATACTATCGATCTCATCCACAACTACTACGCCAAATTCTTTCATAGCCGCGGCATTACAGAGTTGTTCGTATTGACCCCTGATCGGCAATGCCAATACCTTTTTCCCAAGATATAAAGCTTCTGCAGGCGTTTCAAATCCGGCACCGGTGATCACTCCGTGCGAACGTATAAGGCTGTGTGTAAACCCATCATTGCTGATCGGGAACAGGGTAACATTCTGCA
>JANXRX010000191.1 GCA_025352905.1 Bacteroidota bacterium | reverse complement strand
TGAAATCGAGGACGTTACAAAAGGACAAGGTAAATATCATCACCTTAGGATGCAGTAAAAACCTGGTAGACAGTGAAGTGCTGAGCGGCCAGCTGATGGCGAATGATATCAATGTGGTGCACGAGAATACCAAACTGGATCATAATATCTCCGTTGTAAATACCTGCGGGTTCATAGACAAAGCCAAGGAAGAAAGCATTAATACCATCCTCAACCAGTTAGAGCTGAAACGCAGGGGTAAACTGGATAAGGTATACGTTACCGGCTGCCTCAGCGAGCGCTACCGGGCCGACCTGGAACTTGAAATGCCCGAAGTGGATGCCTGGTTCGGCACATTGGAACTGCCCCAGATACTGAAACAGTTTGATGCGGATTACAAAACAGAATTACTGGGTGAGCGTTTGTTAAGCACCCCGAGGCATTATGCCTACCTCAAGATCAGCGAAGGATGTAACCGCACCTGTTCTTTCTGCGCCATCCCGTTGATGCGGGGCCAACATATCAGCAAATCCATTGAACAATTAGTGGCAGAGGCAGAAGGCCTGGTGAAAAAGGGTGTGAAGGAAGTGATGCTGATAGCCCAGGAGCTTACGTATTACGGGTTGGATATTTACAAAAAAAGAGAACTCCCTAAGTTATTACATGCCTTGGCCGATGTTAAAGGATTGGAATGGATCCGTTTGCATTATGCCTACCCGAGCAAATTCCCGCTCGAAATATTGGATGTAATGCGTGAACGCGATAATATCTGCAACTACCTGGATATGCCCCTGCAACATGCGAGTGATAATATGCTGAAAGCCATGCGCAGGAATATTACCCGCGGGGAAATGACGGACCTGATCCATGCCATCCGTGAAAAAGTGCCCGGGATCTGTTTACGCACCACGCTGATCGCCGGTTTCCCTGGGGAAACAGAAAAAGATGTGGAAGAACTCAAAGAATTTTTACAGGAACACCGTTTCGATAGGGTAGGGATCTTTAATTACAGTCATGAAGAAAATACGTCTGCCTATGACCTGGCAGATGATGTGCCCGCCGAAGAAAAAGCCCTGCGCGCGCAGGAGATCATGGAAGTACAGCAGGAGATCAGCTATGAAAAGAATCAGGAAAAGATCGGCAGGATATTTAAAGTGATCATTGATAAAAAAGAAGCAGGCCGCTATTTAGGCAGAACAGAATTTGACAGCGTGGAAGTGGATAATGAAGTAGTGATACATTCTGCGAAAAAATTACCGATTGGTGAGTTTGTAAATGTAAAGATCACCAAAGCGTATGATTACGACATTGAAGGCGAAGTAATATAAAAATTCTTGTGCCTCGTGCAATCTTTTTTTTGGCCACTGAAACACTTAATCACAGAAATCATCTAAAAGTAAAATTTATGTCAGTAGAATGGAAAGGCGTCATCCCCGCATTGACCACCAAGTTTACGCCCGATGATAAACTGGATCTGCCATTATTCAACAAGAACCTCCAGTTTCAGCTCGAAGCCGGTGTGAGTGGTGTGATACTGGGCGGAACATTGGGTGAAGCCAGTGTGCTGACCACTTCTGAAAAAGAAACGCTTGTTAAATTCGCGATCGAAAAAGTAGCGGGTAAAGTACCGGTCATACTCAATATCGCCGAAGGCAGCACCAACGAAGCGCTTAACCAGGCGGATCTTGCTAAAAAATGGGGCGCACAGGGATTGATGATATTGCCGCCCATGCGTTATAAAAGCGATCACCGCGAAACCGTTACTTATTTTGCAGCAGTGGCCCAGTCGACCGATCTGCCCATCATGATCTATAATAACCCCGTGGATTATAAAATTGATGTAACACTGGATATGTTCGCCGACCTGGCTGCCTACGAAAATATCCAGGCGATTAAAGAATCTACACGGGATGTGACTAATGTAACAAGGCTGATCAACCGCTTTGGGAGCCGGTTTAAAATATTATGCGGTGTAGACCCATTGGCGATGGAAGAATTATTGCTGGGTGCAGATGGCTGGGTGGCTGGCCTGGTCTGTGCTTTTCCGAAAGAGACCGTTGCCATATACCGGTTGGTAAAAGCCGGCCATATTGCAGAAGCTACAGCGATGTACCGATGGTTCATGCCGTTGCTCGAACTGGATATACATGCCAAACTGGTTCAATACATTAAGCTGGCCGAAAAGCAGGCGGGTATCGGGTCTGAGGAAGTGAGAGGACCAAGACTTACCCTGTCGGGAGAAGAAAGGGAACGTGTTTTGCAGGTGATTGATACAGGTATTGCCACACGTCCCGTAATACCCGAATATTTACATTTAACTATTTAAGTTATGAGTACCAGCGAAAGTGTACAACTGATCGATACCACCATGCAACGGGCAGCAGAAGCATTTACTGCCTACCAGTTAGTGAGCGATACCAATAAGGCCCTGTTCTTAGAAAGCATAGCGGATAATATGGAAGCGATGGGTGATGCACTGATCGCCAAAGCATCTGGGGAAACGAATTTGCCCGCAGCCAGGCTGAATGGCGAACATGCCCGCACCACTATGCAGCTGCGGATGTTTGCACAAATGTTACGTGAAGGCAGCTGGGTGGAAGCGAGTGTGGATACAGCGGTTCCCGGGAAAACACCTGCCAAACCGGATATCCGGAAAATGTTATTCCCGCTCGGTCCGGTAGTTGTTTTTGGCGCCAGTAATTTTCCGTTTGCCTATTCTACCGCGGGTGGCGATACCGCCAGTGCCCTGGCTGCCGGCTGTCCGGTGGTGGTAAAAGCGCATGCGGCACATTTGCAGACTTCAGTGATGGTTGCAGAAGCCATACAGAAAGCCATCGGGAGCACAGGTATGCCCGCCCATGTTTTTCAACATGTAACAGAAAGTTCTTTTGAGTCGGGTAAAGCGCTTGTGCAGCACCCGGCCACGGCCGCTGTTGGTTTTACAGGTTCTTTTTCTGGTGGTAAAGCTTTATATGATTATGCGGCACAAAGAAAAAATCCGATCCCCGTATTTTCTGAAATGGGGAGTATCAATCCCGTTGTATTTCTTCCGGATACTTTGCACCTGAATGCGGAATCATTGGCCAAACAATATGCCGGTTCTATCACGCTAGGTATGGGCCAGTTCTGTACCAATCCCGGCCTGATGATCGCTATTGCGGGTGAGGGACTGGATAAATTCCTGGAAATACTGGCTGTTGAAATCAAAGCGGTTGTTCCGGCCAAAATGCTGCACACCGGTATCCATAAAGCTTATTTTGAAAAGATGGATGCGGCCCTGCAGGAGAAAGGCGTTCATCTCTTATCACAATCCACTACAATACCCCAAACAATGGAGGCATTGCCTTCTGTTGCCGAAGTGGATGCCGCCATCTTTTTGCAGAATCCTTTATTGCATGAAGAGGTTTTCGGCCCGTATTCTCTCCTGGTAAAGTGCACAAATGCAGAAGAGCTCATAGCAGTCTGGAAATCGCTTGCCGGCCAGTTAACAACCACGTTAATGGGAACGGATAAAGATTTTGCGGATCATTCTTCTTTACTCAGTATTGCTCCATTAATTGCCGGCAGGATCGTTTTCAACGGCGTGCCCACAGGTGTGGAAGTTTGCCCCAGCATGGTTCACGGTGGCCCCTTCCCGGCCTGCACGGATAGCCGCTTTACAGCGGTTGGTATTGCCGCGGTAAAAAGATGGGTGCGCCCGGTATGTTATCAGAATTGTCCTGACAATTTACTGCCGGATGCATTGAAGCAATCAAACCCCTTAGGTATCTGGAGACTGGTGGATAATGAATTTAAGAAAGCATAGACGCATCTGCGCCTGCAACTTTATTATCCCCTGCAAATGCAAAATAAAAAGTAGCCACTATAGATAGCAGGAAATAGGTGATCATAACAGCATTACCTGCGGCAAAATGTTTGCTTAAGCCAAACCAGTCGCCATAATACACCAGCAAACCGATACCCATTCCTACTTTCAGCGTTTCCCAGATCCAGGCATACCGGTTGCGGTCCATCAGCTCGGTCATGGCATATACATATAACAATATAAAAGCGCCATAGATAAACATACCAGGCGAACCGATATTGGCAATATTTCCGAAAAGATAACTCACCATCAATAAAAGAATGACCATCTGTGCCCATATCCAGCCAGCAAAAGTATGATTGGTGGCCGTTTCGTATTTTTCAAATGCATACACATCACTGATCTTGTGAACAGGATGTTTGTCAACCACATCCTCAGGTCTCCAGCCGGTGGGCATGAACCAGATACGAAACTTGTCTTTGGTATTTTTTGTTTTCCAGGCGTCTTTCATCAACAGTCCCATATGCATGAAATTGATCTTAACCGGGTTCCATGTCTGAACCGGGCGGGTAATACCGTATACCGGCACAACTTCAGGTAACTCTGCCTGGAAAGTGCCGAACCATTTATCCCAGAAAATAAATATTTGACCATAGTTCTTGTCTAAATATTCTTTGTTGATCGCATGGTGTACCCGGTGATGCGAAGGGGTTACAATGATCTTCTCTAAAAACCCCATCCTGTTGATATGCTGGGTATGGTACCAGAACTGGGCAAACAGGTGCAGCGGCCCCACAATAGCGATCACTTTACCCGGTACGCCCAATAAAGCAGCCGGCAATAAAAAAATGGTGAACAGCCGCACGAAGATGGAGATATTCTGCCGCAGGGCACAGGCAAGGTTAAAATCCTCGCTGCTATGGTGTATGATATGTGCGTTCCAGAAAAAATTATATTCGTGGTTAATGCGGTGCACCAGGTAACCGGTAAGATCGAGCGCAAAGAAAGCGATAATGTATAGCCAGATGGATGATCGTATATGAATAATGGCGAAATGGGTTACCATCCATTCGTAGGTTAATAACACAACACTTAATCCCAGCACATCTTTGGTAACATTGGTTACCCCTGAAGCAAGGCTTGATACCGTATCCATGTGCCGTAACGTATCTTTGCCCCGGCGCCAGCCATACCATTTTTCAAATAATACCAATGCGAGAAATGCCGGCATGGCGATCAATAATATTTTTCCGTAAGTTTCCATATGATCAGCATCTGTTAGACCTTACAAATGTAAAAATGATTGGCTGATTACCGTATAAAGTTTTGAACCTATGCCCACAAGCCCTATACCTTATACAAAACAGCTTTCCGGCAGTCTGAGCGGGTCTGTTTTCTTCTGTATCGATGCACATACCTGCGGCAATCCTGTGCGGGTGGTGGCTTCCGGCGGACCTGCACTGGAAGGGAACACGATGAGCGAAAAAAGACAGCATTTTTTAAAGGAATACGACTGGATACGCAAGGGGCTGATGTTTGAGCCCCGTGGCCATGATATGATGAGTGGCAGTATCCTGTACCCGCCACATGATCCCGACAATGATGTAGCTGTTCTCTTCATTGAAACCAGTGGCTGCCTGCCCATGTGCGGTCACGGAACCATCGGTACGATCACGATTGCTATTGAAGAAGGACTGATCAAACCCAAAACGCCGGGTATTGTACGGATGGAGGCCCCGGCGGGCCTGGTTACTATCAGTTATCGCCAGGAAGGCAATAAAGTAAAAGGGGTTAAACTCATTAATGTACCCGCTTATCTTGCGGTGGAAGGGATCATAGCTGATTGCCCGGAACTGGGCGAATTGGTGATGGATGTTGCCTACGGTGGTAATTTTTATGCGATTGTTGACATACAAAAGAATTTTACCGGGCTGGAGCATTATACGGCCGGGCAATTGACAGGCTGGGCGAGGGAACTCCGCAAAAGGATCAATGAGAAATATACATTTGTGCATCCCGATGACCCCACGATCAATGGCTGTTCGCATATTTTATGGACCGGCGCGGTATTGGATATCGCTTCTACTGCCCGTAACGCAGTATTCTATGGAGATAAAGCTATTGACCGTTCACCCTGTGGTACCGGTACATCGGCAAGAATGGCACAATGGTTTGCCAAAGGGAAACTAAAAAAAGGCGATCTTTTTATTCATGAAAGTATCATCGGTTCTAAGTTTACAGGTACCATAGAAGAAGTGACTTCTGTTGGAGACAAACCCGCCATCATTCCCGGCGTGGAAGGATGGGCAAGGATCTATGGATATAATACGATCTCTATTGACGGAGCGGATGATCCTTATGCATATGGGTTCCAGGTGATTTAAATAGTAAACCATAAACGAACATGAAAGTAGTTGTTATCGGCGGCGGAATTATTGGGTTGAGCAGCGCTTATTACTTGGAGGAGAGCGGTCATGAGGTAACCGTGCTGGATAAGACGGATATGCGTAATAACTGTTCGTATGGCAATGCAGGATATGTTTGCCCCAGTCACTTTGTACCCTTGGCCACACCGGGTATTGTGAAGCAGGGATTGAAATGGATGTGGAATCCGAGAAGCCCATTTTATGTACAACCCGCGTTTAACCCGAGCCTGGTGGATTGGGGATTGAAATTCATGCGATCTGCAACGGCGGAACATGTTGAGCGCTCGGCGATCCCATTACGGGATATCGCCATCATCAGCCAGAAATTATACGAAGAATGGACAGGGTTACCTCAATTCAAATTTGCTTATGAAAAAAAGGGTCTGCTGGAAATATTCCAGACCAGCGCTGGAGAAGCGCATGCCCGTCACCTTACAGAAAAAGCACAGGAACTTGGGTTAACAGATACGAAGATGCTGGATTATGAAGCACTCCGGCAACTGGAACCGCAAACAAGGATCAATGCATTAGGAGCCGTGTTTTTTGCATGCGATGCACACCTGTATCCTAATAAGCTGATGCAGCAACTGATTGCCGATCTTACCGCAAAAGGGGTTATTTTAAAAGGGAACGAAGAAGTTACCGGTTTTGAAAATAGCAATGGAGCGATCAATAAGGTACTTACTGCCACGAATGTATATGAAGCTGATGCAGTGGTGGTAGCTTCAGGTTCCTGGAGCAGGGAACTGGCTGCCAAAATAAAACTAAAGATCCCGCTGATGCCCGGAAGAGGGTATTCTGTTACACTCGAGAACTCGCCTTATAAAATAAATCACCCGGCGGTACTGGTAGAAGGGCGGGTAGCTATTACACCCATGGATGGCAACAAGATCCGTTTTGGCGGAACCATGGAGATCACTTCTACCCAAACACCGCCGCGGATGAACCGGGTTGAAGGAATATTGAATGCGGTGGAGCGTTTCTTCCCCGAATTTAAAATACCGGTTCCCACGATGGATAAAGTATGGTATGGATACAGACCCTGTTCAGCAGATGGCCTGCCGTATATAGGGCGCACCAAACAATGGAAGAACGTGGTAATGGCTACCGGTCACGCAATGGTGGGACTAAGCCTTGGCCCCGCAACAGGTAAATTAGTGAGCGAGATCATAAATGAAGCGAAAACCAGTATGGATATCACAGCTTTTCACCCCGACAGATTTAATTGATAGATAAACTCCTGTAAAAAAGGATGAATGGGAACCTGAGTGCCGGGTAAATTGTACTTTTATCCTTTATTATGGATCAGACAGCTAACTACTTACCATACGAAAGCACGGGATATTTTTCTAAGATCGTTACAGGCTACCTGTCTCAATCACCCCTGCTGCAGCCTTTTTACCAGCATGCGCCAACACCCGATGGGATCCGTGACGCCATCACTGCCCGGAAAGCATTTCATACGCCGAGAGCCTTACTTGTAGAAGTATTACAGCAGCAATACGCTTCGATCACTACCTCAGAAAAAGTGACTGCCAATATCCGGTCGCTCGCCAGCGAAAATACGTTTACCATTACCACGGCGCATCAGCCGAATATATTCACCGGGCCTTTGTATTTCATTTATAAGATACTGCATACAATGAAATTGGCTGATGAACTGGGCAAACTATGGCCGGAATATACATTCGTACCCGTTTACTATATGGGTAGTGAAGACGCTGATCTTGATGAACTCGGATATGTGAACCTGGGCGGGCAGAAACTGGTTTGGGAAACCAAACAGACCGGCGCAGTAGGCAGGATGAAAGTGGATAAGGGGCTAACCAAACTGATACATGCGATCCAGGGCCAGGCAGGTGTTCTTCCTTTTGGAAACGAACTGATAGGTCTATTCACACAGGCATATACAGAAGGCAAACCGATACAACAGGCAACGCTTGAATTAGTGAACGCCCTGTTTGCCGACCGTGGTTTAGTTGTTTTGATACCGGATAACGCGAAATTAAAAAAAGCTTTTCAGCCCATTGTTGAGAAAGAACTGCTCGAAGGTTTTTCGCATAAAGCCATGGCTGATACCATTGCGGAACTTGGCAGGCATTACAAAGTACAGGCAGGCGGAAGAGAGATCAACCTGTTTTACCTTATTGATCATAAAAGGGAGAGGATTGAACAGGAGAAGAATGTGTACGAGGTAAAAACACTGGGACTGCGGTTCTCCAAAGAAGAGATCCTGCAGGAGTTGGCAGAACATCCTGAAAGGTTCAGCGGTAACGTGATCCTCCGCGGCGCTTTCCAGGAAACCGTGTTGCCCAATATTGCTTTTATCGGCGGGGGAGGAGAACTCGCTTACTGGCTGGAACTGAAAAAAGTATTTGCCGGTGCAGAGATCCCATACCCTGTATTGCTGTTGCGTAATTCTTTTCTACTGCTAACAAAAGAGCAATCGGCCAAACTGAAAAAGTTAGGGTTTGCCGAATCCGATCTTTTCAGTGATCCGCTTACCTTATTAAATGCCCTGGTGAAACGCGAGAGTGAACACCAGGTAAGTCTCTCCAAAGAATTGTTACAGGCAAAGGATTATTATGCCCAACTGCAAACGATAACCGGTGCTATAGATAAAACATTATCCGAGCACGTGATCTCTCTTGAAAAGAAAGCCCTGCAAAAGCTCACAGAACTCGAAAAAAAATTACTCCGCGCCGAACGAAAAAAATACGAAGTCCAGCAACAACAGATAAAAAAACTCAAGCAGGATCTATTCCCTGCCAACAGTCTCCAGGAGCGTGTTGATAATTTTTCTCTCTACTATGCCGCCCATGGCCAGGCCTGGCTCAACATGATCTACGAGGTATCTCAAGCCTTCCCCTCCGGTTTCGGCATCATCTCCTTGTAACTCTGTTTTTCTGTGTGAATCAAACCGCGCCTCCGTCTTCTCCCGTCTCTTTATTCAGTTTATCAATTCATTAACACGACTACGATGCAACGGGGTATCTATACAGCGACAGGTATATTGATCACCTCAATCAGCCCCTATGACCGCCGTCACCAAAGTTGCGCTATTCACCATTTTCTGTTGTGGCCTTACCCATGCAAATGCACAAAAACCACATTACCAGTACGAAGCAGGTATCAACACCGGTACATTCTTATACCAGGGCGACCTGGTAAGCAGTCCATTCGGTTCTTTCAAAAGCGCAGCACCGATGTTACAGGTGTTTGTGAGTAAAGAAACATCTCCTTATTTTGCCTTCCGTGCAAATTTGAGTGTCGGTTCACTGGGTGCAGATGAGTCTCAATTTTCAAATCCATCCTGGAAACAGTTACGCAATTTTGCTTTTCATTCACCGCTTTTGGAACTTTCTGCAGTTGGGGTATTTAACCTGTATGGGGATAATGGCAGGGAAAGTTATCATACACTTACACCCTATTTGTTAGCAGGAGTGGGGTTAAGCCTGCTAAACACAAAAGCTGACTGGAGCAGGTTGGATACAACTGCGTTCAACAGCAAGTCGCAGGCGCTGATGGGGCTGGGCGTGGATACTTTACATTCTTTGCCGCGGGTATTACCCGTGATTCCGGTGGGCGCCGGCTTACGCTGGAATGTTACGCCTGTTATTGCTATCAATGCGGAAGCGGTCACAAGGCTCAGCTTTTCAGATTATATAGACGGGTTTAGCTATGCCGCCAATCCAAAACATGCAGATGGTTACCTGGGACTATCGTTAGGAGTGAGTTTTCGGTTGGGGAATAATAGTGTAAAGTGTCCGCCGGCTAAAAGATAGAGGCAACAAAGACATGGTATTCAACACAGAGACACGGAGCGCACTGAGGTTCACAGAGAAGGGACAATCATTTTCCAGGTAAAAATCATAATGAGTTAAAGGCAATCCGTCTGTGACTATTCATCGAACCCATTTGGCCAGTCTTTTTTTAATTTGGCCACTTTCCCGCTCACTTCATGATTCAGTTCCTGTTTGTAATGTGTAATGGAAGCGGCTATTTTCGTATCCGTAGTACCAAGGATCTGTGCGGCGAGGATCCCTGCATTCTTAGCGGCATCCAACGCTACAGTAGCCACGGGTACGCCGTTTGGCATTTGTAGAATAGATAAAACGGAATCCCATCCATCAATTGAATTGGAAGATTTGATGGGCACCCCTATAACAGGTAAAGTGGTTAGCGAAGCTACCATCCCGGGTAAATGGGCCGCGCCGCCCGCACCGGCAATGATTACGTGTAACCCGCGCTCTTTGGCCGTGGTGGCATAGTCAACCATGCGTTGCGGTGTTCGGTGGGCCGATACAACGGTAAGCTCAAAAGGAACGGAAAATTGTTTGAGGATATCAGCTGCAGCCTGCATAATGCCCAGGTCGCTGTCGCTTCCCATAATGATGCCAACAAGTGGGGTGAGTGTAGCCATAGTAAAATTTACTATCCGCAAGATACTTGAATTTTCGTAACCCATAACTCCTAAAACTTTGCGCCTTTGCACCTTTGCGAGCAATTATAGTCTCGCAAAGGCGCAAAGGCGCGAAGTAAGGGTGTTGATAATTTAGTTTACATCTTTTCCTTCTTTCAGTTGCCCGATCATTTTTTCAACGCTGGTCTTGTTAAGTGTATTTGGCGCCATAGGCAATGCTTTCTGCGCATTTTCAAGGGCCATTTTATAATCACCTACCGCAGAGTAACCCCTTGTTAATCCCATCAGCGTAGTGAACTGGTTAGGATACCTGGCATAATTGGCTTTGAATACTTCGAGTGCCTCTGCATTCTTTTTTGTTGTGAGCAACTGTCGCCCGTACTGGTGTATCTGGTTCATTGTTCCCAATGGTACGGCCTGTTTCATTACGGCCATGGCCTCATCGCGCCTGCCTAATTTTGCGAGTACCTGCGCCTTGGTGGAAAGGGAAATAAAATTCAGGTCGCCCAGAACCGCCCCAGTGGCTGTATCTGCCCATTGCAATGCTTCGGTTAAATTGGTATTATGATCTACGCACCATTGTGCAGCGCTCTGCCATCCCAGCCAGAAAAATCCCATATCTGTTCTAAGCTCTGAACGGAATGATGCCAGCTGTGTTTGTATCAGGTCCACCTCCACGGTAAAAGGGATGTCAAGTTTTTCCCAAAACAGGTTAACCGTTGCCTTACTCTCCGATTGATTGCTGAACTCGTATTTCAACCATTCAACGGAACGATCTGTAGTAACCGGTTTTACTTTTACCCGCAGTACATCTTTGGCCGGGTCATAATAAAAACTGCCCCAGGATGTATGGTCTTTCGAAAAGATCAACGTGCATTCCTCTGCACCATACGCAACAAAGAATCCGTATTTACCGGCAGCCAGCGGCTGCCCCTCCACCTTTACATCTGTGCTGAATTCTATCGTAGTAGACTCATTGGCCCCTGCGCGCCACGGCGCTTCCTTGCTGCTGCCGAATTGCTGGTCGGTATACCCTGCCGGCACCAGTTGACCCCATATTTTCCCCTCCCTTCCTTTTACACCAGGCCTGTCGTAATGAATGGTCACATCCGTTATCCCGATCCGTTCACCTACCACCGCTTTTTTATTACCCCCACTCGGGGCAGTGGTGAGCGCGCGCTGCGCCTGAACCATGGTTACGGCAAGCAGGCATGCGACTGCTAATAATTTTCTCATGTTGTTTAGTTTAGAGATACAAACTAAGAATCACCACGAATAATCCCCGGTATTTTATGACGAATGTCTGTAGCATGGGATGAAAGGCAAAAGGGCAGTTTGCAAACCATAGACTAAAGACCATAGACAATGGACCATGGACTGTTTTATGGCCGATGTACAATCTGGCTTAACCAGTAGCCGGCGATATTGCGGAGCACGGGCGCAGCCTTAGCATGGGTGATCACGATGCGGATCCTGCCTGTTTCTGTTTCGGGGAATTGCGCGATCCTTTTTCTGCCGATCGTAGTGCCGGTAAAAACGAGCTGGTATTTTCTGCCATCGTAGGCCTCGATCGTAAAAGCCTGTACGCGCTGGCCATATTGCAGCATTTCTTCGAGTACAACGGTATTGATCAGTTTTTTTTGTGCCATGTTCACAATGAGTTCCGTATTTTCCTGGGTGGCCGATACCCAATAGGTACGGATATTATGATCGGTAAGATTAGCGAGACTGATCTTGTCACCGGAATTGGCAACGAGTTTCGCATTGGCAAAAAAATCAGTGGTAAAAGCCGATTCGCGCAGCTTACGGAAGCCTACAAGGGAAGCTGAATCAATAGGGTTGATCCTGCCGGTCCTGTCGGGCGGTACATTCAGTAAAAGATTGCCGCCATTGCCTACAGAATGGAGATAGAGATTAAAAAGAGTTTCAGGGGATTTCACTTTTGTATCTTCTTCCGGATGATAGAACCATCCTGGCCGGATAGATACATCCGCTTCTGCGGGTATCCAGAATCTGCCGTTCACATTTCCCATGTTAAGGGTATCGGTAGGCGGTGCGCCACGGCCTCTTTTAAAACCAGCGGTATCCAATAAGTTCCAGTTAGTTGTATTGTTCAATCCCTTTTCATTGCCGCACCAGCGGATACCCGGACCGATATCACTAAAGATCACCAGTTGCGGCTGCCATTTAAATGCGGAATCCTGGAAACGGTTAAAATCATATTGCTGTTTCTTCCCGTTCGGCCCCTCGCCATTGGCGCCATCCCACCAGAGTTCGAAAAACTTACCGTATTGGCTAAGCAGTTCTTTCATGGTAGAAAGGTAGATATCGTTATACGCAGCCGTGCCATATAGCGGATGGTTCCTGTCCCAGGGAGAAATGTAAACACCCATCTCAAGCCCGGCTTTTTTACAGGCATCAGACAATGCTTTTACCACATCACCTTTCCCGTTCTGCCATTTGCTCTCCCTTACCGTGTGCGTACTGAAATTGCTGGGCCATAAACAAAACCCATCATGGTGTTTGGCAGTAAGAATGATCCCCTTTGCCCCCGCCTGTTTGGCAACCCGCACCCATTGATCGCAATCCATAGCCGTAGGGTTGAATACCGAAGGGTCCTCATTTCCTTCCCCCCATTCCTTATTGGTAAATGTGTTGGGGCCGAAATGAATGAACAGGTAAAATTCTTTTTCGTGCCATTGCAGTTGTTCTTTGGTAGGATGGGGACCGAAAGGCACAAGCGGTTGTGCCATAACCGTGATCGAAAATAAACAGACAATCGCCAGGAAACAGATTCTCATATAGCAGTTTGGAAAACTAATATACGATTCTCAGGTATTATACGAGAAGTTTTTGCAAATGGGCGATGGTCCATCGACCATTTGCAACTGCAAGCTATCCCAATTGCCTCTTATACATCTGCACCGCGTTCTCATATCCTAAATAAATGGCATCGCATACCAATGCGTGACCGATGCTTACCTCATTTAACCAGGGAATCTGTTGTGCAAAATATTTCAGGTTCTGCAAATCCAGATCGTGCCCGGCATTAATACCCATGCCCAGTTCGCGGGCTTTTGCTGCGGCTGTTATATACGGGGCTATAGCCGTTTTTTTTGAACCTGTGGCAAATTCACTGGCATAGCCTTCAGTATACAATTCGATCCTGTCGGTGCCGGTTTCTGCAGCACCGGTTACCATATCGATCAGCGGGTCAACAAAAATGGAAACGCGGATCTTCGCTTTTTTAAAAATACTGATGATGTTTACCAGGTATTCTTTGTGTTTAACTGTATCCCATCCATGATCGCTCGTAAGTTGCCCCAAAGCATCCGGAACCAGTGTAACCTGGTGTGGTTTTGTTTCCAGTACCAGGTCAATGAATTTTTGTTCGGTAGGATTACCTTCAATATTAAATTCAGTGGTAATGATCTTCCGTATCTGCCGCACATCCTCATAACGTATATGCCGTTCATCCGGCCTGGGGTGCACCGTAACACCATCTGCACCAAAGATCTCTGCATCAATAGCCGCCTGCAGTACATTAGGATTATCCCCGCCACGACTATTCCGTAAAGTGGCAAATTTGTTGATATTGACGCTGAGTTTGGTCATAGAGGTAAAGGTAAGGAACTTGGTTCATGGGTCACGGATCATAGTTCATGGCAGGTCATTCGTCATTAAGGTACGCCATACAGGTAAATGCGTTTTCGATTTTCTTAATACCCATGACCCATGATCGATGACCCAACATAAATTTGTAGCTTCGGGCATCATGCATTATGTGTCTTTAGAAGAATGTTTATCGGACCTGGAAAAGAACGGCCACCTGGTCAGAGTCAAAGAAGAGGTGGACCCTTATCTTGAAATGGCAGCCGTGCATTTGCGCGTGCATGAGGCAGGCGGACCTGCGCTTTTATTTGAGAAAGTAAAAGGTTCCCGTTTCAGGGCGGCTTCCAATATTTTCGGAACGATAGAGAGAAGTAAATTTATTTTCCGCAATAGTTTCCGGCAGGTACAGGAGTTGATCGCTTTAAAGGGCGATCCCATGAAGGCACTCAGGCACCCGCTCCGTAATATCATTACCGGTCTTGCCGCACTGAAGGCTTTTCCTTTAAAGGATCCTTTGTCAAAGCCGGTATTATATGAGGAGATTAGTATTTCTGATCTCCCCCTTATTCATCACTGGCCCATGGATGGCGGCGCTTTTATTACATTGCCGCAGGTGTATACGGAAGACATGGACCAGCCGGGCATCATGCAATCGAACCTGGGTATGTACCGCATCCAGTTAACCGGTAATGATTATCTAAAAAACAAAGAGGTTGGCCTGCACTACCAGTTGCATCGGGGTATTGGTGTTCACCAGGCCAAAGCCAATAGCAGGAACCTTCCTTTGAAAGTAAGTTGTTTTGTAGGCGGCCCCCCGGCACATTCTGTAGCTGCTGTAATGCCATTGCCCGAAGGGATCAGTGAGATGGGTTTTGCGGGTGTATTGGGTGGGAGAAGATTCCGGTATGTATACCGGGATGGATATTGCATCAGCACAGATGCGGATTTTGTGATTACCGGTGAAGTATATCCCGGTGAAAACAAACCCGAGGGCCCTTTTGGGGATCACCTTGGATATTACAGCCTGCAACACCACTTTCCGGTGATGCGTGTACACAAAGTATATGCAAAAAAGAACGCTATCTGGCCTTTTACCATTGTGGGAAGACCACCACAGGAAGATACCAGTTTTGGTGAGCTGATCCATGAACTGGCCGGCGCCGCTATCCCCCTGGAAATACCGGGTTTACAGGAAGTACATGCTGTGGATGCGGCCGGGGTACACCCTTTGCTGCTGGCTGTTGGAAGTGAAAGATATACGCCTTATACAACGGTTAAACAACCTGCCGAACTGCTTACCATCGCCAATCATATATTGGGAACAGGACAACTCAGCCTCGCTAAATTCCTCTTCATTGCCGCGGATGACAGCAAAAAAATATCTGCCCATCTTATTCAACCCTTTATGGAATATATTCTTGAACGGATAGATCTTTCAAGGGACGTACATTTTTATACGAATACCACGATCGATACCCTGGATTATTCCGGAACCGGATTGAATGCCGGAAGTAAAGTAGTATTTGCCGCTTATGGCGAGCCTAAAAGAAAGTTGAGTAAAGAACTGCCGCAGGTATTGAGCGGTTTAAACGGGTTCGGCAATGCCGCTATCGTTATGCCTGGTGTTATTGCCATACAGGCGGATAAATTCATTTCTTATGACGCGGCACATGAAGAGATGGGGATACTGGATCAACAATTGAAACAGGTAAAAGAAATGCTGGCTGGTATTGTGTTCATCGTGGTTTGTGATGATTCTGTTTTTACAGCCGCAACCATTCGTAATTATGTATGGGTAACCTATACCCGCTGCAACCCTTCGCACGATATATATGGTGTGGATGCTTTTACAGAGAACAAACATTGGGGATGCCGCGGCCCTTTAGTATTGGATGCACGCAGTAAACCACATCATGCGCCACCACTTGTTAAGGACCCGGATAACGAAAAAAAGATCGACCGTTTGTTTGCAAAGGGTGGCAGCCTGCATGGTGTTTTGAAATAATTAAATCAGCGATATGAAAAACCGGATTTTATTTTCACTTTTGGCAGTTTGTATAGTTTGCCTTGCCTGGATAACTATAGGCAGGAATACAAAAAAAATAAACCAGGCAAACAGTGCCGTTACCGGAAGGATAGTGATACTGGAATTGTTTACCAGCCAGGGTTGCAGCAGTTGCCCCCCTGCCGATGCATTACTGGCAGAATATGTAGCGGCGCATGACCCCAATATCATCCCCCTTTCCTTTCATGTTGATTACTGGAACCGGTTGGGATGGACGGATCCTTTCAGCAGTAAGCTATATAGCGAAAGACAACAATGGTACAGCCAGCATCTTCCCAAAGGAAGTGTGTACACACCGCAACTTATTGTTAACGGCCGATATGAAACGGTTGGTAATAACAGGCCATCTGTAAAAGGGCTTGTACAAAAAGAATTACTGGCCAAACAACAGGGGATGATCGAAGTAACGGATCTCTCTATAGAAAAGAACACACTCAATTTTCATTACAAGGCCTCAGGGATAGACAAAAATGAGTTGCTGAATATTGCCCTTGTCGAAAAACAGGCCACTACCCATATTAAAGCAGGGGAGAATGAAGGGGTAACCATCACCAATCACAATATTGTTCGCTCTTTCTTTACTCAGGCAGCCGTTACAGAAGGTTCGGGGGTTGTTAACCTACCCATATCGTTCAAAGCCACTGAATACGCATTGGTACTGTATATCCAGGATAAGAAAGATCTCTCTGTAACAGCTGCTGTGATGAAAGAACTGTAATCATTATTTTATCCAGAAACTCAGATCCAGGTTCCCCCAGAGTAATGACACTTTTCCCTCTTTGGAAACCGTATAGGTTAACCGCTCATGCGCAACAGCGGATTTGCCAGGTTTTACTTTTACACGCAAGGCATCATCGGATTGTTTATAATCAAATGCCCCTAATTGTTTCCACACTTTACTGAAGATCAATGTCCACTCAGCTCCATTGTCGATCGTAAAAAAAGCATATTTCCCGGCGGCCAGGGCTTTTCCTTCTACGGTTATATCCCTGCTGGTTTCAAATACCGTGGCCTCATTGGCACCGGCGCGCCATACGGTACCATCCATTGGCTCTACATCTTTTCCCATGGTACGCCCCTTCAAAGCAGGTGAGCTGTAATCAATGGTGATTACGGCACCGCCTTTAATAGTTTCGGTTGTTTTAGCCGCCGGGCTCGGGCGTTTAGCAGGATCCTCGTCCTGGGCTTTTACTGGAACTGAAGCGATTAACAGGCCTGATAAGGCAGTAAGCAGAACTATTTTTTTCATATATGGTTGTTTAATTGATTACGGAAAATAAAGAGAAATGCTTAATTCACCGTCACAAAATCCGGCTTCTTGGTCAGCTGCGTATTATATTTGAAACGGATATCTGTATTTACCGTGATGTTCCAGGGGCTCAAATTGCCGGTAATCCGCGGATAATAAAAAGCCTTTAGCTCTATAGTGCCGAACACAAGGTTCTCGTTCCTGCTTCTTACGCCTCCGCCTATTGACGTATAGATCTCTCCTGTTTCGAAATAACGGCCAATGGGTTTGAGATAGGTAATATTGGCAAAAACAAACGGCGCAAAACTAAACCCGACCAGTTTCCAGGTATTGTAAAAAACAGATTGTTCATTGAGGGTAATACGCGTGGATGCCAGCAGGTCTGGATTGTTTAACTGGGGAATGCCAAAATCACTTGATAAACGCAGCGGTTCGTTCAGGTAAGTATTCAGCAACTGTGTAACGCTGCCACTCACAAAATGCCTGAGGAACCACCGGTTGTTTCCCAGTTTACGCAATTTGGAAAAATACTCCACGCTGTTTAAAATACTGATATCCTCAAAACGCGACCCATTATAATAGGTACCTGCACGGAATATATAGTTGAAGTAATTGCTGCTGTTGGAAAAATAATTTCGCTGGTATTCGAAACCACCATAAGGGCGGGAAACATTGTTACGGTTGGTCCATCCGCCTGTCAGCGATAGGGTAAATCCTTCAGGCACATCCTCGTTCCGCCCAAAGCCATACAGGAAATTGGTATGGTAAAAATCCTGTTCAAAAATGGTAAAGGAACCAATCACGGTGCTGAGATTGCTGTAATTGATCTGGTATTGATTGTTATATACACCGGGCACCACCAAAAAATCCCTTCGTACGGCTCTGATAGCGATCAGTTTTTTTAGCCTCGATTTAAAATTTTCCTGCAATTGCCTGCGTGCGCCAATATTATAACCTATCCATGCATCCGCTACCCGGTAATTGTATTGCACAAGCGAACGGTAAATTGAATCGGGCAGGTAGCCGTTATCCGTATAATGCTGACCAAACTCAAAACCACCTGTCCATACATGGTAAGGGCTCACCAATGGAAGATCGCCTTTGAGATACCAGGTTTTTTCATCTCGCAGCCCGCTGTTAAAGGTCGGCGCCTCATTGTCGTAACCCATCGTAATATCCAGGTGTGTACCCGACAGGTTTCTTTTGATAAATTCGAAACCCAATGCATAATTCGGTTTCCGGTCACGGTCGAAAAGATTCTTGACCTGTAGCCGGTTACCGCTGCCGAAAAGATTATCATCGTTTACCTCAAAACTGGCGAATTTATCCGATCCGGCATCCATACTACCGCCGATCGGGAACACATCTTTACAGATAACGATAAGATCAACCGAATCCTGCGAGTTCTCATCTTCCTGTACCGAGATCTTTGCATCCTGCAAATAGGTGAGGGTCCGTAAAAATCTTTCATTATCTGCGAGCAGGTATGGATATAATGTATCGCCGGGAGCAAAAAAGAGGTTATTGCGGATTACTCTTTTTGATGTGGTAGTATGCAGGGCATCACCAATATCGTTGAATATATTTCTAACCGTTTTTATCGTATCGTTCAATGATTTGGCAAAGCCTGTCTTCTTCACCATGATATATCTTATGATCTTACCCTGGTATTTATTGAACTCAGTTTCATTTTTTACTACGCCCCTTGGTGGCAGAACCGGATCGGGAACATTAATGGATAGGCTTTTGCCAATCTTTCCGAGGAGCCCTTTCTTATGTGCCAGGAAAAAAGCGGTATCCCGAGGCTCTTTTACCTGGGCGGTAACAGTCTGGCATACCATACACATACCTAAAAGCCATATTCCTCTTTTAATGATATGTATATACGACAAAAGCATTGGGTTAATGCACAGGAATGGTTTGATAATGCTCATTAAAGATAATACATTAAAACGGGTATCTTTTAGGAGCCGTCACTAACTGTTTCCGCTGTTTTGGGGAGTAATGATCTTTTCCATTACAATAAAAGAAAGCGCCTGTTTGGGAATACCAAATTCCGGGCCGGTTGGGAATGGACGGGTCTCACCTGTGGCATGATACCCATGTCGTTCATACCATGCGATGAGTTCTTTTCTGACAGAGATCACCGTCATCACAACGGCTATGCATTTATTTTCCGCTGCATACACTTCAGACGCGGCCAATAATTGTTTACCAATCCCTTTTGCCTGTACATCCGGAGATACGGTAAGCATACCCAGATATAATTTAGATATCTGTAGCTGCAGATACACACAGCCAATGATCGCTCTATTTTCATCAGTAGATTTGAGGATCACCACACCGGGGGTTTCCATTTGTTTTTGCAAGGTGCCCCTTTCTGTCCGGATACCATCAAGCAGGTCGGCCTCGGTAGTCCAGCCTTTTTTGGAGCCATCCCCCCTGTAGGCGCTGTTTACCAAATTAACCAGCTCGTCTATATCGCTATTATCGGCGATGCTTATCTGTAAATTATCGAACATTTTTTTTCAAATATAATAATTAGTGGCTTCTCCGTGAGGTTCACCGGGAGAAATGCAAAACCCTGCTGAATGATACAGCAGGGCCTTGTAATCTATGCTTAATGACCATCTTAGAAAGTAGGATCGGGCGGGGTATTGATGTTATTATCTCTTTCACGGAAAGGATAAGGGAACAGATTGCGTTTGCGCTCAGTAAGCGGCCTGGCGAATCTTCTCATGTCTTCCAGTTTAAGGCCCGAAAGGAACAGTTCAATACAGCGGTTCTTATAGATCTCATCCAGCAATGCCGCAACGGTAAGCGGTGTAGCTGCCGGAAGATCCGCACCAATGCCTAATGCGTCATTGGCTGCTTTTTTGGTGACTACTTTATTCAGTTCCAATATACCATTCACGAGGTCGGGAGTGGCCTGGCGAGCATACACTTCTGCTTTGATCAGACTCATCTCACCCGGATAATAAATAGGCAGTGCAGTGGTAGCTGTGATCCAGAAACCATTCAGGCGGAACCTTGGGTTAATGGTTGCATTGATCTGTGTATAAAATGGAATGCGTTTATCCGCAACATTGGGCGCCAGTGCGGCGGGCAGTCCCAAAGTGGAATCTACCGGCTGGTAAACGTTATTGGTTGAGGTTACCGAGTTGTAAACCGGGTTCGGGTTGGCCGCTTCAAAATTCATTACTGATTTTTTAGTCAGGTCAACAGCGTTGGCTGCTGCCAATGCCGTAGCATAACTGCCGGAAGCCAGTGCATACCTTGCTTTTAATGCATACAGCGTATTCACAATATCAACGCCGGCGGGAACATCCGTAAGGAAAGTAGCGCTGACCGCATTGGTATTAATAGCAGCCAATGCTTTATCAATCGCCGCGATAGCCCGTGCATAACCCACCATCCTGTCAGAATAAGTTGTGGCTGCGGTACCGATCGTATCCGGTGATTTTTCCCAGAACTCGGCGATGGTGCCCATCGAGAGCGCTTTAAAGATCGTAGCATAACCGATCAGTCCGCTTGCATAACCCTTATCGCCCAGTTGGTTGGCGCCATTGATTACGTTATTGGCATCGTAGATTACTTTGCCCGCCGTACTCCATACATTGCCTAATAAGGCATTAGTGCCATCAACTGCCGGGCCGCCTGTGGTGAACTGGAGTTCTGAACCGTTACCCGCATTCAGCAGGATGGTCTCATTGGTAATAAGCCCATTGGCGTCATACATACCATACGCTACGTTGGCGGCATAGGTTCTTTGTAAGCCTACAGCCGTTCCGGCTAAACCCTTCGCCGAACTTAATACCTGCGCCGAGGTAGCGGCGGTAGGATTGGTATAATCTTTTTTACAACCCGTCGCATTCAGCAGCAGCACTGCAGCGAGGCCGGGGTAAAATATGTTTTGAATTATCTTTTTCATACAATTATGTTTAAGGGATTAAAATTTAGCCTGGATTCCGAAACTGAATGTTTTAGGAATGGGAACCGCTCCAAAGTCAATTCCACGGAGAATAGTACTTTGTCCGCCGGCATTCACTTCAGGATCATACCCGTTGTAATTATCCCAACTGATCAGGTTACGACCGCTGAAGCTTAGACTCAGGTCAGAGAATCCTTTGATTTTTCCGAAATTGTAGGTCAATGATAATTCACGCAGTTTTGTAAAGGAACCATCGCTTACGCGCCATTGTTCTATCGCATAAATGCCTGCAACATAACCACGTGGTACCAGCCCGAGGTCCTCCTGTTCAGCTACTTTACCGTTACCTACGCCCTGGCGTGTACGGAAATCGGCGTTGAATACATTACCACCTCTTACCGCATCTATCTGAACGCGCAGGCTTAATTTTTTATAAGTGAATTCATTGGTAAGGGTAGTGGTATAACTAGGATTCGGATCACCAATGATCTTACGTACCGTACCACCTGTAGGTAATCCCGCAGCTGTTCTGCCAGGTGTATATACCAGTGTGCTGTTCTGTACGCCCGCTTCCTGTGTTGGGATACCTGTGGCTGTCTTTACCTGGTTACCATTTGCATCCGTTGCAAAGAAAGTACCGTAGAAAACACCGATCGGCTGTCCTTCAATAATTGCAACTGGCGCACCGGAGTTCGTACTCAAAAGTGTAAGTGATTGCCCGATACTCACTGCTTTGTTTCGGTTATGGTTATAGATACCGGTGATATCCCACTTGAAATCTTTCCTGGCAACCGGTGTTCCCGTCAATACAAATTCATATCCTTTATTTTCTAAAGAACCAAAGTTGTCAAGCAAACTGGAAAACCCGGAGGTAGGAGCGATGAAACGGTTGATGAGCAGGTCCTTTACTTTCTTGTTATAGATATTCACCGTTAGTCCCAGGCGGTTGCTGAGGAATGAAAGATCAAGGCCAAACTCTGTTTCCTGTTGTCTTTCCGGCTTCACATTCTCATTGGCAAGTGTTGAACTTGAGTTGAGAGC
>JANXRX010000164.1 GCA_025352905.1 Bacteroidota bacterium | reverse complement strand
CGTCTGTGCATGCGCAGAAAAAAAAACAGATAATAACCCCACAAGCAACGTTTTTTTCATTGGCGGTGATCATTTTTACTAATCGATGTTGTTGGTCAGAGACCAACAACGGCATTTTCAAATAACCCCACAAACAACATTTTTCATTGGCGGTGATCATTTTACTAATCGATGTTGTTGGTCAGAGACCAACAACGGCAACAAGCGACCAACAACGACATTTTCCTATCATCTGTCATCCGTCACCACTCTGCCTTATTCCACCCTTGTCAATTTGATAATATTGGTTGGCAAATGCAGGTGAACAGGGGTGCTTCCGGTATTGACAACTACATCGCCGGTATTGATGAATCCTCTTTCTTTGAGGATATCTATCTGGTCCTGGATGATCTCATCGAGGCTGCTTTCTTCCTGGTAATAAAAAGCGCGCACACCCCAGCTCAGGCTCAGCTGGTTAACCAGCGTTCTCTCTTTAGTAAAGATGAAGAGGGGAGAAAAGGGGCGGTAGCTGCTGAGCATAAAAGCAGTATAACCGCTTTGTGTCATTCCTACCAGGGCGGCTGCCTCCACATCGTCCGATATTTTACAGGCATTGTAACAGACCGCATCACTCTGGAAAGAGGGGGAGTGCGGTTGTGGCTTAAGATCCTCTGAGCGGTTATAACGATATTCTGTTTTCTCTACTTCGGCAATGATCTTGCGCATGGTTTCCACAACGAGGGCAGGGTGCATTCCGGTAGCAGTTTCGCCACTCAGCATAACCGCGTCGGCGCCTTCGAGTACCGCATTGGCTACATCGGTAATTTCACTCCGGTTAGGTTTTACCCTGTCGATCATACTCTCCATCATTTGCGTGGCCACGATCACCGGTTTGGCACGGTGGATGCATTTGCGGATCAGTTCTTTTTGTATCAACGGGATCTGCTCTATCGGCAGTTCCACACCCAGGTCGCCACGCGCAACCATGATCGCATCGCTTTCGATAATGATATCACGGATATTTACCAGCGCTTCGGGTTTTTCTATTTTGGCAATGATCTTTGTCTTGCTGTTCTTTTCAACCAGTTTGGCCCGCAGACCAACGATGTCCTGTACGCTACGCACAAAACTCAGCGCTACCCAATCGCATTTTTGCTCAATGATAAAAGCAAGATCTACCAGGTCCTTTTCAGTCAGCGCCGGAAGTGATATTTTGGTATCCGGTAAGTTGATCCCTTTTTTGGAAGAGAGGATCCCGCCCAGTGTAACCATCACTTTTACATCACCATTGGTTTCAATACTGATCACTTTTACTTCCAGTTTACCGTCGTCGATCATGATCACGTTACCAATCGTAACATCACCAGCCAGGTTGGGATAGGAAACGTATATTTTCTCCAGTGTACCAATACATTTCTGGTTGGTGAACGTGAGAATATCCCCCACTTTTACTTCCAGCGCATTGTTCTCAATTTCGCCCACACGTAGTTTAGGGCCCTGCAGATCGCCCAGGATGGCGATATTATACGGTTCTGTTTTGTTGATGTTCCGGATATGCTCAATAATGGTGAGTTTATCTTCGTGACTTCCGTGCGAAAAATTAAGACGGAAAACATTCACGCCAGCTTTCACCAGTTCTAATAATTTATCATAGGTATCACAGGCCGGCCCCACGGTGGCAACGATCTTGGTCCGGTGGTTCACGTGCGCTTTTCCCGCTTCTTTATCCATATTCTTGTGCAGGTACTTCTCGATGTTCTTTGACATTTTCTACTGATTGGGTGAGGGTTCGTTAGTATGAATAGGTATTAGCTGGCAAGGATTTTTACGATCTTGAACCAGTCGTCCGTTATTTTCTGTTTGGCTTTTACTGCTTTATCCAAGGGTGTGTAATGTAATTTATTATTAAGAATACCCACCATAACATTGTATTTGCCATTCATCAGGCACTCTACCGCGTGGTAACCCATCCGGCTGGCGATCAGGCGGTCGATACAGGTAGGAGAGCCCCCGCGCTGTATATGACCCAGGATGCACACCCGCGTATCTGCCTGCGGCAGGCGTTCCTTGATAATGGCAGCCAGCTCATTAGCTCCGCCAAATTCATCCCCTTCCGCTACAACGATCAGGTTCACTAATTTCTTTCTTTTTTCTTTTTCAGTAAGAGAGGAGATCAGTTCTTCTATATCAGTTTTGGTTTCCGGGATCAGAATATTCTCTGCGCCGGTAGCGATACCGCTGTGCAGGGCGATATACCCAGCATCCCTGCCCATTACTTCCACGATGAACAGGCGGTCATGCGCATCTGCTGTATCGCGGATCTTGTCTATGGCGCCAACCGCCGTATTAACGGCCGTATCAAAACCGATGGTAAAATCGCTCCCCGCAATATCCTTATCAATGGTACCGGGTATGCCGATACAGGGAATATCGAATTCGTTGCTGAATTTCTGCGCACCGCGAAAACTGCCATCGCCTCCGATGATTACCAGCCCGTTAATACCTCTTTTGGCCAGGTTTGCAAATGCTTTTTTACGGCCCTCCGTTTCAAAAAAATCCTTGCTTCGGGCGGTTTTCAGAATGGTGCCGCCACGCTGTATGATATTGGCGACAGAACGGGAATTCATTTCAATAATCTCATCCTCGATCATGCCGTTATACCCGCGCATAATACCATACATTTTCATACCGTGATAAATCCCTGTTCTTACTACGGCCCTTACCGCGGCGTTCATACCCGGGGCATCGCCACCGGAAGTAAGTACGCCGATCTTTGTTACTTGTTTGTCAGACATTGTAGTTTGGCTGTTCTCTTTAGTTCGTTGAAATGGTAACGACAAAGCAAATCGTAATTCACTGTGTATCAATTACACGGAAGTCCAAAAATAAGCATTTGAAAGTAATTGCCAATTTATGATGAAGATTCTGTTTGTAAACGCAGATTATTGAAAAAAAGTATCGCCCCATTTAGGAATACCACTAACGCTTGTTAGTTATATAGCTGGCTGTTTCAATGATAAAAAAACTTCTGCCATCATACATCTCGCGCTTCCACCACCATTACTTTCAATGGTAGTGATATCAGAATGTATAACCCGGTTAAAGGATTGTAAAGTATGTAGCTGCATTTCGTTCAGGCTCTTAAACGCCTGTGATGACATCACTAATAATTTCTCTCCTTTATCATTATGTACCTGCAGCATATTCCCTGTAAAATGATTCACCTGGCCAAAACTGATCTCAACCACCTGCTTCCCGGTTTGTATGATCGCATCTGTTACCCGTTTTCTTTCGTCTGTATCCTTAATACATTCCAGGCAGATTACCACATAGGCATCAGCCACACACATCATGACATTGGTATGGTAAATGGGTAAACTGTCAGCATCCACTGCGGTAAATGTTACCGCACGATAACCTGTTTTTTCACAGAATACCGCTACTAGTTTTGTATCTGTGCGGGGAGATAAGCAGGCGTACGCGATCTGGTTGCTCCTGTCCAGTACCATACTGCCGGTTCCTTCCAGAAAGGATCCTTGCTTTTCGTACCCGCTAAGATCAATGATC
The DNA here is from genome assembly GCA_025352905.1 of Bacteroidota bacterium. Lineage (GTDB taxonomy): Bacteria > Bacteroidota > Bacteroidia > Chitinophagales > Chitinophagaceae > Sediminibacterium. Next base: position 39,064 of record JANXRX010000164.1, on the reverse strand, counting down.
GCCGTTACGTTGAATTTTTGTTGAATGGCATCGAGTACCTCCTGTTTTCTTTCCATACGGCGGTTCTCCGCAAACATGGGATAGAGCATGACGGTGCCGTTTTCATGAAAAGAGATCCAGTTATTCGGAAAAACCGAATCGGGTGTATGTGGTTCGGGCGTATCGGTTACAACCGTAACATCAATACCATTCTGTCGCAGTACACCCACAAATGTGTCGAATTCTTTTGCTGCTTTGGTTGCAACAGCGGCATCATCTCCCCTTACCTGGAAACGGTTATTCACCGCGGTTTGCGCATTAAAATCAAACCGGCTGGGTTTGATCATCAGGATATAAGAGGTGTGTTGCATAGCTGGGGGGTTGGTCATTGGTCATTAGGAAAATCTAAAATCCAATTTACATTATTGGCCACCCAATGACTAATGACCAATGACCACGATCTATGAACCATGACCTATTAACCCTGATTCATCACCAAAAATGTAATCGCATTTAGCATAAAGCTATTGTTTATCCAGAATATCCCTGTAGAGTGGCATACTCATGCAATGGAAACCGCCTCTTGCCCTTGACAATTCTGCTGATGGCATCAGGATCAATGTATCGGTGAGGTCATCTACAGCGATCTTGTCCGTTTCCAATTGTTCCAGTAATTCCTTTACATGAATAATAGTGAACCCGGCCTGTTTAAACGCCTCGGTTGTTTTGTCATTGCGGTCGTATCCCAGTACAACCCCTTCTTTTAACGCGAGCAGGTTACAGGAATCCGTCCATTGTTCCCGAACGCTGTAGGGAAACTCATTATTTCCGGAGTAGATAAAACGCACTTCGCCGGGGCAATGAAGATCGGTTTTGCTGATATCGGTGAGCAGGTCCTCCAGGCTATCGAAAGATACCGGGTTATCCGGGTCATTTTTATGGAACTGCAATATTTTGATCTTTTCTTCTTTCTTGATCTCAAGGATGCGTTCAATCGCGTTCTCATCTTCATGCTTCACCGCTTTTCGGGAAAAATTGCCGAGCATGACCCATACGTCCCGTTTCACCTGTGTGAAAATGGTATCGATATGCATGTAATCGCGCTTCCGCGGTATTTTAACGATACTTACTTTTTCCATCAACCCTTTTTCAAATACCATATTGGTAATACGCATGGCTGCTTCCACCGTGGTTCTTTCGCTTACGCCAACCAGCAAATGGTGCCCGCTCACCACCATGATATCACCGCCCTCGAGTGTGATCCTTCTTTCTTCATCTTCTTTAGGCAGTAAGAACCCGTGCGTGGCATCGGGCAATTCAATGATACGGTCACGGTAGCCTTCAAACAGGGGATGGTGGAAAAAAATATATTTTGCCAGCAACGCCTCGCGGGTACGCGCCTTCCTGGCGGGTTTGTTCAACAATACATGGTCTTTGATCGTGATCCCGATATCCCTGGTGAAGATAAAATTGGGTATCGGCGCAAATAACAGTTCCATGCTGTCGGAAGCCCCTGAGATAAAGGTTTTGGCCAGTTCTGAAGGAGGGTATTGCTGTAGTTTATTTTGTGTTTCATAAGTACAACCTTCTATGGCGCTTACGGAGGCTACGAGTTTGGAGCGGATATCCCGGTCTTCCAATACCCTCGCGAGCAACCATTCCAGTTCAATCACTTTATCAGAGGCATAGAACTCTTTGCTGCCCGGTTTGTAAAAACGCCGGTCGTTTTCTGCAGCATCGATCCCCGCCAGTTTGCCCTTAATTTTAGAAGGGTCAAGGAAATAGAGAAGTATCTTGGTATAGTAGTCGTATTCATCACGGCGGATCGTATCGAGGTGTACAATGTCTTCAAACAACCAGTCCTGCGCCTTTGAAGGAACCACTTTGCCCAACCCGCTGTCCGGGCTATGCACCAGTAACCGTTGCAGGGTGCCTATTTCTGAATTGACAGATAATTTGTTAGTCATAATTTAAATTAAGATCAAATGTTGCTGGTCAGGCGATCAACAACGGCCTGGATGTTTTTTAGATCAATTTTCCTGCCAGGGGTTCTTTGCCTTTCAGTGTTCCATCGCTGGCAAGGATTTTGAAACGTACGAACATCTCTTCGCTGTACCAGTTCTCTGTACGTGTTTTTTGTATCACTTTTGTATGTTCCTGCATCCGGTAAGCAAATTGCTTCATATCCTCTTTGCTTTCCCAGATGCTGAATGTGGCCTGTTTTACCAATGGTATCTCGCCGATACCGATGGAAAAGAGCAAGCCTGCTGCACCCGCCATCTGCCCGGCTACCCCGTTTACATTTTGCCAGAAAGGCCTGAGTTTGTTTATGCGAATTGTGGCCCTTGTGAGAATCCCGATCATTCCCTCGTAACCGGTTTGCCTGGGAAGATCGCCAAAACAGGATTTACCATCCCAGGATCCATGGCCTTCCAGCGGTTCCAGCAAAACGGTCCATGTTTCGCAACCGAAGAATTTCCACCACCGGAGCAGAAAGCCCGGGGTTTGCGGCCTGGGATCGCCTGTTTGCAGCACCGCCCATTGGCGCCAGTCGGGATGACGATCAAAAGTTCCGTTCTTTCCGCTGCCCATCAGTTTCCAGAAACCCGTTTGGGCGTTCAGCCATAGAGGTAAACGGAATACAGCCATCGACAAAAAACCCGCCCATCCATACCACCTGGGGTACCGGGCAACTGTAACAGAACAGAGCATTGGCAAAAATAGGTTGTTTGTATTGATAGAAAAGGATTGTTAGTCAAAGATGCGCAACGGTTAAATTGATTAATTTTCCGTTATGAACCTGCTCGTCACCAATATTCACCTGCTTGTAAATACACGGAAAGAAAGTAACCTATTAAGAGGCAAGCAATTAGCTGAACTCCCATTTTTTGAAAACGCATACCTGCGGATAGAAAAGGGGCTGATCAAGGAGTATGGAACGATGGATGGTTTAACCGGTCATGGCTCAGGGGAAGAAGTGTACGATGCAAAGGGCGCTACCGTACTTCCCGCCTGGTGCGACAGCCATACCCATCTTGTTTTTGCGGGCAGCAGGGAAGGGGAATTCGTAGATAAGATCAATGGATTGAGTTACGCGGATATTGCCGCGAGGGGCGGGGGCATACTGAATTCGGCCGCCAAACTGAATGATACAACAGCGGATGACCTGTTCGATATAGCCTGGCAAAGACTACAGGAACTGATGCGGCTCGGCACCGGCGCCATCGAGATGAAAAGCGGGTACGGGTTGAGTGTAGAAGGGGAGCTAAAAATGCTACGCGTTATTAAACGGTTAAAAGAAGCATCGCCCATTCCCGTAAAAGCCAGTTTTCTTGGTGCGCATACCTACCCGCCGGCATATAAAAACGATCACCAGGGATATATCAACCTGATCGTACAGCAGATGCTCCCGGTTATTGCAGAAGAAGGATTGGCTGATTATATCGATGTATTCTGCGAAGAAGGATTTTTTAGTCCTGAAGAAACGGAAACGATTTGTTTTGCAGGGATGAAACTCGGCCTCAAACCCAAGATTCACGCCAATCAGTTACACGTATCAGGCGGCACGCAGATTGGCGTAAAAATGGGCGCTGTTTCTGTAGATCATCTCGAAGCCATGGATGAAGCGGCTATTACCGCGCTGGCCGGCTCCACTACCATCGGTACCCTGCTACCCACTGCCGCTTTCTTTCTGCGCATGCCTTTTCAACCCGCCCGTGCATTATTGAATGCTGGCTGCGCCATTGCACTGGCATCCGATTATAACCCCGGTTCCAGTCCAAGTGGCAATATGAACCTGGTGGTATCCATGAGTTGTATCCAGCTGAAAATGTTACCGGAAGAAGCCATCAATGCAGCCACGATCAACGGCGCCTATGCCATGGGCCTGGGCAACGAACTGGGCAGCATTACCGAAGGCAAACGGGCTAACCTGATCTTCACCAGGCCCATCCCGTCCATTGCTTATTTGCCCTATGCTTTTGGATCCAACCTGGTAGATAAAGTGATGATCAATGGTGTTTTTATTTGAGGTATATTTAGTGTGCTTGTTTCTTGCGCCCCAGCTTAAATCGATCCATATGAGCCATTTTAAGTTCTACCACAAACAGGATGTACTGTCTTTAACACGTATCCGCCGTTTTGAGACCAAGCTGGGAGAACGTATACAGGTGCTCGCGGATCCTCATTCTTTAGAGTCTTCTTTACAAAAATCTTCTGCACAGTATGTGTTGCTGGGGATACCCGAAGATATCGGCGTTAAGGCCAATCTCGGTATTGGCGGTACAGATTCTGCCTGGCTGGCTTTTCTCCATTCTTTCCTGAATATCCAGAGCAATGATTTCCTGGAAGGGGGAGAAGTGCTGCTGCTGGGACATTTCGATTTTTCCGTCATGGAAAAACTCATTGAAGAAAATGCGCATGGTTTTGATGAAAGGTTAGCCGCTTACCGCCATGCCGTAAATACGATTGATGATGAAGTGGAACAGCTGATTCATATGATCACCCAGAACAAAAAGATCCCGATTGTGATTGGCGGGGGACATAATAATTCCTACCCATGTATCAAAGGCGCCGCAAAAGGATTTTATAAAGCGGGTGTGATCCCCATAGCGCAGATCAATGCCATTAATTTAGATGCCCACGCCGATTTCAGGCCCATGGAGGGAAGGCATAGCGGTAATGGGTTTACTTATGCGGAGGCAGATGGTTACCTTGAAAAATACTGCGTGGTTGGGCTCCACGAAAATTACCTGCCGCAGAATGTGTGGATGGATATCGTGAACAACCCGTTTGTCGACTGCATCACTTATGAAGATATCTTCCTGCACGAGAAACGGAGTTTTATACAGGCAGTGGCACACGCCACCGATTTTACCTCGGATACCCTGTGCGGAATTGAACTGGATCTCGACAGTATAGCCAACACGTTAAGCAGTGCATCTGCACCAATAGGTATCAACACCAATCATGCCCGTCAATACATTCATTTTACTGCGGCTGATAGTAAAGTTGCTTACCTGCATATTTCTGAAGGGGCGGCCCAATTATCAGACGGCAGATCAGATAGCGGAACGGGGAAGCTGATCAGTTATTTAGTGAGTGACTTTGTGAAGAGCATGCTGATAAATTAAATCTTCGTTTCGAGATCCATTACGTTCTCGAACACTGTTTCATATTCTTTTTCCAAAGCCTGACGATCATTTTTTGCTTTCTTATAATCCGATTCGATCGTTACAAATTTATGCTTGTCGGCATAATTGGACGGGTCACCAAGGGCATTCTCGAATTTAGTTTCTTCTTCTTTTGCCTTAGTAAGCTGGGTTTCGAGGTTCTCTAACTTCTTTCTTTCTTTTTGTAATTCTTTCTGAATGTCTTTATTGATGGGTGCAATCGGTTTCTGTTCTTTTACAACAGGTGGGGGAATAGCTTGTTTAACAGCCGGGGGTTCTGCCTTCAGTTGCGTAATACCCAGTTTCTGTTTTTCGGCTGCGATCTTTGCCATCCGTTCGTTCCAGTCAACCCATTCCTGGTAAGTGCCTTTGAATTCTTTGATCTTATGGTCAACGATCTCCCAGATCTTATTGGCCGTCTTGGAAATAAAATAACGGTCATGACTTACCGCGATATAACTTCCTTCATATTTATTCAATGCCTCTGCCAGTAACTCTACCGAATGCATATCCAAGTGGTTCGTAGGCTCATCCAGGATCAGGAAATTGGCCTTGCTAACGATGGTTTTGGCCAGCGCAACCCTTGCTTTTTCTCCTCCGCTCAATACTTTGATCTTCTTATCAACATCATCCCCGCTGAATAAAAAAGCGCCCAGCAAACTCCTCAGTTCCACGTCAGATTTCTTACTGCCGCACCCCTGCATTTCTTCCAGTATATTATTGTTTAGCGTGAGAGCCTCCAACTGGTGCTGCGCATAAAAACTTTCTTCTACGTTATGTCCCCAGCTGCGCTCGCCTTCAAAGGTTTCCGTTCCCGCGATCATCCGTAACACGGTTGATTTACCTTTACCATTGGCGCCGATCAACGCTATTTTATCGTCTCTTTCTATTTCCGCAACGGCATCTTCCAGGATCTTCAGTTTGCCAAAACTTTTACTTACCTGTTTCAGTTCCACCAATACCTTACCCGGTACTTTATCCAGTTGGAAATTGATTCGCAGGTCGGGTCGCTCCAATTTTACATCTTCGATCTTATCTATCTTATCCAAACGTTTTTGTACGCTCTGGGCCTGTGCGGCCTTACTGGCCTTGGCTTTAAAGCGTTCGATAAAACGTTCCTGCTGGCGTATATAATCCTGCTGGTTCTCAAATGCTTTTTGCTGCATATCAATCCGGATCATCTTTTCCTGTTCATAAAATTCGTAATCGCCCGTATAAATATGTAATTGCTGCTGGTACAGTTCAACGATCTTGTTCACCATCCGGTTCAGGAAAAATTTGTCATGGCTCACGATTACCACGCTGCCCTTATAATGCAGCAGGTATTTTTCCAGCCATTCGATAGAAGGAAGATCCAGGTGATTGGTAGGTTCATCCATCAATAGCACATCCGGCTGCTGTAATATCATCTTGGCCAGTAATACCCGCATTCTCCAGCCCCCGCTGAATTCCTTATAGGGCCGAACCAGGTCCTCATTACTGAAACCCAGCCCATGCAATACTTCTTCCGCTTTATGGTGGATATTGTATCCATCCAGCACATCCATTTCATGCAGGCTGTCTGTGTATTTTATCAGCAACCCCTCGTTCTCCGAATCTTTTTCCAGTTCCATTCCCAGTTCCTCGATCTCTTTTTCAAGCTGCATCACTCTTTCAAAAGCACTGAGGGCTACCTGGGTGATATTATCATTGGTATCAAAACTGAGCAGGTCCTGGTGCAGGTACCCGATAGTGGTTTCCTTGCTTTTTTCAACCGATCCCTTGGATGGCATGTATTCGCCCACGAGCACTTTTAGTAAGGTTGATTTACCGGTACCGTTATACCCGATCAAACCGATCCTGTCGCCCGGTTGTATATGCCAGGTGGCATCTTCCACAATTACCCTTGCGCCAAACTCAAATGTTACATTTTGCAATCCTATCAGCATCTCTTAACAAGTATTTAAGGCCGCAAAGGTAAATGCAAACTGCTGCCGAAGCAATTTGCTTTAATTTCGGGTCAAATATTTTTTATGAAGAGATACCTGGGATACGCCGTATTGCTTGCCCTGTCTGCCTGTGGCGGCAATGATAAAAAAGCAAAAGTCACCGATCAACCCCAGGTAGCGCTGGCCAAAAGCGCCAATTCCGATGCTTTTACCCGGTCTTTCGGCCAGTTACTGGAAGATTATTATTCCCTGAAAGACGATTTGGTAGCCGAAAAAGATACGGCGGGGATCAATGTTTCGGCAAAAAAATTAAGACGCTCGGTCGACAGCCTGCACCTGGCAGAACTAAAGGCCGACAGCAATATTGTTAGTACAGCCAAAACGTATACACTGGGTATGTCAGATGAGATTACAGGTCTGCTGGGCGAAACCAATATTGAGAACAAACGCAAATCCTTCCAGATCCTGAGCGATCAGCTATACGACCTGGTACGCACCGTTCAATACAGCGGGTCGGTGATTTATCATGATTTCTGCCCGATGGCCTTTAACGACCAGGGCGCTTACTGGCTCAGCAATTCAGCGGGTATCCGCAACCCATATATCCCTAAAAAGATGATAAGTTGCGGGGAGGTGAGGGATTCGATTGATTTCAGATCTAAGAATTGATGTAATTACTCTTTTGGCTTATACAGGATGATAACTTTTGCATTCTGCTGCTCGGTAGAGGCGAGAAATACTTCCTGTCTTTTTTTGCCACGGGCATCGATCACCATCAGGGCGGTGTTGGGTGGGATATCACCTAAATTTTCGGCAACCACGATGATCTCGTGGCGGTTATCCGTTTTGCTGCACTTGAATTTGACAGTAATAGGCAAATTGCTTAACCGGTTCTTGCTTACCACCAATACATTATTGTGATAGATAGAAATGGTATCGTTGTCGATGATGCCGTTATCAAAAAAATCGATCTGCACATCTTCCTGGTCGGTAACGATGGTTGTTACCAGTTCGTTTTGCCTTTCTAAAAGTACTTTCGGCACTGTCGCGGGGATGATTTTTTGTTCGGTCCCGGTTTCCGTTCTTTTATTAATGAAAGAATCAGGTTTGGGTGATTCGATAGCCTGCTCCGGCACTTTGTCAATATGTGGTGACTGTATTTTGGGTTTATCATCCCGGGTAACCGGTTTTATTTTCTCCTTTGGTTTTGTAGTACTGGTTGTTGGATTAGAAGGAACCACGACCGGAGGCCTGCCGGTGTTTTTCTGCGGCGGCAGGGCAGGCGGCTGTTTCACAAGGGGTTTGGCAGTTTCGCGTTTGGAAGGAACAGCCGAGTCGATATCTTTCAGCTTCTTTAGAAAAGCTTCTTTCATAAAATCGGAAGTCGTTACTTTTTCGAGGTAGACCTTTCCGCTGCCACAGTCGCTCTTATCTTTTGCATTGATGGAAATAAACGTGCCTTCCAGAAATTCCATGTTTCCTGCTTTGGAATAATCAAGGTAGCAGGTCATCAAACAGGGATCGCTCTGGCCGCCGGCCACTTTCAGGTCAACCAGTCTGGTTTCTTTCAGGATCAGGCTTTTGGCCCCTGTTGTAAATATGCCGGTAAGATCGGCTTTGCCATAAAAAACCGTGCTTTTATATGAATAAGTGACCCCTTTCAAACTGTTATTCGATTGATGGTCTATCTGGATCTCATATTTATACATTTCCTCTCTTGCGCCTTCCCGGTAGATCCCGCTGGAGGAGCTGAAATAGCCGCGCCAGATACCTGTCAGTTTCTGGGCGTTGGCGGTACAGCTGAGCAATAAAAGAGAGAAAACTGCCAAAATCAATCGCATGGCACAAAAATAAGTCGCCCTAATCGGCTTCCTTGATAAAGAAGCGTTAAGGTTTTATCGGCAAATAAGCGCTTCCTATCGGTTTATCTGCCAACGATTTTGTAACTTTGCCATCCTTACAAAAAAGGTTGAATTACCATAACATGATTAATATTAGTTTCCCGGATGGCAAAGTAAGACAATATGAGGATGGAACGACTGCCCTGGCCATCGCCAGATCGATCAGCGAAGGATTGGCAAAAAAAGTACTGGCAGTAAAAGTAAATGGAGAAGTATGGGATGCTACCAGGCCCATTACAACGGATGCTACCCTTAATTTACTGACATGGAACGATCCCGAAGGGCAGAACACCTTCTGGCACTCTTCTGCCCACTTAATGGCAGAGGCAGTGGAATCTATGTTCCCGGGTGTAAAGTTCTGGGTCGGGCCCGCTCTTGAGAAAGGTTTTTATTATGATATGGACCTGGGTGATAAGAAAATGACAGAAGAGGACCTGTTATTACTGGAGAAGAAGATGAATGAACTGGCCAAACAGGGTAACAAGTATATCCGCCAAGAGATCTCTAAAGCGGATGCCATCAAATACTTTGCTGATAAAGGGGATGAATATAAGCTGGACCTGTTGCAGAACCTTACTGATGGTGGTATCACCCTGTATTCTCAGGGAGCCTTCACCGATCTGTGCCGCGGGCCCCATATTCCCGATACCGGCTTTATCAGGGCAATTAAACTCACCAGTATCGCAGGCGCCTATTGGAAGGGGGATGAAAAGAATAAAATGCTTACCCGTGTATATGGTGTAACCTTTCCCAACCAGAAAGAACTGGATGAATACGTGCTGATGCTGGAAGAAGCTAAGAAACGCGATCACCGCAAACTGGGTAAAGAGCTGGGCATCTTTACTATGGATGAAGATATCGGCCCGGGCCTGATCCTCTGGATGCCCAATGGCACCGTAATCATTGAGGAGCTGGAAAAACTAGCCAAAGAAACCGAGTTGGATGGAGGTTACAAACGTGTGGTAACACCGCATATCGCCAAAGAGAATTTATACATCACCAGCGGTCACCTGCCGTATTATGCAGACAGTATGTTTCCGCCCATGGAAATGGATGGAGAGAAATACTATCTCAAGGCTATGAACTGCCCGCACCATCATAAGATCTATGATGCGGAGCCAAAAAGCTACCGCGACCTGCCTTATCGCCTGGCAGAGTATGGTACCTGCTACCGTTATGAACAAAGTGGTGAGTTATTCGGGCTGATGCGCGTACGCTGCCTGCATATGAATGATGCGCATATCTATTGTTCCAAGGACCAGTTCATGCAGGAGTTTAAGGCGGTGAACGATATGTATATCAAGTATTTTAAAATATTCGGTATCGAGAAATACGTGATGCGTCTTTCGTTGCACGACCCGGCAAAGCTGGGACAGAAATACATCAATGAACCGGAGCTCTGGCTCGAAACGGAAGAATTGGTGAGGAACGTGCTGATCGAAACCGGCGTACCCTTTGTGGAAGTGAAAGGAGAGGGCGCTTTTTATGGCCCCAAGATAGATGTACAGATATGGAGCACGATCGGCAGGGAATTTACACTGGCTACCAACCAGGTAGATTTTGCACAGCCACGCAGCTTTAAGCTATCCTTCACCAATAAAGAAAATAACCCCGAGATCCCGTTGATCATCCACCGCGCACCGTTGGGTACGCATGAAAGATTTATCGGCTTCCTGCTCGAGCATTATGCAGGTAAGTTCCCTGTTTGGCTGGCGCCTTTACAGGTGAAGATCCTCCCGATCAGTGATAAGTTCCTGGAATACGCGGAAACAGTTCAGAAGCAATTGAAAAAAGCAGGTATACGGGTGGAGATAGACGACAGGCAGGAAAAGATCGGCAAAAAGATACGCGATACCGAACTGATGAAGGTACCTTACATGCTGGTAGTGGGTGAGAAAGAGATGAACGAGAACAAACTGTCGGTACGCCGCCAGGGAAAAGGCGATCTTGGCGCCCAGGATATTTCCGTTTTCCTCGAAAACATCCTCGACGAGATCGAAAACCGCAAATCAGGAGAAGAGACGGCAGCAGTGACGGCATAATTATTATATCTTTGAGAACAGTATTTATTCACTAAACAATTTTGAATGGCATTACCACCAAGAGGGGGCGGAAGGTTTAACCCCAGGTTTAACAGGCAGCCGGAGCCTGAACATCGTATCAATGAAAGGGTCCGGGCATTACAGGTTCGATTGGTAGGCGACAACGTTACCGTTGGCGTTTATTCTACGCAGGAAGCGTTGAAAATTGCACAGGAACAGGAACTGGATCTGGTAGAAATTTCTCCCACAGCCGATCCGCCTGTTTGTAAAGTGATCGATTACAAGAAATTCCTCTACGAAAAGAAGAAGAAGGAAAAGGAAATGAAAGCCAATTCCAAGCAAAGCGAGGTTAAAGAGATCCGCTTTACCCCCGGAACGGATGATCATGACTTTGATTTTAAGGCCAAACACGCCGAAAAATTCCTGAAAGACGGTAATAAAGTAAAAGCATACGTTCAGTTTAAGGGCCGGGCCATCATGTTCCAGGACAGGGGTCAGCTGCTCCTGCTCAAATTTGCGGAGAGGTTAGCGGAAGCTGGTGTGCTTGAAAGCATGCCCAAACTGGAAGGAAAGCGGATGTTCGCGATTTTTACGCCTAAGACGGGTAAGAAGAGCAAAGTCTGAGTTTTAATTCATAATTAGCAATTAATAATTAATAATTAATATATGTATCGCTTTCATTATTAATTATTAATTGCTAATTACTAATTCCCCACCTCGTAAGTTTGTATTCTACCCAACTACCACTACCTTTGCCGTCCGAAAAATCGGAAACATTTCCCGTAAGGCTCAACAAGTGTCCCGCCAGTGCAGGACCGCCAGCAGGGTGTAATCTTTTATAGATTATTTAATATGCCAAAGGTAAAAACAAACTCCAGCGCCAAAAAGCGCTTTAAGGTGACCGGTACAGGAGAGATCACCTTCCAGAAAGCTTTCAAACGTCACATCCTGACAAAGAAATCCAAGAAACGCAAAAGAGCCCTGAACAAAAAAGGTTTGGTAGGCGCGCCTAACAAAGATTTCGTGTTACGTTTATTAAGATTAAAAGGATAATATACTATCCGGAAAGATCATCTCATTTAAAAAAATCCGTTAGCACGCGTTGTACCGCTAACCTTAAAAAATCATAGTATGCCACGTTCAAAAAATGCAGTCGCATCAAGAGCCAGGAGAAAAAGAATCCTGAAACAAGCCAAAGGCTTTTATGGTAAACGTAAGAACGTTTATACCGTAGCCAAGAATATCGTTGAAAAGGGTATGACCTACAGTTATGTGGGCCGTAAACTCAAAAAACGCGAATACCGCCAGTTATGGATCGCACGTATCAATGCCGCGGTAAGAGCGGAAGGTATGACCTATAGCCAGTTCATCAACAAACTGAGCGTAAAAGGAATCGACCTGAACCGTAAAGTACTGGCCGACCTGGCCATGAACGAACCCGCCAGCTTTAAAGCGTTGGTTGATTCGGTAAAAGGGTAATTCATTCCAACACTTTTTATACACAGACCGGGTATTCGTATACCCGGTTTTTTTTATGCCGGTAACTGAACAAACAACTATTTTTGTGCAGCAAAAAAATAAGGTCCAACGTTTCACCATTTAAACCTGTAACCCATCAATGAATAATACCTATACTTCCCTGGTAAACCAGACCTTCCATTTTCCACAGGAAGGCTTTGACCAGAATGATGAAGGTTATCTCGAATTCAATGGCCTCGATCTCAAATCCCTGATAGACAAATACGGTACGCCCATGAAGCTTACCTACCTGCCCAAGATCGGGATGCAGATCAATAAAGCGAAGGTGATGTTTGCCAACGCTTTTAAAAAACACAAATACGAAGGCGAATACTTTTATTGCTACTGCACTAAGAGTTCGCATTTTTCCTTTATCGTGGAAGAAGCGCTGAAACACAATGTACACCTTGAAACATCGTATGCCTACGATATCGAGATCGTAAACCGGTTGTACCAGCGCAGGAAGATCAACAAAGAAACCTATATTATCTGTAACGGGTACAAACAGAAAAACTATACTTCAAGGATTGCTAAGCTCATCAATACAGGGTTTAAGAATGTAATACCCATTCTTGATAACAAGGACGAGTTGCTGGCCTATAAAAAAAGTGTGAAAGAACCTTTCCGTCTCGGTATACGGGTAGCAGCGGAAGAAGAACCGAATTTCCCTTTTTATACATCAAGACTCGGGATCCGTGCAAAAGATATCCTGGAATTTTATGTGGATGATATTGAGGGATACGAAGAGAAGTTCCAGCTGAAAATGCTGCATATCTTTCTGAACAAGGGCATCAAGGATGATATCTACTACTGGTCGGAGCTGAACAAGATCATTAACCTGTATTGCCAGTTAAAAAAAATCTGCCCCGAACTGGATTCGATCAATATCGGCGGTGGCTTCCCCATCAAACATTCTTTGGGCTTTGAATATGATTACCAGTTCATGATCAACGAGATCGTGAGCAATATCAAGAAAGCCTGCAAAAAGGCCAAGGTGCCGATGCCTAATATCTATACGGAATTTGGCAGCTTTACGGTGGGAGAGAGCATGGCGCATATTTACAGCGTACTTGGCCAGAAGATCCAGAACGACCGCGAGTGCTGGTATATGATCGACTCCTCTTTTATCACCACCCTGCCGGATACCTGGGGTATTGGTGAAAAATTTCTGATGCTGCCGGTGAATAAATGGGACAACGAATACCACCGGGTAGTATTGGGGGGCATCACCTGCGACAGTCATGATTACTATGATTCGGAAGAACATATCAACGAAGTGTTCCTGCCCAAACTGGCACCAATGATCCGAAAGAGGCGACTTCCAATAAGGAACCATTGTATGTTGGGTTTTTCCATACAGGCGCTTACCAGGACCAGATCAGCGGTTACGGGGGTATCAAACATTGTTTAATACCCTCACCCAAACACGTGATCGTGGAACAGGATAAGAACGGTAAACTGGTAGACTGGGTATACGCCAAAGAACAAACCGCGCAAAGCATGTTAAAAATACTGGGATACCTGCGGTAATCATTATCTCTGTAACCAAGCTTATGAGAAAGATATGTATTGCAGCTGCGTTATTATGCACATCCACCATGCATGCGCAAACACCTGTTGACTCGGTAAAAACCGCGATCAATAACCTCTTCAAAGCCATGATCACCAGTAATGCGCAGCTGCTGAAAGACTGTTTTGCCGACAGCGGTTATCTCCAAACCATAGTAACCGATAAGAACGGTAACACCCTTGTGAAGAATGAATCTATAGCTGAGTTTGCGGCGCATGTGGGCGCAATGCCCAAAGGACTTGCAGATGAACGGATCACGTATGATATCGTGAAAACAGATGATGCCCTCGCCATTGCATGGACACCTTACAAATTTTACAGGGATGGGAAATTTAGTCATTGCGGTGTTAACTCATTCCAACTGGTACGCTTAAACGGCGTGTGGAAAATCCAGTATCTCATCGATACGCGGCGAAAACAACCCTGTGAATGAACTATAAAAGCAACCTTGAATCTGTCATTTTCTTGGTCTAATCAAATATTTAAAAAAAATGGTGCAAAAATTTTGACCCAATTTCTACACCTAATTCAATCCAAACACGTTTTGGATCAACAAAAACCGAATTAAGCATTATAAAAGATTATGGACAAAGAATATATAATTATTTCTATTTAATTAGACCTACCAATTTTTTAATATCCATAGGTGCACTTAGAAAAATACCAACAATTATTCCTTCGGGATTTATGAGGAACTGTCGCGGAATTGAACTTACACCCGTATATAGGTTTCCGAGGTAGTTCCTATCTGTTTTTAGCTCTGGTTCAATACCGATTTGTATTTGTCGCCATGGGATATTATGCATACGGATTGAATTTTTCCAATCAGAAACATCTTCATCCATACTCAAACCAAGGATTTCGACTTGTGATTTGTGACTTTTGTAAAACTCTTTTAACTCAGGTAGTTCAGAAATACAAGGTATACACCAGCTTGCCCAGAAATCTAATAAAACATACTTTTTACCTTTGTAATCAGCCAGGTTAATTAATGTGTTGTTTACGTCTCGCTTACTAAACTCTGGCGCTTTCATGCCTACTGTTACACTTTTTAGCAGATGATTGCGCGTAAGTATCCCGTAATAAGCATTTTGCATTTCAACCGACAAACCATTATAGTATTTTAGCACTGTATCAGTTTCCCAAATTGTCGAGTAGAGGTTGACCAAAAATGAACTGACTCCAGTATTTGGGTTATCTAGTATAAAATTCTTTGTTACATTTCTTATTCCTCCGCAATTAACTGATTTTGAGCTATCTATATAAATCAATCGTCTTTTAATGTCTTGATTATCAGGGTTGATTTCAAGGTCTTTGCGAATTTTGTTCAACTCATCTATATAGTATTGACAATGAGCATACATTATACTAGAATACTTTTCCTGGACCAAATGTGATTTTGACCCTTCCAAAGTAAATGCTCTTAGGTTATTAACTTGAATAACCATATGCATTTCGCTCGGCTCAATAAACAACGACAACTCTTTGTATTCTCGATTTTGGGGATCGCGGAACGATAATGTAAGCATGATAGGTCCTGGTATCGTTCCTTTAAAAATAAACTTACCATTATTAACAACGGCACTATCGCGAACTCGATCTCTTCCTAGAATTTGAGCTATAAAAACCTTTTTCCCTTCCATTTGATCAATTGAACCATTTATTTTGAACTCCTGACTATGTGCAATTGCAGGTTGGAATACTTGAAGCAGAATATAAAATAATATTGAAGTTCTCATAAAATAATATATAAATTATTTAGCAAACGTTTTATGACATCAATTTGTCAATGAGGTTGATTTTAACAAGTTAGTATAAATTCTTTTGAATAAATTCATATCCTTAGTTAGAACAATGGCACTAGCCTTTAGTCCATTTTTGAAGGAAATACTGTGACCAGATTGGTCACTAATCCATTATCTAACTGCACTGTAGCAAGAAACCCACTATCCGTTGCTACCTTCGAAATATAACCCAATCTGCCATTGACAAATCCAATTTGCTAATATGGATATGCGTCAACACTCATCTGAACTTTCATTCCCGTTTCCAGTTTCCCAAAATTATCTTGTGGTAGATAAACTTCTAAGTAATACTTGCTCTTTCCTGGATTGACATAGCCTAATATTTTTCTCTATTCAATAAATTGATTCTGTTGTATTGGCATGGTGTAATAAACAGTTCCTTCAAATGGCGCTTTAATTGTATATCGCTGAATCCAATGAACTATTCTCCCAGCTCTTCTATACATGCCTTCAACTGCTGCACATATTTCCCGTACAATTTTTTCAGGTACCATTTGGTGAAATAGAAGGCCACGATGGCGAGTACAAACATATACGCAATTACAAATAACACTACCTGCCATAGCGAGCTGAAATAATGACCGCCGGGGAAAGGAGCCGAGGGATCCTGAAGATGTTTTTCCTGGTAAGCCAGCAGCAAGGCAAAAATAAAACAGATGGGTATCAGCGCCATAGTGATCTGGAAATAGCGGCGGGTAAACTCTTCAATAAGCCTGACAATGGACTGGAGATTGCTTTTTACCGGTAGGGTGGTACTGCTTAATTTTTTTGTGCGGCGCAACAGGTAGATCACGACAAGCAGAAATACAATACCGACAATGGTAAATACAGAAAAATAAATCCGGAGTGATGACTGTTTAGAAATGATACTGATGGCACCGAAAACGAGCAGCATCAATATGCACAGAAAGATCTCGAGCCAGAGGCTTTTTTTAAGTTTATCGGTCACAGACGCAGTTCTTTTGGTAAGCAGCAACGCAATATCTGCATCCGACCTGCCGGTATGATCGGTAGACAGTTTATCTTTTAGCTGGTATTTAAGTTCGTCTAATTCCATGATGGCTTACATTTCAGTAAATGCTAATTGTTTCCTGGTTTCTTCTTTCAGTTTTGTTTTAATCCTGTTCATCTTTACGGCTACATTGTTGGCCGTGATCCCCATCATTTCGCCTATCCCGTTATAACTGTAGTCTTCGAGGTATAACATCACGATGGCCTTATCTATTTTCGACAGTTCGCCGATGGCTGCATACATGGCTTTTACCTGTTCCTCTATTCCGTCTCCCGGTTCATCTCCCTGTTCGGGTACCTGGTCTGTTGAATAGATATCAGGCTTGCGTTTCTCTTTCCTGAAAAAAGTGATGGCCGTATTCAGCGCCACACGATATAACCAGGTGGAAAATTTTGCATCCCCCCTAAAATTTCCATACGCTTTCCATGCCTGCAGGGTAATCTCCTGGAAAAGATCTTCCCGGTCTGAGTGCTGATCCATATACAGGTTACAAACCTTGTAAATGATCTTTTGGTGCTGGTTAAGTAATGATATAAACGCCTTCTCAGATGCCATCCGGCTAAATTAATACTTTACTGGTGTTAGCTTATATCCACGCTTTCGTAATAAACGAATAATTCCATCAGGGCCTCCGAGGTGTCCGGCGCCAACAGCAAAAAAAACGGGGCCGTCTGTCATAGCTTTCTCGATCAGGGGAACCCAGTTGTGATTCCTGTTCACCAGTAATTCTTTTTCAAAATCACCCGTTGAGCCATTTGCTTTGAGAAAGGCATAGAGCGAGTCCACATCTCTTGTGCGATAAACAGCGATCATTTTCGCCATCATTAGTTTGCTGCTGTCAAATTTCAATACGGTTTCTGCTAGGGAGTGTACCTGTGAATCCAATGGTTGTTTATCAACCGCGTTCAGCTGGTCGTCGATGGTTTCCAGTCCCCGCATCGGCACTTTATTTTCTTTCGCAATATTGGCAAACTCAGTTTCGGGTTGTACCCTGTCTGTGCAGCTGATCATGTTCATGGCCAGCAGGCTCTCTGCCATAAAGGGTTTGAAATGATCCAGCATCTCCAGGGAAATACCGGTAACTTTTTGAAAACCATCGCTAACTGCGGGATAATCTTTTTTGCCGATCAGGTCTTTCAAACTCTTATCGGTCATCATCAGTTTCATGGCAACCTTGGTATCATTGCCCAGTTCATCCATATTCAGTTCCCCATAGAAATACCTGGAACCGGTGATCCTGCTTTTCAATTCCTGTGAGATAGAGAATTCGGCTTTACACATAATATGGAAAGTGCCAAACAGGTACGAGCTATGTTGTAACCCTTTACCTCTGATCTCCCATAGCAAAGAGGTTTGGGGAGCCTGGGCCCGTAGCTGCAAACTGCCCGTACACAGACAAACCAGTAAATAAAGGATTCTTTTCATCAGGTGCATTTTACAATTACTATGAGTAGGGCAAAGGAGCAAAATATTACAGATTGCCCAAATAAAAAACCCCGTGCAAAACACGGGGTTCTAACCAAAACCAAACTGTACGAAACGTAACCTTCTTTGCTGCCTTTTACGGCTTATCATTATTTATTTTAGAGAACAGAGATCTCTTTGGGTGCTGATTTCACTTCTTCTTTTTTAGGAAGCAATACCAGTAAAACACCGTTCTCATATTTAGCCTGTATAGCAGTGGTATCTACTTTTTCATCCAGGCTGAAACTTCTTTTAAAACTGCGGAAACTGAACTCCTTGCGGATGGTCCTGTATTCTTTTTTCTCCGTTTCTTCTTTCTTTTCGTAGCTGATGGTCAGTAAACCATTGTCTACCTTAATAGAAAAATCTTCTTTGTTCCTTCCGGGTACATTCAGTTCCACGTGATAGGCATCAGCTGTTTCATGAATATTGGCCGGTGGAGACGATAAAGCATTCTGTCCATCCTTACCCCAGTTAGCAGGGATATTGTTGAACAATTCGTCAAATAGATTACCGAAGTAAACCGGGTTGTTTTTTACGTGTGTCATCATTATTGGTTTTATGTTTTGAATAAGATTGTACAGACAACTGTTCAAATGATATACCAACACATAAAAAAGGCATAATAACGTACATTTTGACCTACACTTACTCTACAAACAGACAAAATGACCGATATTAATTTAATTACCGCCATAATGACCTAAATCGATAAAATTTACGGATAACAGAAAAACAATTTTAGACCTTCATCTGTCATCCGCCATCTGTCTTCTTTCTCCTACCTTTGCCTGTAAACAGTAATTATCTATTAAAAATCAAAAGAATATGTATCCAGCAGAGATAGTTTTACCGATGAAAGCGGAATTGACCGATGGCGGATTTGATGAAATGGTATCGGCGCAGGAGGTAGACGAAACATTGCAGAAAGAAGGCACTACTTTAGTGGTAATCAACTCAGTATGCGGTTGTGCGGCGGGCAGTTGCCGGCCGGGTGTGCTGATGGCGGTTCATAATGCGGGCAAGCGCCCCGACAGGCTCGCTACCAGTTTCGCAGGCTTTGATATTGAGGCAGTGAACCAGGTAAGAGAACATTTACTGCCTTATCCACCCTCTTCACCGGCTATTGCTTTGTTTAAAGACGGGCAGCTGGTAAGTATCGTGGAGCGCCACCAGATAGAGGGCCGTCCTGCCCAGGTGATTGCGCAGCACCTGATTTCTGTATTTGATGAATATTGCAATTAGTTTTTCACTTAGTTTTGTTATAGATGGGTTAGTAAGTACAGGCCCCGCTTAAAAGGCGGGGCCTTACCTTTGGAAACTGATTTTATAAAATATGTACCCCAATTTATACTACGCGTTCAAGGATATTTTCGGAATAGAGATAAGTGGCCTGAAACTGGTGAATACGTTTGGTTTTTTTGTAGCGATCTCTTTTATCGTTTGCGCATGGGTGCTTACCCTGGAATTGCGGAGAAAACAACAGCAGGGTCTTTTCACTTTTACGGAAGAAACCATCACCGTTGGTGCGCCGGCCGGTTTTGGTGAATTGCTGTTGAATTTTTTCATGGGCTTTTTATTTTTTTACAAAATCGTTGGCGCTTTTACCATTACGGATGCGCTGTATGATCCCCAGGCGTATATCTTATCTACCCGGGGTAACCTGATGGCCGGGATCCTTGCCGGGCTTGTGTTTGGCGGGTTAAAATGGTGGGAAAAGAACAAACAGAAATTAGATAAACCGGAAACAAGAACCGTACGCATCTGGCCGCAGGACAGGGTAGGAGATATTGTTATCTATGCCGCTGCATTTGGTTTTTTGGGCGCCAAAATATTTCACAACCTCGAGAACTGGGGCGATTTTGTAAAGGACCCGGTTGGTTCACTGATCTCGTTCAGCGGGCTCACTTTTTATGGCGGACTGATCTGTGCGGGCATCGCCATTATCTGGTATGCTAAAAAAAATAAGATCGCCGTTGTACATCTTGTCGATTGTTTAACCCCTGTTATGATGCTTGCTTATGCTTTGGGCCGGATCGGCTGCCAGGTAAGCGGAGATGGAGACTGGGGCATCGCCAACCCGAATGAGAAACCTTTTTCCTTTATACCCGATTGGGCCTGGGCCTACCGTTATCCGCATAATGTGGTGGGCGAAGGTGTGCCCATACCGGGCTGCACGGGCCAGTTTTGCAACCAATTGCCCTTCCCGGTATATCCCACTCCTTTATACGAGATTATTATCTGCCTGATACTGTTCTTTATCCTGTGGTCCATCAGGAAAAAGATCCGTATTGCTGGTCAGCTATCCGGTATCTACTTTATTTTAAATGGCCTTGAACGATTTTTCATCGAAAAGATCAGGGTGAATACCAAGTACGATTTCTTGCCGTTCCATCCAACCCAGGCCGAAATCATTTCTCTTTTACTCATTATTGGGGGTGTTGTACTGGTTGTCAAATCCAAAAAATGGTTTGGCCAGTCGTTAACAAGCTGATTATCAATCAGTAAAATCTTCCGCTGCATTCTTCATTACGCCTTACCACTCATCCCGAGATTTTACCGTTAAATACAAAACTATGTACTATGTAAAACACAGTACATAGTTTTGACCTGTAATTAGCAACAACCAGAACTAAATAAATCAACTGTAAAACACTTATTATGAAAAGGATCGCAGCATTACTCACTGCTTTTGGGGTATTTTCCCTTGGTTTGACCACGCAGGCGCAAACCGTTACCGCCTGTAAGATCAACGGCACAGTTCTATCTGCACAAAAACCGGTAGATGCCGCCTCCATCGGTTTATTAAGGGCCAAAGATTCGGGTGTGGTGAAACTCGCTGTTTCTGATAAAACCGGTGCATTTGAACTGGAAAACCTGAAACAGGGCAAATACCTGGTATCGGTACAGGCAGCAGGACATGCAAAATTTTACAGCGAGGTATTTGAACTCAGCGCATCCAACATATCTTATACACTAAAAGCCATATCACTAAAACCGCTAAGTAAAGAACTGGCTGCCGTTACGGTTACCGCGAGCAAACCATTGATCGAACAAAAAATAGACCGTACTATCGTAAATGTGGAAGCATCTGTTTCAAATACCGGCACCAACGCGCTGGAAGTGCTGGAAAAATCGCCAGGGATCTCCGTGGATAAGGACGGCAATATCAGCCTGAAAGGCAAACAGGGTGTACAGGTATTCATAGACGGAAGACCCACCTATTTATCGGGCCAGGATCTTGCCAATATGCTCAGGAACATGCAGAGCAGTCAGTTGGATCAATTGGAGATCATGACCAATCCGCCTGCCAAGTATGACGCAGCCGGTAACTCGGGTATCATCAATATCAAAACAAAGAAAAACAAACAGGTTGGCTATAATGGAAGCGTTAGCGCAGGTTACGGCCAGGGTGTTTACCCAAAAACCAATGAAAGTGTAAACATGAATTACCGGGCAGGCGCCATTAACCTGTTTGGCAATATGAGTTATTCTTACCGCGAGCGTTTTCAAACGCTTACCATACAGCGGAGTTTTTCGGATGACGCTACCAAGGCCGTCCTGTCAAGATTCAGCCAGGAAAATAATCTCTTCAACCAGGATAAGGGATTGAACGGCAAAATAGGTATGGATTATTTTGCTTCTAAAAAAACGACCATCGGTGTCGTATTCACGGGCAGCAGCAGCCAGTCGGATTTTTCGAGCAAGGGTACCATCAATATTGCTGATCCTAACAACGTTCCGCTTAGCCAGACCCGTGCTTTTTCGGACAATCTTGCCAGCTGGGATAACTTCAGCAGTAATGTTAATCTCCGCCACGCACTCGATACCACCGGTTCCGAGATCACCGGCGATCTTGATTATATCAAATATAATTCAGGCAATAACCAGAACGTTACCAATGCCTATTATACACCTTCCGGTTCCGTGCTTGCAGGTATGAAACCCGATACACTATTGGGGCACCTGCCACAGAATGTTGAGATCTACAGCGCCAAAGTGGATTACCTGAAACCGTTGAAAAAAGGAGCAAGG
Organism: Bacteroidota bacterium; assembly: GCA_025352905.1. Taxonomy (GTDB): domain Bacteria; phylum Bacteroidota; class Bacteroidia; order Chitinophagales; family Chitinophagaceae; genus Sediminibacterium. The sequence continues at coordinate 16,639 of JANXRX010000164.1, read as the reverse complement.
TTTGAAGCAGGATTGAAATCAAGTATGGTTAGAACCGATAATAATGCTTCTTACGACAGCCTGATCAATAACAACAAAGTACACGATTACGGCAGGAGCAATCATTTTATCTATAAAGAGAATATCAATGCCGTTTATGTTAATCTCAGCGGTCCTATCAGCAAAAAAATAAGCGGTCAGCTCGGGCTTCGTTTTGAACAAACTCATTCCGATGGCAACCAGGCTACCACCGGTATTGTTTTCACGAGGGATTATGCGCAGCTGTTCCCAACCATGTTCCTACAGTACCAGGCGAATGCAAAAAATACATTTGTCCTGAATTACGGAAAAAGGATCAGTCGCCCCGATTATTCCGATCTGAACCCTTTTGTTACTTTCCTCGACAGGTACACTTATCAGCAGGGTAACCCCAACCTGCAGCCGCAGTTTAGTCATAATATTGAATTCACACACACATACAACAACTTCTTAACCACAACACTTAACTATACGAAAACAACGGATATCATCCAGGATGTTTTTGAACAGAACAGCAGCAAGAACGAAACCTATATTAAGAAATCCAATATAGCCAGCAGGGATCAGTTTGGTATTTCCATGAATGCTTTTGTGAACATCACCAAATGGTGGAGCAGCAATACCTATATCAATGTATACAATAACCGGTTCAAGGGTATCGTGAACAATGAATATGTAAATGTGGGCGCCACAACCGGTATGGCCAATGTGAATGAGCAATTCAAGTTCAGTAAAGGATGGGGTGGGGAAGTAAGCGGTTTTTACAGGACACCCGGTTTGGAAGGTATCCTGAAACTGAGCGGGTTCGGCGCCATGAACCTTGGCATCAGCAAACAGGTAATGAAAAACAAGGGATCTATCCGTTTAAGTGTGCGTGATGTATTATGGACCCAGAAAATGTCGGGCGCCAGCCAGTTGAACAATGTAGACGCGAGGTTCCAGCAGTATAGCGATTCAAGAGTAGTTAACCTGAATTTCACTTACCGGTTCAGCAAAGGTAAAGTAGGCAATACCCAAAGAAAAAGAGGCGGCGCCGGCGATGAAGCCAGTCGTGTAAAAAGCGGCGACAGTCAATAAAATGAAAAACCAGCCACAGCCTGTTGCCTGGCAGCAGGTTGTGGTCATTTTATTCTGCCAACCCTGTTTTCTCTCATGTGCATTATATACCGGCCCCGATCTCTATCGGGGCTTTTTTATTTATCTTTACCAAAACACGCCCCATGCCTTCATTTGATATCGCCAGCGAGGTAGACATCCAGACCCTGGATAATGCCATCAATACTGTAAAAAAAGAGATCAGCACCCGTTTCGATTTCCGTGGTTCGCCGGTTAAGGTGGAACTGGATAAAAAGACCTATACGGTGTCGCTGGAAGTGGAAAGTGACATGAAAATGAAGCAGTTACTCGATGTATTGATCAGCCGGACCCTGAAGCAGGGGATTGATGCAGGGGCCTTCGATTTTAGCAAGGATGCCTACCCGAGCGGAAAAGTGGTGAGAAAGGAGGTGCCCGTACGTAACGGCCTGAAGCAGGAAGATGCCAAAAAGATCGTAAAAATGATCAAAGACAATGGTTTTAAGGTGCAGGCCGCCATTATGGACGATATTGTTCGGGTAACCGGCAAAAAACTGGATGATCTACAGGAAGTAATCGCCAAATGCAGGGCCGAAAACCTGGGTATTCCGCTACAGTTCGTAAATATGAAGGGCTAAAACACATTTCATTTGGAAATGAAGCTGCGCAGCCTTAATTTTGCACTCCTTAATAATCGTACGGCCAAATCCGTACAACCTAAATGTAAAAGTTATGAAACAAGGTATCCATCCTGACAATTACCGTTTTGTTGTTTTCAAGGATATGAGTAATGGCCACACATTCCTGAGCCGTTCTACCACCAACAGCAAAGAAACCATCGCATGGGAAGACGGTAAAGAGTATCCGCTGGTTAAGCTGGAGATCTCCAATACATCGCACCCTTTTTATACCGGTAAGAATATGCTGGTAGATACTGCGGGTCGTATCGACAAGTTCAAAAAACGTTACGCTAAGAAAGACTAGTGGTTTACAATATTTAGGAAGCCCGCTTTTGGCGGGCTTTTTTATGGCTATATTTCCCCGACCTTTGCCATCCAGAAACGCATTTTATGAAATTAGACATCCTCGCTTTCGGCGTTCACCCAGATGATGTTGAGCTTGGTTGCTCCGGCACCTTACTGGCTGCTATTGCGGAAGGTAAAAAAGTGGGTATTGTAGATATGACAAGAGGTGAACTCGGCACCCGGGGTACACCGGAAACACGCAAGACAGAAGCGGCTGCAGCTGCGGCCATCATAGGTGTTACTATCAGGGAGAACCTGGAGATGGCAGATGGCTTTTTCCAGAATGATGAAGCGCATCTGCGTAAAGTGGTTACCGTAATACGTAAATACAGGCCCGGTATCATACTAGCCAATGCGCCTGAAGACCGGCACCCCGATCATGGACGCAGCGCCAAATTGGTTTCGGATGCCGCTTTCCTCGCGGGCCTCAGGAAGATCATTACCAGTGATGCTGGCAAGGAACAGGATGTCTGGAAACCGAGTTATGTGTTCCACTATATCCAGGATCGCTTTATACAACCTTCTTTTGTGATCGATATCAGCGCCTATATGGATAAAAAGATCCAGGCCATCCTTGCGTACAAAACACAATTTAATAGTCCGGGTACTGAGGAACCACAAACCTATATCTCTTCTCCCCAGTTCCTCGAAACGGTGAAAGCAAGGGCCCTGATGCTTGGCAAACGAATAGGGGTTGACTATGCAGAAGGATATATTACCGAAAAAATAATCGGCCTGAAAAGTTTTGACAGCATTATTCAGGAGGTAACTTAATTAAACATTATGGCGATAGTAAAAATCGGACTGGTACAAATGAGTTGTACGGCTAGTAAGGAAGATAACCTGGCTAAAGCTATTCTTAAGATAAGGGAAGCGGCGGCTAAGGGCGCGCAGATCATTTGCCTGCAGGAGCTGTTTACTTCTTTATACTTCTGCGATACAGAAAACTATGATCATTTTACACTGGCCGAACAAATTCCTGGCGCTTCTACAGATGCATTGAGTAAGGTGGCTGCTGAATTGAATGTGGTGGTGATTGCTTCCTTATTTGAGAAACGCACGCAGGGCATCTATCATAATACCACTGCCGTGATGGATGCAGATGGCAGTTACCTTGGCAAGTACCGTAAAATGCATATACCGGATGATCCTGCTTTTTATGAGAAGTTCTATTTCACGCCAGGCGATCTGGGTTATAAAATATTCAAAACAAAATATGCCAGTTTCGGGATCCTTATCTGCTGGGATCAGTGGTACCCTGAGGCGGCGCGCATTACTGCGCTGATGGGAGCGGAGATCTTATTTTATCCAACGGCTATCGGCTGGGCCACTGCACAGGATGAAGCTACCAATACAGAACAATACAATGCCTGGCAAACTATTCAGCGGAGTCATGCAATTGCCAATGGCGTGCATGTGGTAAGCGTGAACAGGGTTGGCTTTGAGCAGAATGGCGCGATGAAATTCTGGGGCGGTTCTTTTGTGAGCAATCCTTTCGGCACCCTGTTATACAAGGCCTCACATGAAGAAGAGGAGGTAGCGGTAGTTGAAATAGATTCTTCCAAAACAGACAGCTACCGTACACACTGGCCGTTCTTACGGGATCGCCGCATTGATTCATACCAACCCATCACCAAACGTTTCATAGACGACGAAGAATAACGCTATGTGCCTCTGAATCTCTGTGCCTCTGTGTTGAAAAAATCGGAGGCAGGGATTCAACACAGAGGCACAGAGATCACAGAGGTTCACGGAGAAAAATATTTGTATGAGTACACCAGGAGAGGCAGGATATTATTTTCCGGCAGAGTTTGCGCCGCATGAGGCAACCTGGCTGAGCTGGCCGCATAAAGAGGCGAGCTGGCCCGGGAAGATCGAGAGTATCTATCCTAACTACAGCCTCTTTATCAAATACCTCGCGCAAAGTGAAATTGTAAGGATCAATGTTGTGGATGAGGCCATGCAAGACAATGCTATCGCGCATTTACAAAAAGCCGGTGTAAACTTATCCAGGGTGGAATTCTTTCTCCACCCAACCAATGATGCCTGGTGCCGCGATCATGGGCCTGCTTTTTTGATCAATCCCCAGGCAGAGATAAAAAAAGTGATCGTAGACTGGAACTATAATGCATGGGGAAATAAATATCCTCCTTACGATCTGGATGATGTGATACCTACGCTGATCGGCAAACATTTTAATATACCCGTGTATCATCCGGGTATTGTTATGGAAGGCGGTTCTGTTGAGTTCAATGGTAAAGGAACACTGATCACTTCTACCGCATGCCTGTTAAACAAGAACCGGAACCCGCACCTGAGCCAGGCACAGATAGAAACTTACTTATTTAATTATTATGGAGTGGCGCAGGTATTATGGGTAGATGAAGGAATTGTTGGCGATGATACCGATGGCCATATTGATGATACGGTCCGTTTTGTAAACGAAGACACCGTGATCACTGTGATCGAAGAAAACAGGAACGATGAGAACCATGCCTTACTGCAAACCAACCTCCGTCAGTTACAATCCATGCGTTTACTGAATGGCAAACAACTGAATATTGTGGAACTGCCCATGCCTGATGAACTGGTGTATGAGGATCAGCGTTTACCCGCCTCTTACGCAAATTTTTATATCTCCAACCAACACGTGATCGTACCCACGTTCCGCAGTCCGAAAGACGACCGCGCATTACAGATCATTGCCGGCTGTTTCAAAGACAGGGCAGTGGTGGGGATCGATTCAACAGATATTATCTGGGGGTTAGGCAGTTTTCATTGCCTTAGTCAGCAGGAACCTATGGTGCCTACCCCGTAACGGTCATCGTAGTTCCATTGATAGTAATAGTATACTGCTTAAGCGAAGTAGAGGCGGGGCCCAATGTTACCGCACCGGAAGTGGTGAAGGTGGAACCGTGGAGCGGGCAAACAAAATTGGTGCCCGGTGCATTGTAATTGATAGCAGTACCCTCATGCGTGCAGGCCACCTGTACCGCGGTAAAGGAAGCGGGAACATTGCCGGCTGCGAGCCTTACTACGATCACGCCAGCCTGTACCATAGATGAACCAACAGAAGTAAGGGCGGTACTAAGATCGATGGTGAAATTAGCGCTCACCGCGCCGCTGCTTCCGGAAGCACTTTTACTACAGGCACCCATACATACGGCGCAGGCTGCTAATACGGGGGCAGATAAGGTTCCTAAAAATGTTCTTCTTTCCATGATCGGATACTTTTAATGGGTTAAAAACCTGGCACAACCGGGTAATTTTTAATACGCAAACAGTTAAGAAACAGTTGCCTGCATATTGTTAAAGAGCATACCGAAGGGTTTGTTGCTGCCTTTATGGGGATAGTTTAGGGAAATTTTCATACGGGCCGGTTTCAAAAAACTATACCCCCGCCTGCCGCGGAATAATAAAAGCAATCAGGTCATCCAATTGTATTCCCGCACGTTCACACGCATCGCTAATATCTTCGCGGGATACATTGGCGGCGAAGGATTTTTCTTTTAATCTTTTTTTCACCCCTTTTGTATCCATCTCCAGGTAGCCGCCTGGCCGCATGAGTGAATAGGCGTGGATCAATCCCGACAATTCATCAAAGGCATACAGCATCTTATCCATCCGTGTTTCCGGCTCCACGCCAAAATGCAGGTGGCCGTGTGAGGCGATCGCGTGTATGATCTCAGGATCTATGTTTCGTTGTTCCAGTTCTTCAATGATCTTTTTACAGTGCTGGTCGGGCCATTGATCCCAGTCGGCATCATGCAGCAGTCCGGCCATTTCCCATTTCCATGCGCCAGGCACATCAAGACCCTCTTTTTCCGCTGCCCAGCATTTCATCAGGTGGCCCACCTGCTGCATATGAAATTTCAGTTTGGGGTTCAGTACCCAGGCATTAAACAATTCTTCTGCCTGCGCGCGGGTAAGTGTGTTGCCGGTATTAGCCGGGTTGCCAAACTGAGTTCTGCCGAGATGGAGTGACATATTATCTTGTTTATTTCAAAGATAGGTGCCTGTTTTTGAAATAGATGTGGGGCTGGGCAATATCTTTAGGCCCCAAACGACTAACTAATAAAGAATTCTTATGAGTGAGGAACAAAAAACAAAAGAAAGGATCTTTACCCCGTACCAGGTATTCGTGATCGCTATCTTATCATTGCTCCAGTTTACGGTAATACTGGATTTTATGGTGCTCTCGCCTTTGGGAGTGATCGTGATGGATAAACTGAATGTAACTACTTCCCAGTTTGGGTTGGTGGTATCCGCCTATGCCTTTAGTGCAGGGGCGGCGGGATTGCTTACGGCGGGGTTTGCAGATAAATTCGACAGGAAGAAATTACTGATGTTCTTTTATACAGGGTTCATCCTCGGTACCGTATTGTGCGCCATTGCACCTACGTATCACCTGCTACTGGGTGCGCGTATCATTACCGGTATTTTTGGAGGTGTGATCGGGTCTGTGAGCTTTGCCATTATTACCGACCTGTTCAAAATGGAAACAAGGGGAAGGGTAATGGGGTTTGTGCAGATGTCGTTCGCGGCCAGCCAGGTACTTGGCCTGCCCATAGGGCTCTTGTTAGCTAACCGGTTTAACTGGCACGCACCTTTCTGGATGATCGCCGGCGCGGGCACGATTCTTGGCGTGGTAATGATGGTAAAACTAAAACCGGTGGATGCTCATTTACACCTCAAGATAGATCATAATGCCTTCCATCACCTGTTAGGCACCATAACACGGCCCGATTATGCCAAGGCATTTTTTGCCACTACTTTATTGGCCACGGGCGGTTTTATGCTGATGCCTTTTGGGAGCGCCTTTAGTATCCATAACCTGGGTATCACGCTTTCGCAATTACCAATCGTTTACCTGATCACCGGTGCTTTCTCCATTGTATTCGGTCCTATTATAGGTAAGCTGAGCGATAAGATAGGCAAGTTCAAAATGTTCTGCATCGGGTCTATATTAAGTATTATCATGGTAGCGATCTATACGCATCTCGGGGTTACACCATTGTGGATGCTGATCGTGCTGAACGTGATATTGTTCGTGGGTATCTCATCGCGTATGATAGCTTCTTCGGCTTTGTTAACGGCCGTGCCGGATGCGAAAGACAGGGGAGCCTTTATGAGTGTAAATGCTTCTACGCAGCAGATCTCGGGGGGTATTGCCTCCATTGTTGCGGGTCTGATCATTGTGCAAACCACTTCGGGGCAGCTTGAGCGGTATGATATACTCGGCTATGTAGTAATCGGTTCCATGATACTGGCAACCGTAATGCTGTACTACCTTAACAAAAGGATCCAAAAAAAAATGCATACCCAAAAAAATGTATGAGAGGTTCACGGAGAAATGATAAAAAATATGAAAAAAATCTATTTGGTACCAGTCATCATGCTGATCTATGCGTGCAGTCCTAAACCGTATGCCACTACCAACAAGGCATACCGCACACAATCCAAAGATCTCTCGAAACAAATGCTGCTGCAACCGGAGGATCCTGTGAATGATACGATCAAAGTACCACCGTATTGGGTAGGCACCACCAACTTCAATCTCCGTAAACCGAGTTTTGTGATCATTCACCATACGGCGCAGAATTCATGCGAACAGACACTGCAAACCTTTACCACGCCCAAATCTGCCGTGAGTGCGCATTACGTGATTTGTAAGGATGGTACGGTACATCATATGCTGAACGATTACTTACGTGCGGCACATGCAGGTGTGAGTAAATGGGGTAATCTGATAGATATCAATTCTTCTTCCATCGGGATAGAATTAGACAATACGGGCTTTGAGCCATTTGACAGTTTGCAGATCAACAGCCTGCTGAGTTTATTAACGAAACTGAAAAAAGAATACAATATCGCCACTGCCAATTTTATCGGCCACGGCGATATCGCACCTACCCGCAAGAACGATCCCAATTACCGTTTTCCCTGGAAAAAACTGGCGGAGCACGGTTTTGGGTTATGGTATGATGAGGTAAGGGATACCATCCCTACCGGGTTCAACCATATCCAGGCGCTGCGGATCGTTGGCTATGATGTAAAGGATACCACCGCCGCCATCCGCTCCTTCAAACGGCATTTCCTACAGGATACTACTAAACGCATCAATGATGTGGACAGGAGTGTGCTGTATAATCTGCAGCGGAAGTATATGTGAGGAATATCTAAATTCTAATGTCTAAATTCTAAGAGATGAATTTAGACATTAGAATTTAGATATTACGAAAAGTAGGGTATGCATATCTGTACGCTGCATCCATTTCCCGGGCTGCTATTGATAGAAACTTCCCCGTTAAAAGATTCGATCCGGTTGATCATGTTCGAGATGCCGATCCCGTTTCTTTTCTGGCGCGGATCGAAGCCTTTACCATCGTCTGTTATGCTGATGTTGATGGCACGGTTATCTTTATCGGCCTCTATACAGATCCCTACATTTTGCGCGTGTGCATGTTTCAGGATATTATTTACCTGCTCCTGCATGATCCGGTAGATATTCAGTTTCAGGTCATCGTCAATCAGGGTACCGGGAAGATTATAGCTGAATACGGTTTTGACAGAGGTGCAGCCCGACAGGTTTTTTAACAGTGAGCAGATCAGCTCCTGCAAATCGATATTCCTGAGCGGTGTAACCTGCCTGCCGCTTAACTGGCGTATTTCGTTAATGGAACTGTCTATCAGTTCCATCGGGTACTGGAGTAGTTCTTTTACTTTTTCGTCGTTCTGCCCGGCCCTCATCAGGTATATCTTGGTACCTGCGAGTATCTGGTTCACATTATCATGCAGTTCCTGGCCAATATGGTTCCTTTCTTTTTCCTGCGCCTTTATCATGGCCCGGGTGATCCTTTTCTGTTCCTGTACTTTCTGATCCAGTATCTCCTGTTCCAGCAATTTTTTCTCAGTCACATCCAGCACCGCCATCATGATCCCGAAAGTTTCTCCATCGGTACCCGAGATAGCGAAGACCCGCACATCATACCAGTTTACTGATCCATCCGGCTGCGGGTAAGTGGCCTCGTAGTTCACATAAGCGCCGGATAATGCTCTTTTTAGCTGACCCAGTAAAGCGCTCTGCCTGTCGAGCGGGAAATAATCCAGGAACCCATCACTGATGCGTATGGTATGTTTTAATTCCTTCGCAGCAAATTCAATGGCCGGCTTATTATAAGAGATGATCTGAAACTTAGTATCCATCAATACATACACACTATCCGTACTGTTGAAGATGGTATTCAGGTTGGCCTCTGATTTTTTTAATATTTCAGCCTCGGTTTTCCGGTTAAGATACGTGCGGAACATTTCGGCAAGCATATTGATCATATTGCGTTCCTCTGCAAAAAAAGCACCTTCCACATCCCTTGGTCTTTCTTCGAGGTAGATCACTTCCAGCAGGCCTTCAGTGCCATCCTGTGTGCGGAAAGGTGCTTTTTGTTTGTGCGGTCCTTTTGCAAAATTAGCGGTCCTTGTTTCCTTGTTTCCCAGCACGATCCGGGCCGCTGTAATATCTGGATACTGCCAGCCGGGTGGCAATACGGTTACCAATTTTTGCATCACTTCTATAACCGAACCGTCGTCTTTTTCCAGTATCTGCCCAAAACGGTAAAGCGTAGTCAGTTCCTTCACCCGTTCATTCAGTTTATATAGGATATCTTCTTTCTCATGTTCCGATTCCCTGCGTTCCGTAATGTTTTTAGTAACCACATACACGCCGGTAACAACGCCATCCTCATTGGTAACAGGCATAAAACTCACCAGTACCCATACCGGCCCTTCGTGTAAGGTGGTATATAGTTCGTATTCCACTTTTTCACCGGCCAATGCTTTATCAAAACTGGCTTTGATCGGTTCCTCTGTATTCGTTGGAATAAGGTCAAGTATATTGGCGCCGGGCAGTACCGTTTTACCCCAGTCTTTCTGAAGATTTCTTTCTGCGGTTTCATTGATCAGTTCCACACGGTAATGACGGTTGATCATATAAAAATTTTCCGCCGAACTGGACAATACATGCCGCAGGTTCTTCTCTGATCTTTCGAGGTTCTCTTCCATGATCTTCCGTTGGGTGATATCGCGCGCTATGGCCATGATCATTCCCTCGCCGAATTTTTTAACATTGGCTTCCACATATATCAGGGTGCCGTTCTTATGCACCATGGTACGCTGGCTGAAAACATGCTCGCCGGCGACCAGTTTATCAAACCGGATGGGCCTGCCTGCCAATTGCTTGGCATCAATTAAACAAGAAATGTTCATAGTAAGCAACTCTTCTTTTGTATACCCGAACATCTTGAGCATCGCATCATTTGCATCGATAAAATTGCCGTTGTAATCGGTGATATGGATGCAGTCAGTTGCCTGCTGAAACAGCAGGTGATATTTTTCCTTGCTCAGTCTTGACTGTTCCTGTGCCTTTGACTGTTCTGAATAATCGATACCGGTTCCGATAATACAGCGTTTGCCTTCGTAAGTAACCGCGCGGCCGTTAAAGAAATAGGGGATCACTTCTTTGTGTTTGGTAATCACTTCTGCTTCTATGGAACCCGAGCCCTGTTCCAGTACATCATTGATCGTGGTAAGTATTCGTTCATGATCCTTTTTATCAAAGAACACGAGCGGGTGCAATGATTTTATTTCTTCACCGGAGTAGCCTGACACGGATTCGAAAGCATGGTTCCATTTCAGGTAATTACCGCACTCATCCTGCAGAAAAAAAACGCAGGGGAGGCTATCGATCACGGAGTTAGCCAGTTCTTTTTCGGTGTACGTAACAGGAACTGCATGACCGATGCCTGAAATATGCGGTGGTGTGGTGCCATTACCTGCTATCAAGGTAAATTCCCATGCCGTCCATAATGTGGGAAGATAGCCTGCTATATGCAGCCTGAAATGAATATTGAAAGGCTCTGTTGTTTCCGCGGAAAAACATTTTTCGATCGCTTCGATAAAGCCGGGGTGATCGGCTGGTAAAACCATATCGGTTACGGATGATCCGGGTGCACCTTTAGCATATGCCGGGATGGTTTGCTGTAAAAGATCATTAGCCAGGATGATCCGTCCGTTTACATCAATCGAAATAAAATAAGTAGTTCTGGACCTTGCAAGAAAAGAAAATGCGTTCATGTTATTGATCCCCAATCATCGCTCTCATTTAATATCCTTCACAGGAGAATACCTGCTTTAACGGTGAGAACAGGGCAAAAATAATTAGAGAATCGCATAACAAATTCGCTAATCGGTAAACAGCGTCAAATGCTTGCCCCTGTTGGTTTGCATGGTTTTTATATCTTCCTGAAAATGATGTGTTTATACGCTCAATAAACATTTGTGGAAAACCGCTAACTATTGTTAGTTATTAGGATGAACGGTAAAAATGTTAGTGATTTTTTTTCAGCTATAATGTTTGGGCTATACGGAAGCCGAGATCACTATGCCGACGCTCGGGGATGTTGGGGATGCGGTAAGCGATACGGCTGTTAATCACATTAAAATACCAACTGCCGCCACGCATAATGCGGAACTTACCGGTAGAGGGGCCCTGGGGATTATTTTCTGGACTATTTGCATAATAATTAGGATCGTACCAATCGTTGCACCATTCAAATACATTACCCGTCATATCATATAAACCAAATTCATTGGCCATAAAGCTGCCCACGGGTGCGGCAAAAAAGAATCCATCTTTATACCCAAGGTATTTCTGTAAAAGGGCCCCGTATTTGGGGTGGTTGGTTTCATCAGCAACATTAGCAACCGGTTTTTCGCCATTGCCCGTGCGCGGCATAAAATTGCCCCAGCTGTATTTATAATGTTTCATACCGCAACCAGCGGCATATTCCCATTCTGCATCGGTAGGCAGGCGGAAGGTTTTGCCGGTTTGCCGGCTAAGCCACTGGCAGTAGGCATTTGCATCGTTCCAGCTTACATGCACTACGGGTTTGCTGGCATCGCTGTCGCTGCGGTGGTGGCCCTCTTCATCATCGCGCCAGGATACGCCATCGGCTTTGTCGAAATGCCCGATATATACATAACTGTTTCCTTGTTTCTCTGCATCTGTCTGGTAATTAGTGGAGCTGATAAAAGCAGCGAACTCTTTCATCGTTATTTCATACTTACCCATTTTAAAACTGCTGATCACTACGCGGTGAACGGGCCGCTCATCCTGGTCGCCCTCTTTGGCGCCCATGCTAAAGAAGCCGCCGGGTATCCTAACCATTTCAGGTTCTGACAGGTTCTTTACCTGTGTTTCTGTAACAGGTCTTGTTTTTGTGGGGTCGGACTTCACGCTTTTTATGATGCTGTCTTTTACCGGCAGGGTAGTAGTGGTTATATTAGCGGCCTGTAACGATACAGTGAACAACAACAAACAAAAAGCAATTAGTTTCATTATCGAAATTTAATCATTAAACGAACGGGGATGGTTTTTATTATACAATAAAACATAGATATCTAAACGGATATGTCTTGATGCGTGTAGTGTAATCTTCACATGGTCTTCTGTATATAGCTTGCCTATGCTTTGCAAAGCCTTTATGCCATTGATTTTCCGGTTTTATATATATATGAATGTGTCCGTGTTTTTTTGAGATAGCAGCCAACCATAGCTGTATATGTTAATCGAAATTTAATCAATAAAAAACCCGGGATACAATGTATATCCCGGGCCAATACCAAAATCAAACCAAAACCAAAAGTATTTAAGAAGCCAATTGTAAGGTTGGCTGTGCAGTTTGTACGGGTGCAGTGATGGACCTGTTGTGATTGTACAGGTGTTGTTTCCAATCAGAAGGATCAACGATTTTCTTTTTCTGGCCAATAACCATCAGTGCGGTACCTGGCAGCAGGAAAGCAAATGCCATCCATTTAAATGATTGGCGGTTCAGATCTCTCGAAACCTTGGCAACCCATAAGGTTGATACAAGGCGGATCACGGCAGCGCCTATCGTAACAACGGTGATCAGTAAATTGAGTCCTTCGTATTGAATGAGTTTCATGATACAGAAAGCAGTGAACATGATAGGTACGAGAAAGAAGAATACACCGGCAAAAGTGGCTTCGCTTTCTTTACCAAATTTTTCATCGTATTTAATTCCCTGACGCGGCGCAGGCCCATTAGGTTCTACTCTTTTGATCGTAGGGATAATGCCTGAGGCACTATACAAAGAAGAAGTTGGTGCGTTCTGTGTGCTGGCGGTTTTGTTTGTTAAGGTGTTCATAGGAATTGGATTTTTGGGTTTTTGGTAGCGTTTGGTTTATCGCTTTTGACAATGTAAAGGTGCGCTGAAGAAACTCCGCCGTTATTAGGGCATCGTAACATATTATTGTCACATTCATGAGAAATCTACCGTAGCCACGTTATAGAGAATGCGTAGGACAGGAAAAATGGTGTGTAGGATTCGCTTTACAAAACCGGGATGGCTATATGACAAAATAAGGAAGGGGGCTTATGTTTTTCATTGCAACCAAATGCCATTTTGGAGCGTAACTGATTGACTACAAACAATATAGGGCAATTATCCTTTCTTGTGGTTTTTGAGACCTGGCCAAGACTACATTTATGAACGTTTGTTCTTTTTTGTAGTTTGCAGGGGAAAATAATCGCTCCGGATTAACAGGATGACACGGCGATGACAGAGATTTGAAGAAATTATTAATATTATCCATGTTGCGATTGCGAAAAATTTCGATTGTTTTTCTTGTTATATCCGGCTTCATAGGTCTGATCAGGGGTTACCGGATGACGGGACTTGCTCCGGGCAAAAGCATTTTCTTCGCGTATGAAGAAGATAGTATCAGGGATTCTATTTTTTCCAACTATAATTTATTGGGCTGGATCATTTTCTTTTTGATAGGCATATTTAGTTTTATCGTACTCATATGTGTGCTGCGCAAAACACGCACCTATTGTTACCTGGTTATTGCAGAAGGAATTTTCCTCTGCTTCTTTGCACTCACGCATATACTGCATAACGGGTTTTCACTAGTTCATCTCTTTATGCTTCCCTTCTGTATCGGAACGATTGCGTTAGGCATCATGCAGACGCCGAGGGAGTTTTAGGAAGGGGTAAGGGGTTTCCCTATCCCATAAACGTTCCTGGTATGTTTTGCAATTTCGTCTTCTGCCATGTGAAGGTTTGTAAAAGGAAATTAATCCTTTATTTGAAAATGGATTTCACTTATCCCTTATCCCTTACTCCTAAATTCTACTACCGCTACCCCAATAAGCCTTGGTATATTTATTGTATAGTTATCAAAAGAAATGAATAGCCATGGCCGGATCCACAAAATCCTCATCAAAACTTAAAGATTTCTTACGCAAGCTCGGCCCCGGGCTGGTAACCGGTGCCAGTGACGATGATCCATCAGGGATTGCCACGTATTCGCAGGCGGGTGCCCAGTTCGGGCTCTCTACCTTGTGGACGGCGCTCATCACTTTTCCGATGATGGCGGCAATACAGGGGATGTGTGCCAGGATAGGGCTGGTTACCTCGCAGGGACTAACGGTAACCCTGAAGCAGCATTATTCCAAACCGCTGCTGTATACCATGTTGTTGTTCAGCTTCCCGGCCATTACCCTGAATATAGGGGCGGATATACAGGGGATGGGGGCCGTTTCGCATATGATCTTTCCGAAAGTGCCGGTTTCTGTTTTTTGCATTGCTTTTACAGCTGTTTTAATGTATGTGATCATCAAATACCCCTACCAGCAGATAGCTATGATTCTGAAATGGCTATGCCTTTCACTATTACTATATATACTGGTGCCTTTTATGGTGAAACAGGACTGGGGACTGATTGCCCGGAAAACCTTTATACCCACCATGCAGTTCAACAAAGAATTTTTGTCCATCATCGTTGCCATACTCGGCACAACTATTTCACCTTATCTCTTTTTCTGGCAGGCCACAATGGAGGCAGAGGATATTGCCCATAGTAAAAGAAGGGTGGTGGTGAATAAAAGAGTGCTGGACAATATGAAAACGGATGTAAATGTGGGTATGCTACTCTCAAACGTAGTGATGTTCTTTATCATACTTACCGCCGGCAGTGTGTTGTTCCCGGCCGGTATCAGGGAGATAAATACAATTGACCAGGCTGCCAAAGCACTGGAACCTCTTACCGGTAAACTCACCTATCTTATTTTTACACTTGGTGTGCTGGGCACCGGTTTGCTGGCCATACCGGTACTGGCCGGGTCACAATCGTATATGCTGGCAGAAACTTTTGGCTGGGAAGCCGGGCTCGACAAAAAATTTCCACAGGCCAGGGCTTTTTATATTTCTATTATTATTTCGCTGCTGGTGGGGCTGTCGCTCGACTTTTTTGGGATCAGTCCCATTAAGGCGCTACTCTATACGGCGATATCTTACGGACTAACCGCGCCGGTGATGATCGCCATTGTGCTGCATATCGGGAACAATAAAAAGATAATGGGCACCCGCACCAATTCAAAGATTTCTAATTTCCTCGGCTATCTCACTTTGGTGCTGATGACAGTGGCTGCGGTGGGGTTGATTTATTTCCTGGTTGTGTAGGCAATTTGAAAATTTGAGGATTTAAAATTGGCGTTAGTTTCTTGTTATGGAAGGGGTTGTAACATTACTTCTTTGCGCCCTACCCTAGCGGGCTACCGCTCTATAGAATTATACGTTTCAAAACAATACAGCTGCCCCAGCGGGGCTACCGCTTTATAGAATTTATGCGTTTCAAATAATACAAATGCCCCGGAGGGGCTACCCAGCACATGATCGAACCATTCCGGTGATTGGATCGGTCTATGGTAGCCCCGCTGGGGCAATCAATGTATAACATCTTTTCTTTTTGTTATAAAGCGGGTTCTTAAAGAACCCAAAGGACGCAAGGGACTCAAAGAGAATATGGGCAAGATTGCCCCAGCGGGCTACCGCTTTATAGAATTATGCGTTTCAAATAATACAAATGCACCTGAGGGGCTACCCAGCACATGACCGAACCATTACGGTGATCGGATCGGTCTAGGGGGTAGCCCCTCCGGGGCAATCAACGTATAACATCATTTCTTTTGCTATAAAGCGGTAGCCCTCCGGGGTATCGGCTCCTGTCATCTTTCCTTCAACCTTTCCTAAAAGGAAGGTACTTATAATGCAAGATCCGATTGTATAGATCCAGCTCGTCCGATTTTATAAAATTATACGTTTCAAATAATACAAATGCCCCGGAGGGGCTACCGCTTTATAGAATTATACGTTGCAAATAATACAGATTGCCCCGGAGGGGCTACCCAACACACGACCGAACCATCACGGTGATCGGGTCGGTCTAGGGTAGCCCCTCTGGGGCAATCAATGTATAACATCATTTCTTTGTTATAAAGCGGTAGTCTCTCCGGGGCATCGGCTTCTGTTATCTTTCCTTCACCCTTTCCGAAAAGGAAGGTGCTTATAATGCAAGATCCTATTGTATAAACCCACTTCGCCCGATTTGATAGAATATACGTTTCAAAAAATACAGATGCCCCAGCGGGGCTACCGCTTTAT
>JANXRX010000159.1 GCA_025352905.1 Bacteroidota bacterium | reverse complement strand
AAAGGAAAAAAACGTTCCCATGCAGGATGCCGTGGTTACCAAAACTGCCAAAGGCGGTTATATGGCCGGCGGTCATGATGGTAAAGGAAATAAAATGGCCGCTATCTTAAGCGAAGCCAAAGCCTTACAGGCGATTGCTGATGGTGTTGCCAAAAAAGGATTTTAATTAAGTCCAACCAAGAGATTGCGTCCGGCCCCAAAAGGGCCGGATTTTTTTTGTCCGTATCGCAGGGTTTCGGCGGCACAAGGTCCACTGAATTTTGAGTAGACCGACAAGGCAAATAATTTATAGAAAAATTCTTCTTGGCGTCCTTTGCGGCTCTTTCCGATCCCGCTTTTCTGCCCGATCATTAAGCGGATCGCAAAGAGAAGAGTATTAGTTGCGTATTAATTCGGGTGATTAATACGGATACAAGGAATTAGGCATCTATTTATTTTTGGGGTAAATAATTGATATGATCATCCGGTTACCATTACGTTTTGAAGGCAGCAGGGGAGAAAAGCACCTGTACGCGCTGTTTGACAGTGGGGTAACCTATTCCTGTATACATGAAAGTATTGTCAATGATCTGGAAGTATTAACGCCTTTATTTACACCCATGCGATTAGCTACTGCAAGCAGCGGTTCTTTTCTTGAGATCAGGAATACCTGCCGATTAGACTTTTATTATGAAGATGTACGTTTAAGTGATGAATTCATGGTAGTACCCGACATAAGCGAAGAAGTCATTATCGGCGCAACTACTATGCAGAAATGGAAGTTGAAACTCGATTTTGAGCGTGACACAGTAATTATTGATCCAAAAGTGGCCAAATTAATACTTATCAACCTGATACGTACAGACTGATTTTGTTTTGCCACTAAAGCAAGAAAACAGATTATTTCAGGATCACTTCTTTATGCATTTGTTCGAGGAAATGGTGCATCGATCCCATATCCTTCACATCATCCACGATCATCAGGAACATCCTGCCGGTTTGTTTGAGACGGGCCTTATTGGTGCCTTTCTGCAGAAAGATCAATACCTGCTTAAAAAGCATAGATTCAAAATACGGAGAATCGGGCCGGTTAATGAAATAACAGCGCAGGGTATCTTCCTTCAGCGTCATTTTTTCAAAACCGATCTCAACAGCCATCCAGCGGCAGCGAACGGTGGTAAACAGATCCTCTACCTGTGAGGGAACCGGGCCGAACCTGTCTTCCATCTCTTTGTGAAAATCCAGCAGTTCCTGTTCCTTTTCACAACTGTCTAACCGCGTATATAACGATAAGCGCTCCGTGATACTTTCCACATAACTATCCGGGATCAGTATCTCCAGATCCGTATCAATGGTACAATCACTTACAAAATCATCCTGTTTGGTGATCTCTTCTTTGAAAAGATCCTTGAAAGAAGTACGCTTCAGCTCATGTATCGCCTCGCCCAATATTTTCTGGTACATCTCAAACCCGATCTCGGCCATGAACCCGCTCTGTTCACCACCCAGCATATTTCCCGCGCCGCGTATATCCAGGTCGCGCATGGCTATCTGGAACCCGCTGCCCAGGTCGCTGAACTGCTCAAGCGTTTGTAAGCGTTTGCGACTGTCGGCAGGCAGCGTGCTCAAAGGCGCCAGCAGGTAACAGAACGCTTTCTTATTGCTTCTCCCCACCCTGCCGCGCAACTGGTGCAGGTCGCTCAACCCGAAATGATGGGCATTGTTTACAATGATGGTATTCACATTCGGGATATCAACCCCGCTTTCCACGATATTGGTACAGATCAGTACATCGTATTTCTTATCGATAAAATCAAGGATGCGTTCTTCCAGTTCATGCCCTTCCAACTGGCCATGGGCAAAACCGATGCTCAGGTCGGGACAAAGCCCCTGTACCAAAGCAGCCATTTCTGAAAGACCCTGCACCCGGTTATGTATAAAGAATACCTGGCCGCCGCGTTCCGTTTCAAAGTAAATGGCATCGCGGATAAAATCATCATTGAACACATGCAGCTCGGTCTGGATCGGTTGCCGGTTGGGTGGCGGCGTATTGATAATGCTCAGGTCCCTCGCTCCCATCAGGCTGAACTGTAGCGTTCGCGGGATAGGCGTAGCCGTAAGCGTAAGGCAATCCACATTTGTTTTCAATGTTTTTAATTTTTCCTTATGCCCCACGCCAAATTTTTGCTCCTCATCTATCACCATCAACCCAAGGTTTTTAAACTTAACCTCTTTACCCAGTATGCCATGTGTGCCGATGATGATGTCGATCTTTCCTTCTTCCAGTTTTTTCAGTGTTTCCTTTTTTTCCTTGGCAGATTTAAAACGGTTGATATAATCGATCGTAACCGGGAAGTCTTTCAGCCTGTCCTGGAAAGTTTTATAATGCTGAAACGCAAGAATAGTGGTGGGAACCAATACCGCAGCCTGCCTGCCATCTATACAGGTTTTGAACGCCGCGCGGATAGCCACTTCGGTTTTACCAAAACCCACATCGCCGCAAACCAGCCTGTCCATTGGGCTCTCACTTTCCATATCCTTTTTAACATCAGCTGTTGCTTTGCTCTGGTCAGGCGTATCCTCATAGATAAAAGAAGCTTCCAGTTCCGTTTGCATATAGTTATCCGGCGAATGTGCAAATCCATGCTGCGCCTTACGCTGTGCGTATAATTTGATCAGGTCGAACGCGATCTCTTTTACCTTGGTCTTGGTCTTCTCCTTCAGTTTGTTCCATACATCGCTGCCCAGTTTATTGATCTTTGGTACCGTTCCCTCTTTGCCCGTGAACTTAGAGATCTTATGCAG
The DNA here is from genome assembly GCA_025352905.1 of Bacteroidota bacterium. GTDB lineage: Bacteria > Bacteroidota > Bacteroidia > Chitinophagales > Chitinophagaceae > Sediminibacterium. Next base: position 2,911 of record JANXRX010000159.1, on the reverse strand, counting down.
CGAATTAATGTTTACATACAGGATATCGCTATCCTTATAAATGATCCTCACTGCTTCCTGTAACTTACCGTTCACTTCTATCTTCTGCAGGCCGCTATAGGTTCCCACACCATGATCGATATGCGAAACATAATCTCCCGGCTGCAAATCGCGCAGCGTTTTTAAAGTAAGCGCCTTATTCTTGTTGTATGCCTGTTTTACCCGGTATTTATGATAACGTTGAAAGATCTGGTGATCCGTATAGCAGATCAGTTTCAGGCCATCATCAATAAATCCTTCATGAATACCGGTTACCACCGGTACAAACTGTAATTCCGTTTGCAGGTCGGCAAAAATACTGTTGAGTCTTTCCAGCTGCCGAGCCTGTTCCGCAAAAATGAATACTTTATACCCGGCCGCTTCCTGCGTTTTCAGGTCGCTGATCAGCATGTCGAAGCGGCGGTTAAAAGAAGGCTGTGACCGGGTACTGAATTCGATCTCAAAACCCGCGAGATGCGATTGAAAACCGAATTCCACAATATGTCGTCCCGCCAACTGCTGTTCAATTACTTCCAGTTTCATAAAGTCATCCTGCTTCACTTCTTTTACCACCTGCGTATCATCTTCCTCTTCCGTTCCCTTCATTTTAAAACCGTCTGAAAGCATCCCGAGAAATCCATCCAGTTCCTCTTCCTGGCTATTGATCTTTTCTTTGATCACATCCCAATCCTTCAGCCACACAACTGTATTTTCAGGAACAAATTCGAGCAGGGATACTTTGTCGCCGCTATCGAACTGCGTTTCTACATTCGGGATAATATTTACCTGTAATAATTTCCGCTCACTCAACTGGCTCTCCGGGTCGAATATGCGGATACTATCAACCTCATTTCCAAAGAGCTCAACACGATACGGTTTTTCATTTCCAAAAGAATAGATATCGAGGATACCCCCCCGCAGGGCGAACTGACCGGGCTCATACACAAAATCCGTACGCTCAAAACCATACATCACAAACAGTTCCATTAAACTATCCGGGTTGATGGTATCATGTGTTTTGATACTGATGATATTACTGCTCAGGGTTTTGGGAAGCACTACTTTTTCAAAAAGCGCCTCGGGATAGGTTACCATGATCTTTCGGTTTCCGCCGGCAGCGAGTTTTGTTAAGGCTTCCGTGCGCAACATCACATGTGAGCTGTTCAGCAGTCTGAAATTTTTCCTGTTCTTAAAGGAAGAGGGGAAATAAAAAAGATCGAGTGCGTGGGTTAAGTTTTCCAGCGTGTTATGAAAATAAGCCGCTTCTTCTGCATCATTTAAAACCAGCAGGTGATTTAACTGCCTGCAATCGGGGTGCATAAAAAGCGCGCTTACCACGAATTCGGTGCTGCTGCCCTGTAAGTTTTTCAGGAAGATCCGTTGGGTATCGGCAAAAGAAAGCCTGTCCGCCAGCTGAAAAAGCCGGGGGGAATCCTGGTATTGCTCCAGCAACACCTTCAAATTCATAACTTCCTGGTCAACGTCCATCTCTCGTAAAGAAATGCAAAGATACTATTCGGTTAATAAGTGGCTGCGGAATTAACAGTGAGGTCCACTTTTGTGAGTTTGCCCGCTTCTACGGTAAACAAAGCAATATTATTGGCAGTATCAAAGAGGTTTGCATAATATTGTTTACCCTGCTGTATAAAAACAGAATAACTTCCTGCGGGTAAACTAAGTGTAAAAGCGCCGGTACTATCTGTCTGTACCGAAGCAACCAACCGGGTGGCAATTGACGTATAGATTGTAGCAGTGCCAACCCGTTTTACCTGACTGATATTAGTAGGCTCATACACCAATACCGTGGCCATGATCCCTTTTGGAACCGGGCGGGGCGCCCCTTTCATGGGCATCTGGTCGCCTGTAACCTCGGTAATAACGCCGGTAATGCCTTGCTGTACCGACGATGAATTGGCGTTTTTTACGGATGAACAGCCAGTAAAAGTTAAGGAAGCTGAAAAAAGAATGAAAAGAAAGGGTTTCATACATCACTTTGAATGATGAAAGTATCTAATTTAGTGAACATTCCTCCTGGTTTCCTGAAAAATGGCTGGAACAAATTCTGAAAGATCATGATTAGAAAAATTGTATTGTGTTTTACCTGGGTGGGAATATCTGTATCAATGGCATCGGCCCAGGTCCTTACCAATACCGGGACACTAAGACAGGCGGCAGTTGACTATAAAATTGCTTTTGGCGAGAATTATGCCAAAGCGATCTCCATCGCTAAGAAAAGAGGCTGGCCCCTGAGTTTTAAGTCCGGCGAAAATAACCTGGCAACATTGGTGGGTGTGGATGCATTCGGTTTTCCAAAATATTATATCACAACCAACAATACCATTGCAGCAGCCACTACGCGCGCCAACCAGTTATGGCCTGGGGGCGCTTCCGGACTAAATCTATCGGGCAGTTCGGCAAATATGAAAAACAAGATAGGGATCTGGGATGGTGGTTCTGTGCTGGGCACGCATGTTGAACTGGCGGGCCGCATCACGCAAAAAGACAATGCAGGATCTGTTGATAACCATGCCACCCATGTAAGCGGAACCTTAATAGCCAGTGGGGTAAACCCGAGTGCGAAGGGGATGGCGTTTGGTGCACAGGGTTTGATCGCTTATGACTATAACAGTGACATTTCTGAGATGTTTGGTGAAGCGCCCAATCTTTTAGTATCCAATCACTCCTATGGCATCCTGGCCGGATGGGTTAACAATACTGCCCTGAACAGGTGGGAGTTCTATGGCCGCCCCGGTGAAAAAGAAGATTATAAATTCGGTTACTATAGCCCGGATACACAGGCGCTCGATTCCATGGCCTACAATGCGCCCTACTACCTGATTGTAAAATCGGCGGGTAATAACCGCGCTTCCAACGGCCCGGTGGTTGGGGCAAC
>JANXRX010000112.1 GCA_025352905.1 Bacteroidota bacterium | reverse complement strand
GAAAAACAAACCGAACAGAAATTTGACGCGCTCCTGAGCGCCCCAAGAATCGGGCAAACCATCAAAGAGCTTTCTGCCAAACCGCACCATGTGGGTTCTGTGGGTGGAAAAGAAGTGGCTGATAATATTGCCGGCAAACTCAAAAGCTGGGGTTGGGATGTAAAAATGGAAACCTATCAGGTATTGTTTCCCACACCCAAAACAAGGATCCTGGAAATGATCTCACCCACTATCTATAAAGCATTGCTGAAAGAGCCGGGATTGAAAGAGGACGCGACTTCAGAGCAGGCCGACCAGTTACCGACATATAATGCATGGAGCGCAGATGGAGATGTAACAGCAGATCTTGTTTTTGTAAACTATGGTTTACCTGATGACTATGAAAAATTGACCAGCCTGGGGATTGATGTAAGAGGAAAGATCGTAATAGCGAAATATGGCCGAAGCTGGAGGGGAACCAAACCAAAAGTGGCGCAGGAGCATGGCGCAATAGGATGTATTATTTATTCTGATCCGAAAGATGATGGATATTACCAGGGAGAAGTATATCCCAAGGGGGCGTTCAAAAACGAATATGGCGTGCAGAGAGGATCGATCATGGATATGGTGATCTATCCCGGAGACCCGTTAACGCCAAATATCGGGGCCACCGAAAATGCAAAAAGACTGGATCGTCTTGAGGCGCCCAATTTATTGAAGATACCCGTATTGCCGATCAGCTATCACGACGCAAAACCATTGCTGGAAGCGCTCGAAGGACCGGTTGCGCCTGCAGACTGGCGGGGAGGCCTGCCCTTTACCTACCATATCGGGCCTGGAAAAACAAAAGTGCATTTGAAAGTAGACTTTGACTGGAAGTTGCGGCCCGCGTATGATGTGATCGCAACGATGAAGGGGTCGGAATTTCCTGATCAATGGGTGATCCGCGGCAACCACCATGATGCCTGGGTAAACGGGGCGAATGATCCCATCAGCGGCCAGGCAGCATTGCTGGAAGAGGCACAGGCCATCGGCCAGTTGGTAAAAGGTGGATGGAAACCCAGGCGCACACTGGTGTACTGTGCCTGGGATGCAGAGGAGCCGGGGTTGATCGGCTCTACCGAATGGGTAGAGGACCATGCCGCCGAATTACAGCAGAAAGCGGTAGTGTATATTAACTCGGATGGAAATGGAAGGGGGTTTCTCAGCGCATCGGGTTCACACGCACTGGAAGCAATGGTTACAGACATCAGTAAAGACGTGGAAGATCCGCAAACCAAAGTAAGTGTATTTGAAAGGGCAAGAGCGGCCAAGGCAGTAAATGCAGTGTCAGCTAAAGATAAAAAAGAAGCGCTTTCCAAAACAGGCCTCGCCATTGATGCTATGGGTTCGGGCTCGGACTATTCCTCTTTTATACAACACCTCGGTATACCTTCGCTTGACTTTGGCTATGGCGGCGAAAGCAGCGGCGGAGAATACCATTCCATTTATGATTCATACGATGATTACAGCCGGTTCAAAGACCCGACGTTTGAATATGGTGTAGCGCTTTCTAAAACGGCCGGTCGCGCCGCTTTGCGGATGGCCGACGCAGACCTGTTGCCCTTTGATTTCAGGAGCCTGCAAAAAACAGTCAATGGGTATGTAAAAGACCTTATGGCCAAAACAGAACAAATGCGCGAATCCACTTCAGTTGAGAATGAAGTGATCAAAGCAAATGGCTACGCTCTTGCCAACGATCCTAAAGAAAAAATAATAGCGCCCACAGCCAAACCGGAAGTGCCTTATATTGATTTCTCACCGCTTCAAAATGCCTTAGCAGAACTTGAAAAAAGCAGCAGCGAACTGGCAGATGCATGGAGCAGGCAGGCAGGCAATACCGGCAGTAAAGAAAAGATGAACAGGGCCCTTTACCAGGCAGAACAGCAATTGTTATCCGTTAACGGGCTGCCCCGTCGTGGTTGGTACAGGCACACATTATATGCCCCGGGGTTTTATACAGGCTATGGCGTTAAAACATTACCCGGCATTCGCGAAGCGATCGAACAGAGAAACTGGAAAGAAGCCGGCGAGCAGATCACGATAGCGGCAGACGCTATTTCGAGGTTGGCGGCGTATTTGCATAAAGCGGCGCAATAACTTTGAAATTTTGTTCTTACCTTTTATCTGTCAACACAAACAGATGAAACAATTGCTATGCCTGGCCCTACTGTTTCTTAGCTGTGCATCCCTGCGGGCACAGGGGTTGGAACTGTACGAAAAGAAGGTGTTCATCAGCGGAAAGGATACATTGCGCTACCGGATCCTTTATCCCGAAAATTATCATCAAAGACGATCCTACCCGGTTATTGTTTTCCTGCATGGTTCCGGGGAACGCGGAAGAGACAATCAAGCGCAGCTGATGCATGGCGGCGACCTGTTTGTAAAAGAAAAAGTACGCAATCATTTTAGGGCGATCGTGATTTTCCCGCAATGCCCGTCAGACAGCGCCTGGTCGCTCTTTAAAAGAAATGGTAAAACCAACGAATGGAGTTTTTTTACGGAAGGTAAGCCTCCTGTTCCGCAGCAGCTGGTGAAACAATTACTGGATAGTCTTTCCGAAAGCGGGAAGATCGATACAAAGCGGATCTATCTCGGCGGACTCTCGCTGGGAGGCATAGGCACCTATGACCTGCTGATCCGCTACCCGGGTTATTTTGCCGCAGCGTTTCCTATCTGCGGGGCGCTGAATATTTCAGCCTTTCTTACAAATGCAAGCCCACTTCCTATGTGGATCTTTCATGGAGCGCTTGATGATGCTGTTCCACCTTCCTTTTCAAGGGACCTGTACAGAGCGCTGATGACAAGGGGCGCAAAGAATGTGTCCTATACAGAATATCCGCTGGCCAAACACAATAGCTGGGA
>JANXRX010000238.1 GCA_025352905.1 Bacteroidota bacterium | reverse complement strand
ATCACCATCTTCTTTGCCATACTGATCGCCGTTGCGGGCGCACTATCGCTTTTCCTGCACAGCTGGAGCATTCCACTGCTGGTATTGCTATACCTCGGGATCAATTTTCTGTATGAGAAAGAAGTGATCGATCCCCGTAATAAAGCGTATGGATTAAATTACCTTAACAAAGAGGACCGCCCCGTTTACAGCCGGGAATCGATCCTGAAAGTAGCAGCCGACAGTAATATGGAAGTGGATAAACAGAAATTCCTTACTATTCTTAACCGCTGGAAGGCGCGGCAAAAAACAAGTAAACCCATCCTGTACATCATCAATACCAGTGGCGGCGGAACACGGAGCGCTGCATTTACCATGAATACACTTCAACGCTTAGACAGTGTATTCGGGGGCCGGTTGATGGAACAGACCTTCCTGATCAATGGCGCCTCGGGCGGGATGCTCGGCGCCGCTTATTTCCGCGAGCTGTATTATCAAAAAATAAAAGGAACAGCTGTAGACCTTCAGGATAGAAAATACACAGCCGATATTTCCAAAGACCTGCTCAGCCCCCTGTTCTCTTCTTTTGTTACAAGGGATATTATAGGCCCGGTTCAGAAGTTTACCGTAAATGGTTTTCAGTATGCGAAAGACAGGGGCTATGCATTTGAACAAAAACTATCGGAGAATACCAGTGGCCTGCTAAACAGGACCTTACAATATTATGAACCCGCAGAAAATCTTGCACTTATACCCACGATGCTTTTTAACTCGGTGATCAGCCGTGATGGCCGCAAGATGATCATTGCAACGCATCCTGTCCGTTTCCTAATGCGGCACGCTTCCGATAGCAGCAACATCACAAGGGTGGATGCGGATGCAATCGATTTTCAGTCTTTTTTTATGCACCAGGACCCGATGAGCCTGAATATTCTTTCTGCCTTACGTATGAATGCTACGTTTCCTTATGTGTTACCGAATGTATGGCTGCCGACTGACCCGGTTATTGATGTAATGGATGCAGGGCTGCGTGATAATTACGGGCAGGGGGCAAGTTTGCGTTTTGTAGAAGTATTTAAAGAATGGCTAAAAGAAAATACGAGTAAAGTGGTTCTTTTACAAATGCGCGACGGCAACCTGAGCGATTGGGATAAGCCTGAATCAACCGGTTCGTTATTGGATATGCTCACGAGGCCCTTTTTTATCCTGCAAAGCAACTGGTATAAGCTGCAGGATTATGAACAGCACGACCAGCTGGAATACCTGTTCGAATCTTACGGCCCGCAGTTTTACCGGGTATGTTTTCAGTATGAACCTTCCAAAAAAGAAGCGCCGGCGAGTTTAAGTTTTCACTTAACGGCGGCGGAGAAAAGGGATATAGGCCAGGCGCTGGATAACCCGGTAAACCAGGAGCAGTTTGCCAGGCTGAGAGCGATCATGCAGTAGTTTTTAACCATTAAAGACATCAGTCATTTTGTAAACATCGCCGGATGCTGCTGCTCATAATGGGTTAGCTGCTGAAACTTTTTGGCGAAGGCGGCTATGATTGCCTCACTGTATAATTTACCCCCTATAAAAGTAATACTTGGTGGTGCATCACCGGCAGGAGCCATACCGGCAGGTAAGGTGATACAGGGATTGCCTGTAAGGCAGGTTAGCGCCATAGGCTCATCAGCCATACTGGGCACAATGATAATATCGTACCTGCTCAGTAAGGGAAAAGCCTGCTGCATAACCAGGTAGCGTAAACGACATACAGTAAGGTATTCAACGGCCGGAATAAACCGGGCACTCCTGAACATGTTGGGATAGCGGCTTTGCCATTGCTGAACCATCTGGCTATCCTTACCCGATCTTGTGAGCGGGTCAAAAGCTGCCGCTGATTCTGCGGCCCAGATGGTGGTTAGCAGGTCATTTGTATGTAAGCTGGATGGGAAATCGATAGCCGTAACCTGGACACCTGCATCCTGCAAAGTTTTAATAACCGCTTTTTCTGCACTGTTACCGGGCAAGGTATCAATGTAGTTTTTTGCATACGCCACTTTTATATTTTTGAGATCAACATTGCCCGTATAATTAAAAGGCATTGTTCGGGAGGCACGGTCATATATATCACTGCCATGTATAGAGGCAAATACCATTGCGGCATCTTCCGCGTTGCGACAAATCGGCCCGATACGGTCGGAGGTAAAGGCAAGGTTCATGCCGCCGGTTCGGGCAACACTGCCAAATGTGGGCCGCAACCCGGTTGCACCACACACCGCAGAAGGCGCTACAATAGAGCCGTAGGTTTCTGTGCCGATAGCAAATGGTAAAAGCCCTGCAACAGTTGCTGATGCCGAACCCGCAGATGAACCATTAGAACCTTGCTGCAAATTCCACGGGTTTTTAGTTTGTCCGCCAAACCATATATCATCCATCGCAAGCTCGCCCATAGATAATTTTGCGATCAATACAGCGCCGGCTTTTTCCAGTTGCCGGTACACGAATGCATCTTCCTCTATCACCTGGTTCTTAAAAGGCGGCGTGCCATACGTGGTTCGGGTGCCTTTTACTGCAAACAGATCTTTAAGGCCATAAGGAATGCCCTGCAGCGGACTTTTATAGATGCCTTTTGCAAAGAATGCGTCGGCCCGTTTAGCCTGTTCCAAGGCTATTTGTTCCGTAAAGCTGATAACACAATGCAATGTGTCGCCATATTTTTTCAAACGGTTTATAAAAAACCGGGTTAACTGAACGGAGGTAATTATATGATGCCTGAGCAACGAAGACAACTGGGCAATCGTATAAAACGCCAACCGGTTTGTATCGGCTGGCATCGCAACGCCTGCGGGAATAGTCCAGTTAATGGGCTGTTGTTTGGTATTGAATACCATTGCCGGCAAAACAGGATCAAACCAGTTTGGAAGGGGAACATTATTTGATAAATTAAACCCATGCAGGTATTGATAGATCTGCAGGTTGGCATTCAGTTGGGCCACCATGGAATCCCTCTTGGCATCCGTAAAATGCAGATCATACATTTTTTCGGTAGTAATAATTTTACTCACCGAAATATCCTGTGCATGGATAGTAAGTGTTAGCGCCAAAAATGAAGAAAAATAAACAAGCGTTTTTAACAGCTTAGATGGTTTGTGCATAAATACAAATATTTCATATTTCCTCATTTAACCATCGGCAGGTATTTTGCACGATTCTCTATAATTATCCAAAGATTTATTGCAAGAAGCACTATTGATAGCGGAATTCCTGATGGCGCACTTACAATGTTGGTTAAAAGTATCCCAATCATAATTGGAAAAATAATTATTGCCCCAAGCGCCCTGTACTTAGTCGGGATAACAAGTATTCCACCCAAAATTTCGGCAACTCCAACAAGCGGCATCAACCAACTGATTGTCATAAACGCACCCATTACCTTCATCATGCTTTCGGGCATATCTTTTGGCATAGGCATATAATTAAAAAATTTATTCAGCCCCGCATTGATAAACATCAATCCAAAAAGGAGACTTACGACAAATAGAATTTTATTTTTCATAATTTTTAGTTTTGTTCTCAAATATACAGTTCATTTTTGTTTCTACCTACCAGCCGGTTTGGGCCACACTGAAGCTGGAATATCTGTTACGGGAAAGAACAATCTCACTGTATCAATTCAAAACAATCCTTTAAAATCTCAATCTTAAATTCTTCTGAAGTTTCTTTCGGTTCCCCATCAATATGCAGGGGCGCCAGTTTTAGATTTTTGATGATGAGCGAAGGTGTTTGAAAATAGAGGATGTTCTTGTGCTTCATGTCTTCCACTAACTGCTGCAGCTTGTTATTCCCATTCATGTGTTTGAGCATTGCAAAGGGCAGCCTGGCCTTATTCATTTTCTGTACGATCACGATATCCAGCAACCCATCATTCAAACTGGCCTGTGGCGCAATGGTAACGTTATTGCCAAACTGGTTGCTGTTGGCAATACTGATAAAAAAAGCATCAGTAAAAAAAGAGAAGTTATCCAGTACAACCTCGAACTGGTAAGGGTGCGCCTTAAAATAATTGAGCAGGCTCTGCTGCGTATACATGATCAGCCCGCGGGATTGTTTGCTGGCAAAATCATGCGCTACCTGCGCATCTAACCCTACACCGCTGAGCATACAGGAATACTGGTCATTGACAAGAAAAGCATCCACTTTTTTTGATTGGCCGGCGAAGATCAACGCGAGCGCCTGTTGCGGTTTTGAAGGCAGGCCGGCGGCCAGCGCCAACCCGTTGCCAGATCCGAAAGGAATGATTCCGAACCGGATAGTAAGATCCCTTAAAGCATTGGTAACCTGGTTAACGGTACCATCTCCGCCGATCATTACCACGTCTGTAAATCCTTCTGCAAGTATTTTGTCCTTTAACAGGTCATAATCCCCCGCAGCATTGGTTGCATAGATCTCGTAAGGTATTCCCTGCGCAGTGGTTTCCCGCTCTATCAGTTTTTTGATCCCTTCCTTCTTCGAAGTCCCTGAAATAGGGTTAACGAGATAAACTATTTTTCTGTCGCTCATCAAATAAAAATTTTTAACTCACCCCGACTTCGCTTCGCTGGTCACCCCTCTCTATAAATAGAGAGGGGGTTGGGGGGGGGGTGAGTAATTACCATTTTAATAACGCACTCGCCCATGTAAATCCGCTGCCAAACGCTGCTAAACAAACCAGGTCACCTTCTTTTATTTTTCCTTTTTCCCAGGCCTCACACAAAGCTATGGGAACAGAAGCAGCGGTGGTGTTTCCGTACTGTTGAATATTGTTATATACCTGCTCATCCGTTAGTTTCAATTTCTGCTGTACAAACTGGCTGATGCGCAGGTTGGCCTGGTGCGGTATCAGTATCCGGATATCGGAAGATTGGTAGCCATTCTTTTCCAGCGCTTCCATGATCACTTCCGGAAATTTAACAACGGCTTTTTTGAATACCGCCTGCCCATCCATAAAAGGAAAATTCTGAGCATTATCGATCATGGCATGGCTCATGAACATCTGCGCGATCTCGGCATCATCAAAATCGGCATACTGCTTACCGGCCCAGTGATTGGCGTGGGTACCGGGGTTATACATAGCCAGGATCTCTGCCGATTCGCCATCGCTGTGCAGGTGTGTGCTCAGGATACCGCGGCTTTCTTCTTCTGTAGGTTGCAGTACCACTGCGCCTGCACCATCTCCAAAGATCACGGAGATATTTCTGCCACGCGTGGTAAAGTCAAGTCCGAAAGAATGTTTCTCGCTGCCCACCACCAGGATATTCCGGTACATGCCGGTTTTAATGAACTGGTCGGCTACACTCAGCGCATATAAAAAACCGCTACACTGGTTACGTACATCCAGTGCACCCACTTCTTTCATTTGCATGGCCCGCTGCAATAACACGCCGCAGCCGGGAAAGTAATAGTCGGGTGAAAGCGTGGCAAAAACAATAAAATCGATCTCCGCAGCCGTTGTACCCGCTCTTTCGATAGCGATCTTAGCTGCCTCAACCGCCATCGTGGTGGTGGTTTCTTCCGTGCGGTGCGCATACCTGCGTTCTTTGATACCGGTGCGTTCCTGGATCCACTGGTCGTCGGTTTCCATGTATTGCTTCAGATCATCATTGGTAACTACTCTCTCGGGCACGTATTTACCAATACCGGCTATTTTACTGCGGGGCATAGCGATCGTTTTAATTTGCGGGAGTGAAGATAGAGGAAGTTTATGGTCTATGGATTATGGTCGTTTTGCGCCGTCATATGCAGCACCTCTTTCATAAACAACCCCGTTTCTTTTTCAACCGTCACAATATCCTTTGATTGTATCGGTGAGGCGAGTACATGACTGCCGGCATTGGGTATGGGTACCATTTTTTTTAACGCGACAGGCGTACCCAATTGCTGCATCATTTCTTTCATGGCCGACACTTTTACAACCGGGTCCTGGTGTTTTTCATCTTTATAATAATATAGGGTAAGGACGGGCTGTTTTACTTTTTCAAAGACAGGGTTGATCATGGTTGTTTCCAGTTCCTGCTCCAGTTGCGTGGCGGCTTCCAACCGGTACTGGTAGTTCCAGTACTGTTTGTATTCGGGTGTAACATTGGTGCCTGTATTTAATTTCGATCCCTTTACCAGTCGCGCTACCTGTAGCCCCCATGGGTTATTCAATAGCCAGGCATTCGGATCATTGATGGCGATATTGGGGGAGTATAATACAAGACCGGTTATTTCCGGATAGGTTGCGGCTAGTTGAATGGCAAGCGTACCGCCCGTAGAAGTGCCCATCAGTATCACTTTATTGCCCAGTTGTTTGCCGATCGCATAAGCCTGTTTGGCAGATTCCCATAAATTATCGGCGGTTAAATTTACTAAGGCATCTGTTGTGTCGATCCCATGCTGCGAAAGTCTCGAGAGGTAAAGATTACAGCCAAATTGCCTGGCGATGTTCCTGTGAACCGGGTTACCTTCTTCCTGGCTGGCGCTGAAGCCGTGGAGATAAACAATGGCATATTCCGTTTTCTGTTTCAATGAATCATTGGCCCATACGATCCTTGCTTCATTATTGGTTTTGATCTTATGCTGCGCCTCCCCGTTGGCAATATATCTTTCCAGTGAATCTGTAATGGAAGGAACTGCCGGTAAAACCGAATTGTATACCGGGTTTGCCGGGCGTGGCCCCAGCAGGTAAAAGATCGTAAGAACAAGTAATACGGCGAGCAGTCTTTTCAGGAAACGCATAGCAATAGTTTTCTTAAAACTACACAATTATTTCCTGCACCACCAAGCCCAGGCCAGTAACAAGGGATGAATGGCCAGTAACCGTAACCAGCCCACCCATTGCGGTACACAAATACCACCGGGAATACAACTGCCGATCTGTATAAAATAAATATGAGCAGGAATAAAAGCCAGCAACATAACAATGATCCCGTAAGCGGCCCATTTACGTGTAACGGTAAGCACGAGCCCGGCGGCAAAAACCATTTCTGCCATTCCTGCCGCCGTATTAATCAATGAATACCAGGGGAGATAAGGCGGTATCAACCCGTAATACGATCCCGGTTTGCGGAAATGATTGAGACCGGCCGCCAGATAAAAAACCACCTGCAGGTATAGCGCCGCTTTTTTCATGATTGAATATACTATCTATAGGCAAAAGAATTTGAGTATATTCGGATACTGCAAACAACTGCCATGAGTTCAAGCCAACGCTTCCTTGCCCTTGATGTATTTCGCGGAATGACGATCTGTTTAATGATCATCGTAAATACACCTGGAGATTCGCTCCATACTTTTGCACCCCTGCACCATGCCAAATGGCATGGGTTCACACCTACCGACCTGGTGTTTCCTTCTTTCCTGTTCGTAGTAGGTAATGCATTGAGTTTTGTAATGAAGAAATGGGAGGAGAAAACCACAGTGTATGTTGTGGGTAAGATATTAAAACGCACGCTGATCATATTCTTACTGGGTTACCTGATGTACTGGTTCCCTTTTATCACGAACGACAGCGGCCACTGGGCCCTATCACCCGTTTCACATACCCGCATATTGGGCGTGTTACAACGGATAGCGCTTTGTTACGGCGTCGCAGCGTTAATGATCTATTTCCTGAAGATCCGTATAACGCTGATCATAAGCGTGGGCCTGCTTTTATTATATTGGGGCCTTTGTTCCTGGTTCGGAAACCCGGCAGACCCGTTGAGTTTACAGGGTAATGCAGGATTGCGTTTTGATCTTTGGCTGATGGGCGAGCCGCATCTCTATCATGGAGAAGGAATGGCTTTTGATCCGGAAGGATGGTTAAGTACTTTACCTGCGATAGTTAACGTGGTAGGAGGTTTTGTGGCCGGCCAATATGTACAGAAAAAAGGAAAGACCTACGAGGGCATCACACATTTATTACTGGCAGGATTTGCTTTGCTCCTCATAGCATACTTCTGGAATTTTATCTTCCCCATCAATAAAAAATTATGGACCAGTTCTTTTGTACTGCATACGGTTGGACTGGATTGCATGCTCCTCGCCGCCGTTATTTACATAGTGGATATGCAGCATAAGATCCGGTGGACGTATTTTTTCGAAGCATTCGGCAAGAACCCGCTTTTTGTTTACCTCGTGTCTGAACTGTTGGCAACCGTTCTTTATATGATAGAACCCTCCCCTGATACCAGCCTTTACAGCTGGATCTATACCCATATTTTCAGTTTTGCCGGCTTTTACTGGGGGTCATTATTTTTTTCCATCTGTTATATGCTTATTTGCTGGAGTGTAGGGTATGTTTTAGATAAAAGAAAGATCTATATAAGGGTATAAAAAAGGGGAATATCGAATGTCCAATATAGGATGTCGTAGTATTTTATGAATATATCCTTAAACATCCGATAATCGGTGGTTGACATTTGATCTTCAACTTATTGATATTCATTTAGTTACGTTGTATTATCGTTAACTTCCTTCCCATCCTTTGCCCGCCCGCGGTAAATCCGTACCTTTGCAGCCTTAAAATTTTACATGGAAATAAGAAACATTGCCATTATTGCGCACGTGGATCATGGCAAAACCACATT
>JANXRX010000095.1 GCA_025352905.1 Bacteroidota bacterium | reverse complement strand
TTAATATTGAGTATGGCCGCCTGTATGGAATCGAGCCGCGAATTGCAGCCCACCATTTCATGGTAATATCTTTTCTGCTGACCGTGGTTGGCGATCATCCGTAACTTTTCGGCAAGCGCTTTATCATTGGTAAACATCGCTCCCCCATCGCCAAAAGCGCCAAGATTCTTACTTGGATAAAATGAAGTGGTGCCAATGGTACCGATCGTACCCGTCTTTTTGCGGGTGCCATCCGTAAATATATAATCACAGCCGATTGCCTGTGCATTGTCTTCAATCACATATAATCCAAATTCATCCGCTACCTGCATGATCTGTTCCATCGGCGCAGCATGTCCGTATAAATGGACCGGAACGATCGCTTTTGTTTTGGGCGTGATGGCTTTGCGTAAAGCAACCGGGTCCATACAAAATGTAGCGGCATCTACCTCCACAAAAACAGGGGTGAGTTTTAACAGGGCCACCACTTCCGTTGTGGCGATATAGGTAAAAGAAGGTGTGATCACTTCATCACCCGGTTGAAGATCCAGCGCCATCATGGCTATCTGTAAAGCATCGGTACCATTGGCGCAGGGGATCGTATACGATGCCCCCATATAGGCGCCAAGAGCGGCGGCAAAGTCATGAACGGGCTTACCATTGATATAGGCTGCGCTGTCCAGTACCTCCTGGATAGCCGCATCTACTTCCGTTTTGATCTCCAGGTACTGCGATTTTGTATCAACCATCTGAATCGGCCTCATAATTTCTCACATTCTTTAGGGAGGGCAAAATTACTGTAAAAAGGAATAATTCAGTCATTATATCATATATTACAACTAGCTGATAAACAAGCATTTTAATTTGTTTATTTGCAGTTACAAACCCATACGGCCATGTTATTGTATCGTGTTTTCATCTGGCTTTATCCAAAGATCGCCTACCTGTTGGGCTACTGGAACCGCAAAGCGGCGTTATGGCACAGGGGCCGGAAGGGGTCGTTTGAAAAATTAGCTGCCGCCTTTCAAAATAATACACAACCGGTAACCTGGGTACATTGTGCATCGCTTGGTGAATTTGAACAGGGCCTGCCTGTGCTGGAAGCCATCAAGAAAACCTACCCGGATCATATACTCCTGCTCACTTTTTTTTCTCCTTCCGGCTACGAGGTGAGAAAAGACTATCCCGGCATTGATCATATTTTTTACCTGCCGATGGATTCGCCTTCCAATGCACGGCAGTTCTTTACCATTGTGAAACCTTCCCTCATACTTTTTATCAAATACGAATTCTGGTATTATTATTTGCAGGAAGCTTCGAAGAGAAACATCCCGCTGCTGCTGGTGTCGGGGGTATTCAGGAAACAACAGGCTTTTTTTGCCTGGTACGGCAGTTTTGAGCGGCGCATCCTTTCTTTCTTTACGTATCTTTTTGTACAGGATCAACGTTCCGCTAACCTCCTGCAAACAATCGGTATGCAGAACAAGGTAATGGTATGCGGTGATACACGTTTTGACAGGGTAATAGAAATAGCCGCCCGTTTTCAACCCATTGCGGCGATTGATTATTTCTGTCGTAACGATGCTACCCTGGTTGCTGGCAGCACCTGGACGGAAGATGATGAAGAGCTGGATCATTTTGCCAATACAAATCCAGGTTTAAAATTCATTATTGTTCCGCACGAGATCGAAGAGGAACGTTTACAGGAATGTTTGACGCTGTATAAACGATCCATGTTATTTTCTGACTATGAAAAGGCCCTTGCAAAAGGTTCTGTAATTGCCGAGGGTATGCATGTGCTGATTATCGACAATGTAGGTATGTTGAGCCGGTTGTACCGGTATGCAACTGTATGTTATGTGGGAGGCGGCTTTGGCGGGGAGGGTGTGCATAATATACTGGAAGCAGTGGTCTATACTAAGCCCGTTGTTTTCGGACCCGTGTTTGATAAGTATATTGAAGCAACCGAGCTGCTCGACAAAGACGGCGCATTTTGTATAGAGGATGCGCTGGAGCTGGAAGAATTGTTAACGGAATTATTTACCCAAAAAGAAGTGCGTGATGAAGCCGCGGCCATTGCTGCGGAATATATTGTTGGTAAATCGGGCGCCACGAAAAGAGTGATGGCGTATATTCAGGAGAACCGTCTTTTAACCAGTTGATCGAATAGCTTAACGGTTTCACTGCTATCGGGCCAGCTCAGTTTTACTTTCAGTTCCCGCTGGATCCAGTATTCGGCCTCAGGATAGATATTAAAACCGTTGATCGTTTTCAGGCTTCTTTCATACATGTTCTCATCACCCCTGAAAAGATCCTGCACAAACAGGAAACGGTCATTCACACCAATCCCTTTTTTCAGGTCGCGGATAGGTGTTCCCTGCAAAGCAGCAGCCACTTCAACCCTTTCATCTCTTAATTTTTCGTTCAGGCTCTCTGTTTGTTTGGCCAGTACCGTGTTAAATTCCATTACCGCCGGCCGCTCACGGTACTCATCGGCACGGGGAATAAAATTCTGGTGCGCCAGCGTAGGTATCTCGCTGCTTTCATCAAATAACTGGTCAGCCGTTTCAGTAACGGGTTCCGGGGTACTCAATACCTCGGGCTCTTCGTGAAAAAGAGAACCGGAAACTGTCGGCATAACAACGGATACCTTGCTTTTAGGGGGAGAGGGATTACGGGCAGGCTGTAGCTCTGCCAGCAGTAACTGTATAGTAACAGCCAGCTGATCAGCATTTTCATGCTGTTCAAACTGTTCTTTCAGCTTATTTATTAACGTGCCTACTCTTTCCATTGGATGTAATACATTTGGGGGTTACCAATAGCAGGAACTCTTAAAGATACAAAACGTTTTCTTTGTTAATTTATTTTATACATGTTTATAGAACCAAATATTTCGGGTGAGAGAAGGGGATCGATAGAAGTTATCTGCGGCAGTATGTTCAGCGGCAAAACAGAGGAACTGATCCGCAGGCTCAAACGTGCCCGGATAGCCAACCAAAAAGTGGAGATCTTCAAACCGGCCATAGATGTGCGGTATGATGAAACAGAGGTAGTTAGCCATGATGCCAATTCCATCCATTCAACACCGATCGACAATTCACAAACCATCCTGCTGATGGCGCAGGGCGTGGATGTAGTAGGGATAGACGAGGCGCAGTTCTTCGACGACCAGATAGTGCATGTATGTGAAGTGCTTGCTACCAGGGGCATCCGCGTAATTGTTGCCGGGCTGGATATGGATTATCTTGGCAAACCCTTTGGGCAGATGCCTAACCTGCTGGCCATTGCCGATTATATTACCAAGCTGCATGCTATCTGCATGAAATGCGGCAATATTGCCAGTATCTCTTACCGCAAAACCGCGCAGGAGGGCCAGGTAGTGATCGGTGAAAAAGAAACCTATGAACCCCGCTGCCGCAAGTGTTACCATGAAAAATAAGCGGCCCATATTATCCCTTGTTCAGAAGGACCTGCTGCTCGAAACGCGACAACAGTATACCCTATATGGTATCTTATTATACATTGCCTCGACCACTTTTGTTGTTTATTTCGCTGTGGGGCAGCCGGAAGAAACGGTATGGAACGCATTGTTCTGGGTGATCCAGTTATTTGTTTGTGTGAATGCTGTTGCCAAAAGCTTTTTACAGGAAAGCAGGGGCCGGATGCTTTATTTCTACTCTATTGCCGGTGCCAGGGATTTTGTGCTGGCAAAACTGCTTTTCAACCTTGTATTGATGATCGTGATGAGCCTGCTGGGGCTGGCGCTATTCACAGTTCTGTTGGGAAACCCCTTAGAGAACGGTATCCGCTTTGCTTTTATAACCTGTTTGGGTGGAATGAGCCTTAGCCTGGTATTCACTTTCCTCGCAGCCATTGCCGCCAGGGCGCAGCAATCATCGGCGCTGATGGCCATCATGGGGTTTCCGAT
>JANXRX010000284.1 GCA_025352905.1 Bacteroidota bacterium | reverse complement strand
TGCTCCGAAAACATATTGATCGCCAATTTGTTTGAGTGCGAATCTAATCGCGATTCCGCCACGACCTGAAAGGCGCCCGCCTAGTCCCTTGTGTAAAAAATGGGTCGTATATTTTTCGTTTTACGTCTTCCGACATCCCTATCCCGGTATCTTTGATACGCAGTTCCAGCTGATCGCCCATATCTCTTGATGAGATCGATAAATATTCTTTTTCCGACTGTACCGGTTTCTGTTTGATCGCCTGAATGGCATTGCCAACTATATTCATAAATACCTGGTTTAGTTTTCCCGGGTAACACTCTATCACCCCGTTTCCCTGCAGGTTCTTTTCGATAACAATATTGGCAGGCATCAGGTTCTTCAGCAGAACCAGGCTCGAATCGAGCCCCTCATAGATATTGACCGTCTTAATCTCGCTTTCATCCAGCCGGCTAAATGTACGCAGCCCCTGTACGATCTCCGCGGTACGCTCTGCGCCTTCGCGTATTCCTTTTACCAGGCTCTCGATCTCCGTTTTCAGGTAGCCTACATCTATCTTCTTTTTGAATTTATCAATCGCCACTAATTTTTCGGGGATCTCGCTATTCTCAGATCCATGCAGTTTATCGTACTCATCAATAACCGATAAGAGGTCATGGATATCCAGTTGCAGGGGCCCGATATTCGATTTTACAAAATTGATGGGGTTATTGATCTCGTGGGCAATACCGGCAGTGAGTTGCCCCAGTGAAGCCATCTTTTCTGCTTCCACCAATTGAATCTGCGTATCCTTCAGGTTATCCAATGCATTGCTGAGATGGGTATTGGAGGAAGACAGTTCCTCCGTTCTTTCCGTAACCTTTCTTTCCAGTTCCACATTCTGGTCCCTGACGATCTTTTCTTTTTCAAGTAATGTGCGCAAAGCGTCGGCCTGTGAGGCTTCTTTTTCCATCCGCAGTACATTGATCTTATCGGCAAGTGCGATAGACAGCAAGGCAACTTCCAGGGAAGATCCCACATAAATAATATACGTGGTAAAATTATTATACGGCAGGATCGCAAGGTTCCTTAAAATGAGAATGATAAAGGTCACCAGGAAAAATAACCAGGCAGTGAGGTAAAAATAAGCGGGCCTGAAATTCTTTTTAGCGATATAAAAACTGGTTACAAGCACCGACAATACGCCAACCAGCCCGTTATAGTTCAGTATATTATAATTGATAGACAGGTCTTCTGTAAAAAAACTCAAGCAAAGCCCGAGTGCATAAATAGCCACCAGCAGCTGCAGCCATTTATGTGTTCGTTTGGCGTTCTCGGAAGTGCGTAAAAAAAGCATACTGAACACGAGCCCGCTCATGGCAGAAAGAGAAGAGGTAAATATAACGGCATACTTATTAAAGGCAGGGTGTGTTGGCCACAGGTACCTGTATTCATAACCCGCCAGCGTGGTTTGGGCCAGGCTCAGGAATAATATATAGAGAACATAAAAAAGATAGTTATTATCCTTCGTGGCAAAGAACAGGAACAGGTTATACACAAACATGATCATGAGCACGCCGAGGTACAGGCCGGTAACAATGGTTTGAAAAGTAATCGATTCATGCAGTGCATCATAAGTTAGTACCGTTGCGGGAAGGATGATGGGATGACGGCTGTAAACATGTAAAAGGTATTGCTGCGAGTGGCCCTGTGGTAACCGGAGGTTAAACACAATATTTGGCGATCCTGTAATATGCTGGCTACTGATCACTTCATTTCCTTCCTCGCCAATCAGTTTTGCCTGGCCTGAATCAATTGCGTATAAACTTACATCAGAGAGATTGGGGTAAGCAATATTGAGAAAAAGCTGCGCAGAGTTGGTTGCCTGGTGCGCCACCGTAAAACGGAACCATACACTTTTTACCTGGTTGGGAAAAAGAGGGATCGCGCCGTTGGTCTTACTGAATTTATCCTGTTGCATTACCTGCGCCGCAGATAAGTTACCGGAACTGTCTACCAGCTCCTGCATATACTCGGAGAGAATGAACGAAGACGTATCATTTGTAACCTTTACTACCTGTGCCTGCAGCGGGTGGAAACAGGTAAACAACACAAAAAAAAGAAACATCGTTTTTGTGCGCTGGAATACAACCGTTGCAGAGTAATATCTCTTTTTACCAGACATACGGAATGATCATTTTGGTATCCCTTTTATAATTTTCATATGCCTGACCGAACCAGCCCGTTAATTCTTTTTCTTCTATCCGTATGCGTACATAATAAGCAATGATCATAGCGATACAAGATATTACAAATCCGGTAATACTTTCGAGGATCACTCCCCCAGCGATGATCGCAAGAAAGGCGCCGGTATAACTTGGGTGACGAACAATACGGTAAGGCCCTGTTTTTACCAGGGTATGCCCTTCCGTGATCTGCACGGTTGCCGTAAAATAACGGCCCAGTGTTTTTACCGACCATGCCCTGAACGATACCCCGGCGATGATCATACAAAAACCGATAACGGTTACCGCATTAAAGCGGTCATGATCCAACCTGAAATAAGCCCAGTCGGCTACCGGCACCACTACACTGATCACCGACATGAACAGGATCAATACCACTGAAAAGCGATCGCTGCTTTTCTGGTCGCTGGTTTCTTTTACAGATACCGGGGGTTGTGTGAGCCACATACAAATGCAGCCGGCGATGATAAATAAGATCTTGCCGTTCAGTATCAGGGCGGGTTTGCCGAGTAAAGGCAGTATCACCATCAATATATTACTGATGGATGCGAGGACGATCTTTCTCATAAAGGTTCATTTTTGTCCTGCGGCGCAAACGGTGCGTAATTGAGATGAAACTCTTTCGGATCAATGTTCCCGAGGTTCAAAGCATAGTGGATATTGATATAGTGATCCTTAAAAGGAGATTTCTCATTGGCGATATGTTCCGGGTTCTCGCGCAGGTACATGATCTTTTCCCTTTCCCTGGGATGGGTTATGGGAAGATCAAACATATCTTCCTGGTATAAGGCAGTGGCCAGCAAATCGATCTTGGGATAGTAGAAAGTTCCGTTGATACCCACATCGGTCAGGATCTTCCCCCCCATCCAGTCTTTGAACCGTACGGTTGTGGGTGAGCATAATGTAAAAAAAGTATTGACCCCGATCTGTGTAGCCAGTGCAACGGCTACCCTTGATGGGAAGAGGCTTCCGATACCAAAGCCTGCCACTTCTTTCGAGTTCCAGAGCCCGGATAATTCAGCTGCCCCTGCTTTGGCGCGCTGCCGCACGATCTCGTATATCTTAGGATCCATTTTACCGGTAGCTTCTTCTATTGGCAAAGGGTGTATGCCGTCTGCCACCTGGATGCGGGCGCCACCGTACAGCTTTTCCTGATCCAATGATTCCACAACGATCACAAAAATGGAATGCCGGAACATCCAGTCCTCGGTATTGGTCGTAATATTTTCGATCCCGTATATTGACAGCACTTTCCTATGCCCCTCAATAAATTTGAGACAGGTGACGGGGTCGTCAGGTGCCCTGAAAACCCTGATGCGGATCTCTTTAACGGGGAGTAGAGACTGGTTCATCAGTTAGGATAATTTTCTAATATAAACAAAATAACAAAACTCTGCTCATTATTATTGCATAAACCGGCGGATTGATTAATTTTAAAAGCAGAAAGCAGCATTAAAGTCTAAATATCATGGAAGATAAAGCTATCAATGTTTTATACATTGATGATGAACCTAATAACATCAATTCTTTTAAGGCCTCCTTTCGCAGAACCTTTAACGTTTTTACGGCTGAATCGGCTGAGGAAGGCAGGAAGATATTAGATACGGAAACGATCCATGTGATCCTGAGCGATCAGCGGATGCCAAAGATGACCGGCATAGAATTCTTTCAATCCATTATAGACACGCACCCCGACCCTATCCGGATCCTGATCACCGGTTATACTGATATTAACGCGGTCATAGACGCCATCAATCTGGGCCAGGTATACAAGTATCTTTCCAAGCCCTGGAACGAGGAGGATATTAAAAATTTTATTTACAAGGCTTACGAGGTGGTGGAACTAAGGCAAAAGAACCTGCAACTGACAAATAAATTAATGGATGCGAATAAAAAATTGGAGTTTTTGGCCAGGCAGAATTTACTATCGTAAGGCGTAAGGCGTAAGGCGTAAGGCGTAAGGCGTAAGGCGTAAGGCGTAAGGCGTAAGGCGTAAGGCG
>JANXRX010000272.1 GCA_025352905.1 Bacteroidota bacterium | reverse complement strand
TCTGAATGAAAAATACCCTGTTTGTTTATGGCAGATTCGCTCAGCCGTTCTGCGATCATTGCTTTCATATCTTTTTTTATCCATTGTCTTACCGGTGCGCCGAAGCCGGTTTTGGGCCGGTAGATCACATCGTTGGGGAGGTATTTTTCCGCTACTTTTCGCAGCAGGTACTTGGTTGTGCTGCCTTTCATTTTTAGACCGGCGGGCATACTGTTTGCAAAAGAAACAAGTTCTGTATCCAGGTAAGGAACCCTTGTTTCCACGCCAACCGCCATACTCATCTTATCCGTATAGCTTAGGTTATGATCAGGAAGAAATGTCTTTAATTCGAGATAAAGCATTTTATTCAGCTCGGGGGTATCTGCCGGCAATTGGGTAAGCAGATTCTGAAAATATCGTGAGGGAAGTATTTTATTTTGAAGCTGCTCCTGTACAACAGGCTGGAAAAGACCCATCAATTTCTTTTCGGCGCCCCACATAAAATATCCTGCGTAACGTTCTTCGCGGGTTTTATCCAGGTCTTCCGTGATTTTTTTTATCCTGCGGATGGTTGGGTGGGATGTATGGATATTATCTGCTATTGATTTGATTCCTTTTGCTGCTATTCCCGGAACCAGGGAGAAGTATTTTTCCAGGTTGGTGGCCTGGTGACGCCTGTAGCCCGAGAAAATATCATCCCCCGCTGTTCCACCCAGCAATACTTTGTAATTTCTTTCCTGTGCCAACTTTGCTATTGTGTATACATGAAAAGGTGCAGGGTCTGCCTGTGGCTCATCGAGGTGCCAGATAAATTTGTCAAAATCATCCAGAACGCTGCTTTCGGTCTTGTGTACATGTAACTGAACACCCAGTTCAGCCGCTACTTTTTTTGCATAGTATTCGTCGTCGGCAAATCCTTCGCGTTGCATATCCACTCCGCCTGCAATTGTAAAACAATCCAAACGCTGATGGCTGGGATCCAGCTTTTGCGCCAGCGCCACGATCAGGCTTGAATCCAATCCGCCGGATAAAAAATAACCGATAGGAACATCGCTCATTAACTGGCGTTCAACTGCTTTTAACAGCTTTACTTCCAATTCGTTTTTCCAGTCTTCTTCCGTTTTCTGTGGATCGGGTTTTGTGAAACGGATAGTAAAATATTTTTCTATGGAAAAAGAGGCAGTTGGTATATCATAAATAATACAATGTCCCGGTAATAATTTCCTGACTTTTTTAAACGGGGTAAATTCACCGGGAGCATAGAGTACCTGTAAATAATAGAAAATCGCGGTATGATCCAGCGTTTTATCAAACCCCGGTATTGACTGAAAAGCCTTCATTTCGCTGGCAAACGCAAATCCTGCTTCTGTATGGTAATAGTATAAAGGCTTCACGCCAAACTGATCTCTTGCCAGGAAAATTTTTTGCTTTAGTTTATCATAGATCGCAAAAGCGAATATCCCGTTCAGTTTCTCCAGGATGCCTGTTCCATATTCGCAGAACCCATATAATAAAGTTTCTGAATCGGAACCGGACCGGAATGTATATCCTTTTTGCAGAAGGTCTTTCCGGATCTCTGCATGGTTATAGATCTCTCCATTGTAGATCATCACATAGTTGCCATCGGCTGAGAACATGGGCTGATGACCATTTGCGCTCAGGTCAACGATAGAAAGCCTGCGATGACCCAACATAACGGGTCCATCAAGAAAAATACCTTCATCATCCGGCCCGCGGTGAGCAAGAAGGTCGAGCCCTTTTTTTGAAAAAGAAAATCGGTTACTGATACTGCCTAAAATTCCACACATGCTATTGGCTGTTCTTTTCTGTTAATCCGTATAAAAAACGGAACGTGGTATCTGCACATTTTTTCCAACTGTATTCCCCTGCATAGGCCGCCGCCTTTTTTGCCATATTTTCTCTTGCATCGGGATTTATCAGCATGTCTTTAAGCGCATGGTAAATACTATCACTTTCTTCAGGATCAAAATACCATCCGGCATCTTTCAGGAATTCAGGCATCGGCTGCCTGTTTGAGCAGGCAATGGGTAACCCGGCGCTCATGGCTTCAAATAGAATATTTGGCATATTCTCACAGGAAGAAGCAAAAACAAAAGCATCTGCTGTATGATATAGTGTATGAAGCTCTTCATATTTCAGGTTACCCCGGTAATGAATATAAGATTCGCTTCCTGTTTCGGCAATGACCGTATTCAATTTTTGCAAAGCGGGACCGTAACCTGGTCCTACTAGTTCCAGCTGTATATGAAAACCATCCTTTGTTTGTAGTGTATGCACTGCTTTCGCTACCTGCCACTGGTGTTTATACAGGTCAACAATGGATACATACAGAAGGGTAAAAGGATTCTCTTTGGTGTAAGTAGCTATGGCTTTCTGCGGCTTTACGATTTCCCGGAAACGCTCTGAAATCCCGTGGTTGATCTTAGTTATCCGTTTGCTTTCTAAATGGATCTTTTGGGTAACATAATTCCTGGCATAGTCAGAAATAAAGATCATACCAGTTGCTTTCCGGATGCTTGCTGCCTGCACTGCTTCGAGTAAAAGCAGCCGCCAGTATATTTTACTGAACCGGTACCTGCCTCTTTCCTTAGCATCAAATACCAGCATGTTCC
>JANXRX010000163.1 GCA_025352905.1 Bacteroidota bacterium | reverse complement strand
GTATCAAACTGCACCAGTTTATGACCGCTCAGGTATGTGAAAGGCGCCTGGTAAAGATCATCGCTGCCAAGTTCGATCACTTTCTCCTGCAGGTCAACCGGAATGGTCGTGTATTCGATCAGCGAGTTGAGCACATTGGAGGGCATACGCTGATCCGTGTTCCAATCGCCCGAGCGGTATTTTAATCTGGTGAATGTGAATTTAGCTTTCGTCACGGCTCTTTTAACCATTTAACCTACTTTATTTTTTTCGATTCTGTTTTTGAGCTAAATTCCTCTTTTTGCGATCTGTAATTTATAACTAAAATGAATACTTTGGAAATCTCAGAAACTACGGTAAAAGACCTGTTGGGTAAACTGGCACAACTGAAGAGCGAGATCCAAAAAGTGATTGTTGGGCAGGACATAATCCTGGAAGAGATCATCGTTGCCCTGCTGGCCGGCGGTCACTGTTTACTGGAGGGCGTTCCCGGTCTGGCAAAAACACTAATGGTGCGAACCATGTCGCAGGCCCTTCACCTGAATTTTCGCCGCATACAGTTCACACCCGATCTGATGCCAACGGATATCGTGGGTACCGAGATCCTTGAAGAGGACCACGCAACGGGTAAACGCTTTTTTAAGTTTAACAAGGGGCCGCTGTTTGCCAATATCGTACTGGCCGATGAGATCAACCGTACCCCGCCCAAAACACAGGCCGCATTGCTCGAAGCCATGCAGGAATTTGAAGTAACGTATGGCGGAAAAACCTATAAGCTGGACAGGCCCTTTTTTATTCTTGCCACCCAGAACCCGATAGAACAGTCCGGAACCTACCCGCTGCCGGAGGCGCAGCTCGACCGGTTTTTATTGTATGTAAAGATTGGCTACCCTTCTGAACAGGAAGAGCGCAATATATTAAGCAGCACCACCGGCAATAAAAAAGCTGAGGTACTGCCGGTATTGAATGCGACAGAGATCCAGCAGTTACAGGCTTTTGTACGGGATGTAAGCATCAATGAGGAACTGGTTCAGTATGTTACCAGCCTGATCCGTGCAACCAGGCCCGATACTTCTTCGATCGCGTACATTAAAGAATTTGTACGCTGGGGCAGTGGCCCGCGGGCGGGGCAGGCGCTGATCTTAACCGCTAAGGCAAGGGCATTACTGAAAGGGCGTTATGCCGTTTTAATGGAAGATATACATGCCATGGCGCCGCCCGTTCTTCGCCACCGTATTTTGATGAACTTCAAAGCAGAAGCGGAGAATATCAGTTCTGATGATGTAACCACTACGCTTTTACAATCGGTAGAGCGGCCGAAAGGCAGGCTTGCTTAGGGTATCTAACCATAAAGAATCCAAATGACCCGTCTCGCTGATCCAAAAATATTAATGGCGATCAAAGATCTGCCGCTGGCTGCGAAGACAACGGTGGATGGATTTATGGCGGGGATCCATGCAAGCAAGGTAAAAGGAGAGGGCATGGAGTTTAGCCAGTACCGGAGTTACCAGGCGGGGGATGACCTGCGGCGGCTCGACTGGAAAATGTTTGCGAGAAGCGACCGCTATTATATACGCGAGTCGGAAATAGAGACCAGTATTTCAGTACGGTTCTTAATAGATGCCAGCGCTTCGATGAATCATGCCGATGGTTATTTTACCAAGATCGAATATGCGCGGTACCTGGCAGCATCGCTGGCTTACCTGGCTGCGCGGCAGGGTGATGCTACAGGCTTATACGTATTCCGTGAAGGCAGTTTATTTTCTTTACCCGCACGCAAAGACCACCAGCATCTTTCCCGCATCTTTTACCAGTTGGAAAATATCCGCCCTGCAGGAAATTTTACAGAGCCCATACAGTACCGTGATATTTTCTCGGGAAGCAACAAAAAAGAGTTGTTGATTTTCATCACCGATTATTATGAAAAGGACGGCGAGATCTCGCAATTGCTTCATTCGCTTTCCAGCAACAAACACGAGATCATTGTGTTTCACCTGATGGGGCGCAATGAACTGGAATTTGATTATAAAGGATATGCGGCGCTGGAAGACCTCGAAACCGGGCAGACCATCCGGATAGATCCATCCAAAAATCCAACAGCTTATAAAGAACAGGTGGAAAAATACATGACCGGGATCCGGACGGCGCTACTAAATAAAAATATTTTTTATCAAGCGATACGGATGGATGAGCCGGTTGATAAGGCGCTGGCTGATTTTTTAAAACAACGAAATAAACTGAGGGGATAAGGTTTGATCCATCTTGTACAATCCATATGGCTTTGGGCAATTGCGGGCATTGCAGTTCCGCTGTTTATTCATTTGTGGAACGTGAAGAAAGGCAAAACACGCAAAGTGGGCAGCATTGCCTTTCTCACAGAAAGCGCCAAATCACATACAAAGAGTTTGCGGATCTCAGAATGGTTACTGTTACTGCTGCGCTGCCTATTGCTGATCGTGCTGGCGCTGTTACTGACCAATCCCTTTATCGAAACACCCGAAACTGACTCACAACAAAAAGGGTGGATCTTAATAGATAAACAGGAAGTAAAACAGGCATACCGGCTGTTTGCGCCCACGATTGATTCGCTGTTACAGCAGGGATATGTTTTTCATTATTTTAATCCCGGTTTTACGGAAGCAAAGATCGCTGATACGGTACAGGCGGATAACGATTCAGCGAAAGAAAAAATCCGCTACTGGACACGTTTGCAGAATTTGGATCAGCGGGTGCCCACAACCTTACCAGTGTATCTTTTTACCAGTAACCGCCTGGAACATTTCAACGGCACCCGCCCTTCCGTTGCGTTGAACCTTCATTGGAAAACCTATACGCCTGCTGATACTTCTTTTTCAAACAGTTCTTTTAAAAAGGATACAGCCATTACCACTATTTGCATTTATACGGATAAGCCGGGCATGGGTGATCATTATATCAAAGCCGCGCTGGAAGCGATCAGGGACCAGGCCAAACGGAAGATCGTTGTAACAGTTGCCCAAAACACACAGAACATTCCTAAAGGTGCTGACTGGGTATTCTGGTTGTCTGATAATACAATACCCAATATACCCGTAAAAAAAGCCTGGTTTGTATACGGAAGAGGAAAAGCAATAGAGGCTTTGTCTCCTGTACTAACAGGCGACGGTATCAATGTATCTGCGGAAGAAGGACTGCGGGGTTATAAAATGATACAAGAAACTGCCATGGGCACTCCCGTATGGACAAACGGAAATGGTGAAACCATTTTAAACAAGGAAAACACTATTCCTGCGATATATCATTTTTACAGTCGCTTTGATCCGCAATGGAATGATATGGTATGGAGTGCAAAGTTTCCGCAGTTACTCTACGATCTCTTATTCAATAGTGCAGGACAGGTTGCGCCGGTTACCGGGATCATAGACGAAAAACAATTGCTGCCCATGAAAAATGAAACAGCCTCTGCGATTAAAAAAGAGCTGTTACACAAAACAGGTTTTTTGAAACCTCTCTGGATACTGGCTTTTATCCTGTTTCTGGCTGAACGGCTCCTGGTATACCGGGAGAAAAAGGAGGTAGTATATGGATGAAGTAAGCAGCCGCGGTATTATTCAATACCTGCAAAAAAAATGGAACATCCGTATCGTATGGGGATGGTTCATTATGGCTTTGTCGCTTACAATCCTGCTCACTGCCATTGGGTTGAAACTGTTTCATATCAATGGGGTGTTTATCCCTGTATTTTTTATTGGCATTGCTGCGGGTATTTTTTTCTTTTTTTATAAAAAGATAGAGCCAAAAGATGTTTCTGCTTTCCTCAACCGTTCACACCCTGAATTGCAGGAGAGCGCGGGCTTATTTTTAAAACCTTCCGCAGAACTGAATTTCCTGGAACAGTTACAGGTGCAGAGAATAGAACAAAAGCTGACCACGGGTATTGGCGAACCGGCAACCGTTCGTAAGATTTTTACAATCGCATTCATTTCGCTGGCGGTATCGGGTATTGTCTCTGTTATTTTATATCTATTGCCCGTACAACTTCCTGCGCATAAAAATCTACCTGCTATCTCCCGTACCGAAATAAATCCACCGCAGGTAAAAGAGGTGAGAATAATTATTACACCACCCGCTTATACCGGTAAAAAAGAACGGGTTCAGGATAAATTCAATGTTACCGCTGAAGAAGGTTCGCATATTATCTGGAACATTACCACTACCGATAGCGTGGCAGGTTTAACCCTTGTGTTTAATGATAAATCTGAAATACCCTTTCACGCCGGCAATGCGGCGCATACGCAATGGCATGCCGCTAAACCCATTACCAACCCCGGTTTTTACCA